>NZ_PUHY01000014.1:0-300000 GCF_002967765.1 Blastopirellula marina | reverse complement strand
CGCTTCTTCCCAGAAGCAGTTCAGCCAGGGGATGTCAGCATCCACTCGGCCCGCAATGCAATGGCCGCCACGGGAATCGATCCGGCCGACATCGGCGCACTGATCCACGGCTCGGTCTGCCGCGACTTCCTCGAGCCCGCCACCGCCTGCCGCGTGCATCATGCCCTGGGTCTGCCACAAGACTGCGTGGTGTACGACGTCTCGAATGCTTGCCTTGGTATTCTCAATGGCGCGATTCAAATCGCCAACATGATCGAGCTCGGCCAGATTAAAGCAGGTATCGTCGTCGGCACCGAAAGTGGGCGTCATCTGGTCGACAACACGATTGCCACGCTCAACGAAAGTAGCAACCTCAGCCGCAACGACATCAAGCTGGCGGTCGCGTCGCTAACCATCGGCTCAGCCAGTTGCGCGATGATTCTGTGCGACAAGGAACTGAGCCGCACTGGCAATCAGCTCATTGGTGCTGGGGTTCGTGCTCATACCCAGCACCACGACCTTTGCCACAGCATTGCCGGAAAGAACGAAACGGGCGTCGGCAATCCGCTGATGCAAACCGATTCCGAAAAGCTGATGGCCGAAGGTATCGCCACCGGGGCCGCCACCTTCCAAGACTTCCTCGGTGCAACCGGCTGGAGCCCTGATCAGATCGATCGCACCATCTGTCATCAGGTTGGCCAAACGCATCGCCGTTTGGTGCTGGAAAAGTTGGGCCTGTCGATCGATAACGACTTCGCGACCGTGCAGTGGTTAGGCAACACCGGCGCCGCCGCGCTGCCGACTACGCTGGCTCTGGCCGCGCAAACGCAGTTCCTCGAAGCAGGCCAGAACGTGGCGCTGCTCGGGATTGGCTCTGGCATTAACTGCGTGATGCTGGGTGCCCAGTGGCAAACGACCTTAGTCAGCGGAACTGGCGAAATGCCGGAAGGCATGGAAAAAAGCGGCGCATTGGCAGGTACCTAAAGCCTGTCTCACGGCAGGCCATCTTCCACGATTGTTTCTTCGGTGACCTGACGAACCTGGTCATCGCGATCCGTGATGCGGGTTTTCTTCCACCCGCCTTGGGCAAACCAAGCCGCGGCCACCACGGCCATCAGCCCATGCATCACGGGGAACGACCACCAGATGCCATTCGCCTCCAACGGCGTGTGCTTCGATAAGATGTACGCCACAGGGAATTGCAGCATCCACTGCGAGACCAAGGCAATCACCATCGAAATCAGGAAATTGCCTGAAGCACGGAAGGTTGCGATCATGCAAAGCTGAATTCCCAGTCCCCCCCAGGCCAGGCTCATCACGCGAATGAACTCGGCTCCATGATCGATCACGGCTTGATCGTCTGGTACGAAGAAGCCCACGATGTTCGGTGCGAAGGCAAACGCCACGATGCCGACGGTCGTTAAAATTCCAAATCCCCAACACGCACCAAGGATCGCGACCTTCGACGCTCGGGCCGTGTTGCCTGCTCCGATGTTCTGGCCAACTAAAGTCGAGACGGCCATCGAAAGCCCCATCGCTGGGATCATCACGAACTGCAACACATTCGCCCCGACTCCGTACGAGGCAATCGTTACGGTACCGAAGCTGGCAACTAGAAACGAAAGCACGATCAGTCCAAGCGCCCGGGTCGATAGCTCGACCGAACCAGGCGCACCAAGCAGGAAAGCCCGCTTGATATACGGAAAGTCAGGTCGGAAGTCGGCCAATCGCAATTGAATCCCGTGTCGCCCCAAGAGGAACACGATCATCCCGACCATCGCGGCAATCCCTTGCGTGGTCAATGTTGCCAAAGCTGCACCACGAACTCCTTGTTCCGGGATCGGCCCCCAGCCAAAAATGAACATGGGATCGAGCACGATATTCAAGAGCACCGTTCCCAGCACAATCAGCAGCGGGATCGTGGTCTGACCGATCCCGCGCATCAAAGCCTGAAACATGGCGAATAGAAACACAAAGATAATGCCGACAAACGAGACCCGCATGAAAGCCAGCCCGTCACGGTATACATCGGCTTCGACCCCCATCCAATGCAGCAAGTAGGGGGCAAGCATGTAGCCGGTCGTTCCCAAAATGACCGACGTAATGAACACCATCAGCATCGTTTGGGCCGCCACATGATTGACCATATCTTGCCGGCCGGCGCCCATGTACTGAGCCGATAGCGTCGCGCCAGCAATCCCCAGCCCAGACCCGAGCGCGATCACCAAAAACGTTACCGGAAAGCTGACCGAAACAGCCGCCACAGCGGAAGCCCCCAATCGCCCAACCCAAAAAGCATCGGTCAACTGGTAGCCCGTTTGCAGCACATTGGCGAGAATAATCGGAACCGCCAAGCGAAAGAGAGCCACACCGATCGGCCCCTCGAGAAAAAGTTTTTGGCGGTCACGTTGCATGGGAGGTGGCTGACAGGCAATGGTTGTTTAAGACACTCCCATTATTGGTGCTCTGCCAGGCAGGTCTAGGCCAGCCAAAATTGAAAACTTCTTGTAGAATTGTTTTCCGCTTTCGGAAATCGCTGCGACCTTACGGGTCAACCGGTCATCTAAATTACCTGCGCGGCGTAGCAGTCTTGGCAGCTTGAAGGAGAAATCACGATGGATGTGCGATCGTTCTGGGACGAGCGATTTGGCCAATCGGAGTACATTTACGGTACCGAGCCCAATTCGTTTCTCAAGGCCTCCGAATTTCAATTGCCACCATCGGGCCGCGTACTTTGCCTGTGCGAAGGGGAGGGCCGCAACGCAGTTTTTCTCGCCCGTCAGGGACACCAAGTCACCGGCGTGGATGTCTCGGCCGAAGGGAAGAAGAAAGCGGAGCGATTGGCTGAACAAAACGATGTATCCATCGATTACGTCTTATCCGACTTGTGCCAGTTCGACTTCGGTGACGCCAAGTGGGACGCGATCGTCTCGATCTCGGCCCATCTCCCATCCGCCGTGCGGGCTGATGTTTATCCAAAGGTCTTCACGTCGTTAAAACCAGGCGGCGTGTTTCTGCTGGAATCCTACCATCCTCGGCAACTCGAATACGGAACAGGAGGGCCGAAGGATGTCGACATGCTCCTGACACTCAAGCTTCTTCGCGCTCATTTCCCAAATCTCGAAGTCCAGCATGAAGTCGAACTCGAACGCGAAGTCACCGAAGGGACGTACCATACCGGCAACGCCTTCGTCACGCAGTTCATCGGCCGCAAAGGTTCTAACTAATTGCCGCGATTAATTACCCTGTAAGATTTGTGGCCCGTAGTCGTAATGCGTTGCCAATAACGCTGACCGAGCTGAAGCTCATTGCGGCAGCGGCGAACATTGGATTTAACAAGGCGTTCATCCCGAAAATGGGAACCAGAATCCCGGCCGCAATCGGCACACCAATTCCGTTGTAGACCAGCGCGAAGAACAAGTTCTGCTTGATGTTTCGCATCACGCGATGGCTTAAACGGAATGCTTTCACCACGCCGTTCAGATCGCCACCCATCAAGGTAATCGCGGCACTCTCGATCGCTACGTCGGTACCGGTACCCATGGCAATTCCGACATCGGCGGCCGCGAGTGCGGGGGCATCGTTAATACCGTCACCCGCCATGGCGACCTTGGCGCCTTCGTCTCGCAGTTTCTGGATACGGTCGTGCTTGTCTTGCGGTGAGAGATCGGCCTGGTAGTCGTCGATGTTTAGTTTTTTGGCGATCGCCTCGGCAACCTTAGGGTTATCGCCGGTCATCATGATCACGCGAATCCCCATTTCATGCAGGGCTTGAATCGCACCTTGCGTTGACGACTTAAGGGGGTCGCTGACCACGAGCGAACCGGCGTACGTTCCATCGACTGCCAAGTAGACGGTTGTTCCTTCAGGTGAGCCTTCGGCATTGAATTCGACGCCATGCTCCTTGAGCAAGGAAGGCTTACCACAAACAATCTTCTTGCCATCGACCGTCGCTTGAACGCCTTGCCCGGTGGTGGAATCGAAATCGGTGGCTTCCGGAATCGCCATCTCCCGATCCTTTGCTCCGTTGACAATCGATCGCCCGATGGGATGTTCGCTGTTCTGCTCGACAGCGGCGGCGTATTTCAACAGGTCCTCTTCGCTGAACTCGTTCGCCGGTTGAAGCTGGGTGAGCTTCGGCTTGCCTTCGGTCAGCGTCCCTGTTTTGTCGACCACCACGGTATCGACCTGTTGCAACGTTTCCAAGCCGGCCGCTTCCTTGACAAGCACCCCAGCTTTGGCACCGCGACCAACGCCAACCATAATCGACATCGGCGTTGCCAGCCCTAACGCACAAGGACAGGCAACAATCAACACAGCCACTGCGTTGAGAAGTGCGTACGCCAAGCGGGGTTCAGCCGGCGACCAAATCGACCAAATGATGAATGTCAGCACGGCGATTCCAACGATGGCCGGCACAAAGTAGCCAGAGACCGTATCGGCCAATCGCTGAATCGGAGCCCGACTTCGTTGGGCCTGACCGACCATCTGCACGATCTGCGACAACACGGAGTCCTCTCCGACGTTGGTCGCTTTGATCCGCAGCGTACCACTTTGATTGACCGTTCCACCGATCACCGTATCCCCTTCTTTCTTCGCGATCGGGTTTGCTTCGCCTGTGATCATCGACTCGTCGACCGACGAGCTACCTGAGATCACTTCCCCATCGACCGGAATCTTATCGCCAGGAATGACCTTTAATTCTTGCCCGGCCGAGACTTCGCTTAGCGGGACTTCCCGTTCCTCGCCGTTTTCAACCAGCCGAGCTGTTGGTGGCGCGAGGTTGATCAGCTCTCGAATTGCACTGCCGGTTTTCTTGCGGGCTCGTAGTTCAATCACTTGGCCCAACAACACAAGGGCCACGATCATTGCGGCGGCCTCAAAATAGACAGGCACTTCGCCACCATGGCGGAAATGCTCGGGGATCGCACTAGGTACCAGGGTTGCTAACAAACTATAAAGGTATGCGGCAGCCACGCCGATCGAAATCAGCGTGAACATGTTCAGGTTCATCGTCATGATCGACTTCACGCCGCGGACGAAGAAGGGCCAGCCACACCACACGACCACAGGTGTCGATAAGACCAGCTGAATCCATCGGGCAACTTCGGGCGGGATGCCGGTCGGGATACCGACCATCGGTAACATGGCTAGTGCGAACACGGGCAATGTGAGCGCCGCCGCGACCCAGAAGCGAACTGTCATCCAAAACAATTCAGGATCGTGTTCTTCTTCGTCGGTCGTAATGGTTTCCGGTTCAAGATCCATCCCACATTTCGGGCAGCTACCAGGATGGTCTTGCCGTACTTCTGGATGCATCGGACAGGTGTAAATCGTTTTGGTTTGGCGTCCAGCGGGTTGGTTCCGTTCGAGTGCCATACCACACTTCGGGCAATCGCCTGGCGTTTCGCTTTCCACGCCTTCGCACATAGGGCAAATATATTTGGCGGTCGACTGACTGTTCTTCTTTCCGCCGTGCGTGTGGCCAGCGTGATCGTGATGATCGCCGTGACAGCAGCTCTTCTTTTCAGGTGCTTCGCCAAGGGTAACGAGTTGCTGTGGGGCGTCCTGTGTATCGCCACCAGCCTCGAATTTGTGCAGACAATGCTCGCAGCAAAAGTAGAATGTTTGCCCTTCACGAGTTGATCGCCAACGAGTCGACTCGTCTACATTCATTCCACAGATTGGATCAATGGCCATTATCTACTATCTCCCTTAACGGGGGTGCAGCTGTCGTCGGTTTGCCCTTAAACAAATGGCAAGCCGATGCACTTTAAATCTGCAAATCGTATTCCAGTCAATATTTAGTTTCGATGCCGGTAAGCGGCAAAAGGATTCACAAAGCAAGTAATTCTTCCCTGGCGTCACCTTGCGCAATTTAGCCAGTGATCTGGCCTTCTTTTCGCAACAATAGGAACCATCGTCCTCCTGACATTGATTTTGTTTCCACCGCTACTTTTTCTTTGCCTCGCGCTTTTGCGATTTGCTATGCTTGCGAGAAGAGGGGCCATGTGGAGCAGCTTGGGAGGAACATGTTTTGTCAGGTCAGCAGTTTCAGACGATGACTGCTTTCCGGTGACTTCCTTTCTCGTCTTATCGTCACCCGTTCAATGCTTCGCAAAAGCTTGACGTGGGTGGTGTGGAGGAACGTGACCCATGTTGAAGCGTTTTGGATTTTTTGAAGAGAGCAGTCCGAGTTCGGCTCTTCAAGACTTGCGGGAACTCCAGATGATGGGACCGCTGGATGAAGAGGAACTCGTCCTTCAGTACCTTAGCGAAGGTACCATGCTATTTGAAGCAGGCGGGTCGGCCTTCGATCGACTGCAAGGCGGATCGATCCCCATAGGACCGCCAGATGTCTACAGCGACGGCGAATGGTGCTGGTCGAAGGATGTCTTGTATTACATTCGTCACTATCACATCGCCGTCGAATCGCAGTTCTTCGACTGGATGATTCGCAATAACTGGAAATGTCCCAAGATCGTCAGTGCTGAGGCACTCGTGCAATCAAACTGGCTGACTTAGAGGGGCCGTTTGACTAACGCGGATTCGATCGAATCCGAAACGTCAGCCGTAGTAAGTCGCATCCGGCTTGAATGCAATCAAGCGTCCCCAATTTTGAGCCGGCAACATCGGTCCATTTCTGCAAAGGCACTTCGACGATCTGTTCGCGTCGAGGCGCCTTTTCTTCTTCCTGCGACAATCGTAGGAAGCGGTCGATCAGCTCAACGTCAAACACCCAGCGACTGGAAAATGGCTTATCAAACGCCTGGTTGAGAGAGGGCGTAACACGAAACAGCTTCGCACCGCACTGTGTATCGTAGACCGGCAAACCAATCGCCGCGGAAGCCAGCGTGGCGAAAATGCGGCCCATATAGTGACGCAAAAGCCGGCGAGAAATGTCTCTGCCAAGCAATTGCACGCGTGATCCGATCACCATCTCGACGTCCGGATGCTCTTGCATCAGATCGAGAAATCGGGGGACCTCGTCGAGCGGTGTCGAAAGGTCGGCGTCCCAGAAGCCAACGAACGCCGGCTGGCGGGCGATCGCTTCCAACAGCCCGCGACGGATTGCCTCGGCCTTGCCGCGATTTCGATCGAGCATCACCACGTCGAAACTTTCGGGGGCGGAGTGCTTCAGGGCTTCCAAGAGCGACTGGGTTCCATCGTGACTGCCGTCGTTGACGAACAGGAAATTCACGTGTGGATAGGCATGACGGAACGTTTCAAACGCCCCCGTCGGCAGGCGTTTTTCTTCGTTATAACAAGGAACAACGAGAACGCAGTTAGGGGAAACACTCGAGTTGCCGGACACCGGTTCCATGGCGTTTGTTTAATCTCCCAAGTATTGCTTAGCGATCGGATCGTAATGATCACGGCTGACGTCCGCGCCGCGGGTACGAACTTCGATATCACCTTCCAAACGTGTTAGCACGGCCAGCAAGCTGACGCCACGCGGGTAGCCCCCTGCCCCGCCCCGCTTCAAGCTGCCGACGATTCGATGCGACTCGCCAGCGAACCAATGCCGCAGGGCCGCATTGATAGGGGAAGGTGGCAGCGAGAGATCCGTCCCTCCGTGCCCAGCACTATGCCGCCGTTTTCGAGTGAGGGAACGAACCATCTTGATCGGACCATACAACCGCGAATTGAAATGCGAAAGCAAGCGGCACTCGACCGGTAACCCATCCCAAACTTGAGTCAGCCGCTTAGGCGAGTAGCGACGATAATGGCCTAACGCTTGATCATGGGGACTCCACAAATCAAGCCCGGCAGGGACCGTCACCACAAAGTGGGTGCCGGGCGAAAGATGACTCGCAAGTTGCGAGAAGACTTGAAGGTCATCCGGAACGTGCTCCAACACATCGAGCAGCGTGACCAAACGTACCGACTGACAGGTTGCGGTATCTAAGTCCCCAATCGTTCCGCATTCAAAGCGAACGCCAGGGAATCGTTTGCGAGCCAGATCGATCGCATAACGGGAGACATCGATACCAGTCGTGGGGAATCGCTCGGCAAACCAAGCCGCGTTGGCTCCAGTACCGCAACCAACGTCCAGCAAGGGAGTACCTGGCGAGGCGAGTTCTAGAAGCACCTTCCGCAGGATTTGCCTTCGTGCGACGAACCACCAGTGCGTTTGCTCGTGGGCAGCGTGGGTTTCAAACTGCGCGGCATCCATTCCCTGGGCGTATTCGGCCTCAGACGATTCGACTTGCTGGGGAGAATCAGACAGCGGAAACACTCCTGATGACAATCAATTCGAGGGGGCCACAGCGAAAAGTACTTCTGTGCTGATAGGACTTCCATCGGCGGTTTCGACAGTCATGAACCAAAGTTTAGCGTCTTCTGGCGGTTTAGGGGCGAGGACGTAGCCATCGTGAATGGTTGCTTCACGCGTTTCCCATTCATGCTGATTGACGGGCTGCGCGTCGCTGCTCCAATGAATTTCGGCTTTAGAAATCTTGGCATCGGCAAAATTGAGACGAACCGACTGTCCTTCTACCTTAGGCAAGCCGATCTCGGGTAGGGCTTCTGTTTGCCGCAAATGCTGGTCTATGAATCGTGCGATTACCGGCGACGCCCATCCAGCAGGATGACTGTGGGGCATTTTCACGGTCACGGCCAACTGCTTGTCGGTTTGATCGGGAATGGCCTGATAGCTCTTCATGTAGCTATCAAGGGGATAAGCGAAATCGTTGGTGCCGTTGACCATCAAGATTGGCATCTCGACCGCTGGCAGATACTGGGAAGGCTCCCACCAGGTGGTCCAGCGCTCGCGTTGCTCGGGTGTCATGGCATTGAACTGATTCAACCAGGCACTGTTATCAAGCAGATAACCACAGCCGTACACCGGAACCGCTGCATCGAAACGGGTATCGACCCCGGAGACAATGCAAGTTAAGTAGCCGCCCCAACTGATTCCGGTGACCGCGCTTCGCTGCTTGTCAACTTCCGGAAAACTAAGAACGAGCGAATGCGCCAAGATGGCATTGGCGACCGCATGGAATTGCCATTGGTCGGTGGCTGCTTGGTCGATGGCCAGGAACTTCTCTTTGCCAGATTGATCGGGACCGCCCTTAGGCAAACGAGTGCGATTCTTTTGATCGTGCGGATTCTGGCCTTCGTTGGGTCGACTGCCGGCAAGGTCCATGGCAATTGCGGCATATCCCCGCTTGGCCCATAACTCCGCCCATTCACGGAAGGCGGTTCCCCCGCCACCATGAATCAGCACGACCACTGGCAGATCTTTATCAAGGGACTCGTCTCCCATTACGCTTCCAGGTGTCGCATAATATGCGAAGACACTCGTAGCGTTTCCTTGATATTTCTCGCCAGTGTAGGTCAACGATCGAACTGGCGAAGTCTGATCGATCCACTCGAACTTCGGTGCAACCGACAACTTCGCTAGATCCCATGGCTGAGTTTTCGGAAGATTGCGTGAAGGTTGGATTACGTCTTGGGCCAAGACCGATGACGAAAGAAGAATTAGGCAACCGAAGACGAGTCGCATCGATCGAGTAAGATATCGCATAAGCGTTGCGGTCGAACCGAGAAGGTGTGGCAGGGTAGTGAAGCGGAGAGATGCATCCTATCTTAACACTCGCTCGTAGCGGGAACGAGGGTCTGCTAAGCGGAGTCGCAGTAGGACAAGTTAGCTGTCAGTCACGACTGGTCGCAAATCTTAATGCGAATTCAGATTCCCTTACACCTGCTCACATAATAGGCAATTGCCGGTCGCTTCGACTTTGACAAATTCGAGTTTAAAAAGCTGTAAGTATTTCAGAGAATGGAATTTATGCGTTTAGCGAGGCGCTGTAAATATTGTGCTTGGCACGCCAAATGCAATGACATCTGTGTTAGATCAGGGAGGCCTCAGGCAACCTTTCATCTCGCTTCGCCACAGCGAGAACTCCTCCCAGGCGGATTAATCTGGCCCCACTAGATTTCTCATTAGGAGAAGAATGACGTGCAAGGGCAAACACAGTCTCAAGAGTACACCTCTGAGCCAAATTTGATTGCGGACTACGATGTCGGTGAGTTCTACGACGAGATGTTCTCTCCCGGCGGCTCTCCCCGCATCAACTGCCAGCTACTTTACAAACATATCCAAGAGCTTACTTCTAACGACCTTCGTAAGCGTAAGACGGCTGCCGAACGTTCGATGATCCGCCTCGGGATCACGTTTAACGTGTACGGCGAGCAGGAAGGTACCGAGCGGATTATTCCGTTCGACATCCTGCCCCGCATTATTCAGGGGGAACAATGGTCGTGGATTTCTAAAGGTCTAAAGCAGCGTATTGTCGCGCTAAACATGTTTATCGACGACATCTATCATGATCAGAAGATCTTGAAGGATGGTGTCATCCCGGAACATGTCGTCCGCTCGGCAAGTTCATTCCGGCCGCAGTGCGTTGGCCTGAATCCGCCACACGGCATCTGGTGTCATATCACCGGGACCGACCTCGTTCGCGACGGAGATGGCCAGTTTTACGTACTGGAAGACAATCTCCGCTGCCCATCGGGCGTCTCCTACGTGCTGCAAAATCGCCAGTTGATGAAGCAGACGTTCCCAGGCCTGTTCGAGGCCCAGTTCGTACGTCCTGTGGACGATTACTGCAGCCAATTGCTGGACGCCCTGAATTACCTGGCTCCAGAACATATCGAAAAACCACAAGTCGCGGTTCTTTCGCCAGGCATTTATAACTCGGCTTACTTCGAGCATTCGTTCCTTGCCCAGCAAATGGGGGTCGAACTGGTCGAAGGGCGGGATTTAGTTGTGCGCGATCGACGGGTTTATGCCCGCACGACGAAAGGTCTTCGTAGCGTCGACGTCATTTATCGTCGAATCGACGACGACTTCATCGATCCGCAGGCATTCCGCAAGGATTCGATGTTGGGTGTTCCTGGCATTATGGATGCCTACCGAGCCGGCAATATCGCCCTCGCGAATGCCCCAGGTACGGGAATTGCCGACGACAAGGTGATTTATGCCTACGTCCCGGACATGATCAAATACTACCTGAGCGAAGACGCCATCTTGCCTAATGTGCCCACCTACGTTTGCTGGGACGACAAGCAGCGAGATCACGTGATCAAGAATATCGCCGACATGGTTGTAAAACCGGCTAATGAATCAGGCGGTTACGGCATGCTGATTGGGCCACGTGCCAGTAAGGAAGAACATGCCAAGTTTGTCGAATTGATCAAGGCAAATCCGCGAAACTACATTGCTCAGCCGACTTTGTCTCTTTCGCGAGCGCCGGTGATCATCGATGATCATTTGGAGGGGAGACATGTCGACCTGCGACCGTTTATCATCTATGGACGAGACATCTACGTTTTGCCTGGCGGACTGACGCGAGTGGCCCTGCGCAAGGGTTCGCTGGTCGTCAACTCGTCCCAGGGGGGCGGAAGCAAAGACACCTGGGTCGTGTAGGAGAGAAAGGTTCTTCATGTTAAGTCGCGTCGCCGACTCGATCTATTGGACCAGCCGATACATCGAACGGGCAGAAGCTGTCGCCCGATTTATCGCCGTCAACTTGAACATCAGTATGGATTTGTCCACTGCCGGAAATCAGCAGTGGGGCCCGTTGGTCACGACCACCGGGGATAACGAGATGTTCTCGGAGACATACGGGGAAGCTACCAAACGGAATGTCATCGAGTTTCTCACGTTTGATCGTAAGAATCCGAACTCGATTCTCACCTGTTTGATCAACGCCCGTGAAAATGCGCGGAGTATTCGTGAACGTATTTCCGCAGAGATGTGGGAACACATCAATCGTTTTTATCTCATGGTCAAGGATGAAGGGGATGCCGAGGGCATCCTCGACGACCTGCACGACTTCTACGACGCCGTCCGCAATTCAGGTCAACAGTTCGTCGGGGTGACCGACGCGACGATGACCCACGGCGAAGGCTGGCACTTCTGTCAGTTGGGCCGATTCCTGGAACGGGCCGACAAGATGTCGCGAATCCTCGACGTGAAGTACTACATCCTGCTGCCCAGTCCGCAGCATGTGGGTAGCCCTTTCGACGATTTACAGTGGGCCGCCCTGCTCCGCTCGGCGAGTGCCTATGAAATGTACCGTCAACGCTTCGGGCGGATCGCACCGCAGAATGTGGTCGACTTCCTGATGCTCGATAAAGAATTCCCGCGAGCCGTGCTTCACTGCTTGACGCGTGCTAACGAATCTTTGCATGCGATCACCGGCAGCGACATTGAAGGGTTTACCAACCTGCCTGAGCAGCGTTTGGGACAGCTTCGTGCCGAGTTCGCATTCACCAGTGCGACCGATATCATCGGCCGTGGTTTGCACGAGTTTATCGACGACTTCCAGACTCGGCTAAATTCGGTCGGTGAATCGATCGGGACAACGTTCTTTAGCTTACAACCGGTTTAACGAGTACCTCGTTATCGTAGGCTTTTCCAGTCGCCCATTGAAAACCGTCAACCCATTTCTTGGACTGGTTGATGGTTCGCGTTTGACACGAAGATTTGCATGAGCTCGCGTTCAGCCTTGTCGCTGCTGCGAAGCCTGGCTCGATGGTCCCGCTGGCGGTCCGTTTACTCCGCTCGCGTCAAGTGGCATCACGTCGACACCGACTCGCATCGTCCGCGTTCCGCCTCCCATGACGACTCCCTGAATTGGCGAGACGTCTTCGAAGTCGCGACCGTGTGCCAAGGTGATGTGGTCCGTACTAGCGACGACGTTATTCGTCGGGTCGAAGTCGATCCAACCTAGTTCTGTGCCGCAAAAGACTGAGAACCAAGCGTGGGAAGCATCCGCCCCGACCAGGCGTGGCTTGCCCGGAGGTGGCGAGGTTCGCAGATAGCCGCTTACGTAGCGTGCCGGCAAACCGAGAACGCGCAGCGTGCCAATGCCTACATGGGCGAAGTCTTGACAGACGCCGTGACGTTGGCGAACGACTTCTTCCAGCGGCGTTTGAATGCTGGTGACCGTCGAATCGTATTTGTATTCTTTGTAGATCCGCGTCGTCAGCTCCGTGACAGCCTCGACGATTGGACGTCCCTTGGTAAATGCCGTTTTGCCATATTCAGCCAAAATCGGCAGCATTCCGATGTGACGCGAAGGAAACAGAAACTGACGTACTTCTAGCGGGAAGTCATCCGACCGGCCTGCGGTCACAATCTGTTCCCAAGCAGGCGATGTCGATGGAATCACGGCCGGCTTTACCGTTACACGGCTAGTCGACGTGATTGTCATCCCTTCGTGCGGCTCGCTTAACGCGAAGTAGTGCACCTGGTTACCGAAATAGTCCGTTCGCGAGACGATCGAACGTGGCTTCGGCTCGACCAGCAGGGCGAAATCTTCCACGCTCTGGCGAAGCATCGTCGGGACGCGCAGATGCAACAGATTATGGGCCACCGAAGCAGGTTCGGAATAGGTATAGGCCGTCTTGTGCTGGACTTGATAACGCACGCTTCTGACAGTCTGAAAAGCTTAGGGGCGAATCTCGACGAGGTGAGATTGGGGCATCGAGTGAACCAAATATCTCTGCGTCACAACATCCGACAATTTCGGCAGCAGCGATTCGATTTCCTGCAGCAGTAAGTGTAGCGATTCGCCCGCGACGAGGGCATCAGGGGCACGCACCCGGGTGACATCAAACATGCGAACTTCGTGCAGCATCGACATAGCGAGTCGCTGCTCGACCGTATATCCGGCGTGCTTTCCGACGCTTGGCAGGCCGTTAACGTGATCTAACAGCTGAGCCAATTGACGGGCGATCGAACGTGGGTTCGTTTCGTCGGTGACCAGCAGATCGAGTACGGCGCCGAGGTGCATCTCTTCCAGATATCGCGATCGGTAGGTGATCAAACTGTCCGAGATTTCCAGCAGTGCTTCCAAGATCGAGGATAAATCGCCCGCGGGAAGTACCAGGCAGTTTCGCATTAGACGCGAACTTTGCGTGGCCCGCTCCATACGGCGTCCCATGTCTAGGAAGTGATATACCTGAGTACGGGTGATACTTTCGGAAATGATACCGCTGAACGCCGCCAAGTCGAGGACCAGATCGTCGAGCAATGCCAAGCAGTCGGACAAATCCCAATAGCCGGTCGTTGGTGCCTGGAATCCTTGATCGACGCGGTGCAGAATTCGCCAACTATCGGCCGAGACACGATCGCGACTTCGCGAAGTGAGACGGAATATCTGCGTTACAATCGAACGCAAGCTCATCGAGTTTTGTTCGTCGAAGATATTCGCGGCCAGATTACGTTCGATCGGCGGCAGTTGCTTTCGCATTTCCGTGACGCCATAACCTGTTTCGATCATCCCCATCTCGGCCATCGTCCGGAGCAGGATGAGCACTTCTGGCATCTCGTCAATTTGTTCTTCGCTCGTCAAACGCGAGATCGTGGTTCTCAAAACACGTGCAGTGACATCGGCTCGTTCCAAATTTCGGCCGAGCCAGAACAAGTTTTCTGCAATGCGGCTAGGAAGTTCGCCGCCGGTTCGCTTGAGCTCGACGCCATGCTCGGGTTGTTTCAGCAGGGTAACACGCGCAATCGGCGATGATGATAGGACCCAGGCATCCTTACTACGTTCGCCCACTTGCAGCGAAGCTTCGAGCGGCTGAAGCTCGCCGGTGAGACGAACCAACCCGCCCGGCATGATCTCGAACTCGCTTTGTCCCATGACCCCGAATGCTCGCATTGCGATGTGGGCCGGTCGGAGCGACTTCCGCTCGTACACGGGGCTCGTGGAACGAGCGACCTGTTCTTGCGCGACGAACATGGCCGGATCGGCCTGGATCATGCGGATCAGCTTTTCTTTCTTCTCTTCGCTGGTCACCCGATAAACGGGCGTCCGCGTGCCTCGTTGGCGATAGGCTGGCTTGATGACCAGGTTGTCGATGTTATCGAGCACATATCCGAGCGCATCGCGATCGCCACATCGCCAGGTTGCCACGCCCGGCAAGATCAATTGCTCGCCGAGCAAGTGCTGACAAAGCTGCGGCATGAAGGTCATGAAAATGGGCGATTCGACAATGCCAGATCCCAGCGGATTAAGCACGACGACATTCTTCATCCGGCATACTTGGAGTAGCTCGGCAATACCGCCCGTGCATTGGCTAATCTCGAGCGGATCGCACTGATCGCTGTTGGGTCGACGGAGAATAACATCGACCGGCAGGAGGCCGCCCAGCGTTTTGAGCATCACGCGATTACCGCGGACGGCCAAATCGCCCGGCTCGACCAAGGTGTAACCGAGGTAACGCGCGAGGTAGGCGTCTTCAAAGTAGTTCGAGCTTTCCGAACCGTTACTCAGAATGACCACACGTGGATTGGTCACTCGCGAGCAAGACCGTAGCACGGCTTCCTTGACCATCATGAAGTAGCCAGCCAACCGCTGGACGTTCTCGCGATGGAACAAGCTGGGCGTCATTCTGGATTGAATGATCCGATTTTCAAGCGCAAAGCCACTACCGGAGGGAGACTCGCTACGATCTCCTTGCACCCACCAGCTTCCATCCGGCGACCGTGAAAGGTCGGCAGCATAGAAATAGAGGTAGTTGCCGCTCGGTGGATTTTGGCCATGGAAGCAGCGGTAGTAGCCTGGATGACGGAAGAGGACTTCCGCTGGCAGCACACCACTGCGAACGAGATCTTGAGGGCCATACAGGTCCTGAAGCACCATCTGCAGCAAACGGCCCCGCTGCTTCAAGCCTTGAACGACCTGGCTCCACTCGTCAGCCGGAAACAACACTGGCAGCGGATCGAGTTCCCACGGTCGGGCACGGCGATCTTGTTCTGGACTACCAATCCCAGCCCCGGCGTACGCCAGACCGGTCCGGTCAAGGACCTTCTGCATCTGGTTCCAACGTCGCTGGAATTCAGCGGCACCAATTTCCCGCATCCCTTTGACATAACTTTGCCAGTGAGGACGAATTTGCGTACCGTCATGAAACTCGTCGTACACATCGCCCAGCGGCTTGTACGGCGCGAAAAGATCGGTCGGAGCATCGTTTTGTGCGGGAATTCTGGTCACCAAGTCCTCGGATATATCCAATCATGAGGTGCCGCGCTGCCCGGCGCGGGGGATTACAGATGCTTGGTTTTACCCCTTCTCATATCAAGCGTGAAGGGGAATTCGCTCGAGGACTCTTCCGGTGGCAGTGGCACGTAACCAGGCGTATGGCCCATTTTCTCGAACCGCGTACCGCGTCGGGATTCGGCCTCGAAGGCATTCACAGGGAACACCTCTGGATTATTTCCGCCAGGGTGCCCAACGTGGTAGCGGCATCCCGCCAAATTTCGTTCAAACCAGGCATCGTACAGGTCGAAAGTTAACGGTTCGTCTACCGGTATCGTTGGGTGTAGGCAACTTGGGGGCTGCCATGCGCGATACCGTACCCCCGCAACGTATTCCTGTTCGGTACCCGTTGGGTGGAGTGGAATGCGTCTTCCGTTGCAAGTCATGAAGTGCCGACCTGGGATCGCACCGCGAATTTTGACCTGCAGACGCTCCAACGACGAATCGACGTAGCGCGCCGTGAAACCTTGGCCTGACTCTTCCCCCAACACGTACCAAGGTTCGATTGCTTTTCGCAGTTCGACCTGGACACCACGATGTGAGAACTCCCCGATTTTAGGGAATTTGAACTCGAAGTGAGGTAGGAACCAGTAGGGTTCGACCCGGAAGCCTGCTTCCTGGGTCTCTTCAATCACGTCCTCGAAGTCTTGGTAGTTGAAGTGAGGCAGCATGAATCGATCGTGCAGACTCGTATCCCAGTCGACCAGTGGTGCCTTGTATGGCGTTTCGGCAAACCGAGCCATCAATGCGCGAAGTAGTAGCTGCTGCGTAAGGCTCATACGAGCGTGCGGCGGCATCTCGAACGCGCGGAATTCCAGCAAACCGCGCCGTCCAGACGAGCTATCGGGCGAGAACAGCTTATCAATACAGAACTCGGCTCGGTGGGTGTTCCCGGTGATGTCGACCAACAGATTGCGGAAGACACGGTCGACCAGCCACGGCGAGAACTGCCCCTTATCGGGAATCTGTTCAAAGGCAATCTTCAATTCGTAGATCGCATCACGACGACCTTCGTCGACGCGTGGGGCCTGGCTGGTGGGGCCGATGAAGTTGCCGCTGAACAAGTACGACAACGATGGATGATTGTGCCAATAGCCGATCAAGCTGCGCAGGATATCTGGCCGCTTGAGGAACGGACTTTCTGCTGGGGTCGGACCACCCAACACCACGTGGTTACCACCACCCGTTCCGGTGTGAGTTCCGTCGCGATTGAACTTCTCCGTTCCGAGCCGCGTGTGGTGCGCGTCCTCGTAGACGCCGGTCGTGATGTCGACCAGTTCCTGCCAGTTATTGGCGGGATGGACATTGACTTCAATCACGCCTGGGTCGGGCGTCACACTCAAGTGCTGGATGCGATCGTCGTGCGGAGGCAAGTAGCCTTCGATGATGACCGGGGTGTTCATCGAAGCAGCCGTCGCTTCGATCGCGGTTAGCAGTTCCAGGTAACCGTCGATTCGGTCGACCGGCGGCATAAAGACATGCAGACAGCCATTACGAGGTTCGACACACATAGCGGTGCGAATCACAGGATTAAGTGGATTGACGCCGCCAGCTCCGCTCCAATCGCCAGGCGAGAAGAACTCGTCCGATTCCAAGCTTTGCCCGCTCATCCCTTGTGGACGAGCCGCAGTTCGGTAGTCGTCTCCTCCGGTCGTTTTAATCGACCAAGGCTTGCCAGAATCACCACCGACCATGGCCGGTGAGCGTCGGGCCATGAACTCGGCGTACGACGGCAGAGGAGCTGCTTCGGCCATCGGATCAAGCGGGAACAGTGCCGCCGCTTGGCCTTCCGTTTCGTACAACAGCGACTTCAGCGGCAAGCGAAGCCCCATCGGCGAGTCGCCGGGGATGAGGAACAATTCGTCGCTACGAACGGCCCATTCGCCACTTTCCCAACAAGGCTGAGGTGTCCACCACAGATACCGCAGTGGCAACACGCAGCCGACGGGCGATGTCAGACCTTGCTCGAAGATCTTTGCAATCCGGGAACGTTCTTCTTCGTCCTCGAGCTTTGAGTCATGAATATCGACATTCGCGGGCAGACGGCGTTCCATCCAGGTATAGTAGAATGCGTCTTCGTAGCCAAAGTTGACGTGGGCAGGTTCCACGCTCAATTGTTCGGCCAACCGTCGCGTGAACTGCATGGCCGTATCGCTATCGTGACCATAGTTCATGCCATCTTCGGCCAACAGAGCGGGATCTTGCCAGATACGTTCGCCGTCTTGCCGCCAATAGCAACGGAACGCCCAACGCGGCAGTGATTCGCCAGGGTACCATTTCCCTTGTCCGTAATGGAGAAATCCCCCTTCGCCGAAGCGTTTATACAAACGCTTCATAAGCTTGTCTGCCAAGCCGCGTTTGGTAGGACCGACAGCGGCCGTGTTCCACTCGTCCCCTTCCATGTCGTCGATGGAGACAAACGTGGGCTCGCCACCCATCGTCATCTTGATGCCGACTTTCGCGAGATGCTCATCCACTTCGTGACCGAGTGATTGGATATTGTTCCATTCTTCGTCGGTGTACGGCTTGGTAACACGTGGGTCTTCATGGAAGCGAGTAATCTTCATGTCGAAGTCGAAAGTGACTTCGCATTCTTCCAGCCCGCCAGAGATAGGTGCAGCCGTTATGGGCGACGGAGTGCACGCCAGTGGAATGTGCCCTTCTCCTGCCATCAAACCGGAGGTTGGGTCAAGCCCCACCCAGCCGGCCCCAGGCAAGAAGACTTCAGCCCATGCGTGCAAATCGGTGAAGTCTTGTTCGGGCCCCGACGGACCATCAAGCGACTTGATGTCAGGCGTCAGCTGACAGATGTAGCCCGAAGCGAACCGTGCAGCCAGGCCGAAGTGACGCAACATCTGCACCAGCAGCCAAGCCGAGTCGCGACACGAACCTAAACGGCGTTCCAACGTTTGCTCAGGAGTTTGCACGCCTGGTTCAAGTCGAACAGTGTAATTGATGTCTTGCTGCAACCGTCGATTGATGTCGACCAGAAAGTCGACCGTTCGTCGCGGCGTGATGTCGACGCCTGTGAGATACTCGGTAAGAAGTGGACCTTGGGGCTCGAGCTTCAAAAATGGAGCCAGATCGGTCTTCAACGCGTCGTCGTACGTGAACGGAAAATCTTCCGCGGTCGGTTCAAGGAAGAAGTCGAACGGATTGATCACGGTCATTTCCGCGACCAAATCGACCTCGACCGTAAAGTGATCGACCTTCTCAGGGAACACGACCCGCGCGGCAAAATTGCCGTGAGGATCTTGCTGCCAATTCATGAAGTGCGGCTTTGGATTGATCCTCAGCGAGTAACTATGAATCGGGGTCCGACAGTGTGGAGCCGGTCGTAAACGGATCGTCTGAGCGCCGAGCGCAATCTTGCGATCGTAATGATAGGTAGTGGAATGATGCAGAGCCGTCAGGATCGCCATGGAAGCCTCTAAGGAAGTCGAATCGCGGGAGAGAAAAGCCGGGGTGCGTCGGGCCTACCGAACTCTCGCAATCGACGGGGGGGTGTTTTACTTGCGTTAGCGCCGGCAATTTGGCCACAATCGGCACGATCCACCCCACTGGGATGCAAATCATGCGCCAATAGCCTAGCGATGCCAGAAACCTAACACTTAGATCGTGTTTTGCTGTGAAGTGCCAAAATTTTGAGCAACTGTGGCCCGAATCTGGGCCACTCAAAGATAATCGGATCTTAGATCCGTTCCAGCCACAATAGTCCGTAAGGCTGCATAATCAGATCATCATGCGTAGCGATTTCGGTCTCTGTAATCAGATCTTGGAAGAAGCGACCGAGTCCGCCGGTTCGGATGTTGTTGGCAGGCACCCGCTGCTCTTCTTCGGTGAAGTTAGCCAGGATCAGTGTTCGGCTCCCTTCGTGATGGCGAACAAAGCCCAAGACGTGGGGATTATCGACAGGAACGAGGTCCATCTGCTGCCCCGATAGTGAGGGCAAGTTCTTCCGAAGCGAGATCAATCGCTGGATCGATTTGAAGATCTTGCCGCGAATCGAACCGTTCTGTTCGTCGACGTTTTGTTTGAAGTCTTGGAGATATTCCCATTTCATTTTGGGGCGATGAATCCACCGAGTATCGCCCGCTTTTGCCGGATCTTTCACGAAATCATAATCATTCAGCATCCCCCATTCCTCGCCGAGATAGAGCAAAGGAATGCCACCGATGCTGAGTGTGATTCCATACAACAAGCACATTCGCCGTACCGACATGTCGATCAGTTTCGGATCGTGAAACTCGATCGCTTGTTCAAGCCCTGCCAGCGACGCCAACGTCCCAGAAATTCGCATATCGCCCGTTGCCGGATTGTGCTGAAATGGCACACCACGCGCGAACGAACCAGGAAATTGGCCTGTGTAAAAGTTGTTCAAGAATTGTCGATGATCGTAACCGCTGATCCCGAGTTGCGCGGCATCTTCATCGTCGAATGTCCAGCCGATGTCGTCGTGACAACGAAGGTAATTGACCCACGAAGTCCCAACTGGCAAGCGATGACGATGACTTAGCGATTTTTTCAAAAGCCGTGTGCTGCGGGTCGCGAGCGACTCCCACAATAGTGCCATGAGGGTCGGGTTGTACGAGATTTGACACTCGTCCTCGTCGATGTACTTCACCACCTCGTCGGGATGCACGATTGCTTCCGATTTGAAGACCAATCCCGGAGCAGCAATCCCTGCCAGACAATTGAAGGCTTGAATCAGCAAATGCGCTTCGGGCAGATTCTCGCAATTGGTCCCAATCCGCTTCCAGATGAACGCGACCGCGTCGAGCCGTAAGATGTCGACGCCGGTGTTCGCGATGAACAACATCTCTTCAAGCATTGCTCGAAAGACGGCGGGATTGTGATAATTCAAATCCCATTGGAAGCTATTGAAGGTGGTCCAAACCCACTTCTGCATCCCGTCGTGCCAAGTGAAATTCCCGCGACGCACGGTCGGAAAGATCTCTCGCAGGGTTCGCTCGTACTGGTCCGGAACGGTGCGATCGGGGAAACAGTAATAGAACTGTTGATACTCGACATCGCCGGCTTGGGCATGCTGGGCCCAGTAGTGATCGTCCGATGTATGGTTAAAAACGAAATCGAGCACCAGGGAGATTCCCGCGGCGCGGAATTCGTCGGCCAGTTCACGCAGATCGTCAATCGTTCCCAGACGCGGATCAACGCTGCGGTAGTTGCTAATCGCATAACCACCATCGTTGTCGCCAGGTCGAACCGCGAACAGGGGCATTAGATGGACGTAGGTCAGTCCGAGATCGGTGAAGTACGGAATGCACTCGCGTAGCTTATTGAGATTCTCTGAGAAGAGATCAACGTACAGCGCACCACCGACCATCTGTTCCGATTGGAACCAAGTTGGGTCGTTCAGACGATGGTCGTCTTGGGCACGTAACTCATCGCTACGTTGCTGCCACCCGCGCGCCGCAGTATTGATGATTTCTTCCAAGTGATAAAAGAAATCGTAACGACTGCTGTACAACGTGTAGAGCAAGCGAAATAACCGCGGCCACTCGGCCACTAATCGCTGCGTAAAATCACGTGCTAAGCCGGCCGAGACCTCATCCTCCGACCAAATTGCCTCTAATCGTGGCAAGATTCGCTTGAGCGAGATCTCTGCCTCGACGTGCAATTGTTCGGGTTGTCCATTCCTACTCGTGCCGATCATTGGGTATCGTGATGTTTTCTAAGAACTGGTAGTAGTTAATTCCCTCCAGGATACCTCGCGCATGATGCCCTTCTGCGAAATAGATACGGGGCCAATCGCGGAGTCTCTCGAGCTCAGGACTGTAATTCCCTACAACCACTCCAAGTGTGCGCCCTTTCAACATACCCTCATCATTGCCGCTGTCGCCTGCGACGAGTACTTTTTCCGGGGAAAAACCCCATTTATAAAGCACGTGCCGCACTGCCACTCCCGGGCCGCCTCGATTCGGGATGATGTCTAAATACATGCCCCGCGAGAAAACCACGCGAGCCCGAATGCCTGCTTCTCGCAGCATTCGCTTGATTTTAGGAATACTCGGCGCCACGCTCGTATCGACATCGAAGCTGATTTTGAACTCGGATTGTTGATGATCTTTTTGCACAAAGATTCCATCAACACCCTCGAATAGTTTCCGAATTTCCTTCGGAGTCCAGTGCAAACCGATCTGTTTGCGCCAACTTCGATCGTTGGTCAAATTTTCTCCATAATAGAGTTCTGTTCCCACGCCGGCGCAGATCAAGTCGGGCCGGGGGAGCTTCATCTCTTCGATCAGTTCCATCGCACTATCGAGTCGTCGGCCGGTCGAAATCCCGAAGCCGATGTACTCGTGTTCCTTGACGGTTTCCAGCAATTCCTGGAGCGCGGCATCGTCGCCAGTCAGCGTATTATCAAGATCGGTGATGATCAGCCGATCGAAGTTCGGCATCCTTCGAACCTTGGCATTTCTAGCTAAGACCGGCTCGGCCGAGTGATCCAGGATATCGTTGACATCGCGCCAATAACGCTTGGCATGGTTGGCCCACGAATAATGCTTCTTGGCGCCAGCGGCCCCCTTCTCCGACCAATCATCCCATTGTTTTGGTTCGGTCAGCATCCGGAGTAACGACTTTTCGATCGCCTCGGGATCAAGCGGATCGACGAGCAAACCGTTTTGACAGTTGGCAATGATGTCGCGTGGACCACCGTCGTTGGTGGCGACAATCGGCAAACCCGTCGCGGCAGCTTCGAGCAGCGTCAGCCCAAACGGTTCGGTCAATGCTGGGTTCACGAAGACACCGCGCCGCTGCTTACCCCAACGATAAATATCGGGGACATCGCTTGGCGTGTGCATTTTCGGATAGGCAACCGAACCGTACAGATCGTAGTCGTCGATCTTGCCGAGGATCTGTTCAACAATCCGCCGTTGAGCCGATGCCAGATCCTTCAAGCGTTCGCGTGTTCCCATCACCAATACTAAATTGGACAACTCACGCAGGCGTTCGCTTTCACCGAACACACGGACCAGCATCTCGAGGTTCTTACGTTCGTCCGGGCGCGCCATCGCAATCAAGGGTGGCTTACTCGGATCGCGAAGAAAACGTTCGATGCCGGGACCAATCGGGTACTCCGTCTCTTGCGATTCAGGTGCGGAGAAGGAATTTAGATTTACGCCCGGCGGGATGACTTCCATTCGTCCAGGTACGTAATTCTCGTAAATCTCGTACTGTTGCTCGACTTCCTGACTGGTACTGGCAACCACCATAGAAGCCGTCTCCAACGCGACTTCTTCCGCCTCGATCCGCTGCGAAAGCTTATAGCGTCGTTCGAGGTCTTCGAGAGATTTCCCCTTGTCGAGCAAGCGTTGCTGTTTCACACGCCCCAGCGAGTGGCCGGTGAAAACAAAGGGAATGTGTAAAAGGCGGGCCAATTGGGCGCCAGCCAATCCAGCGTCGGCGTAATGACCGTGGATAAGGTCAGGCAAGCCTGCCCGGCGATAGTACGCGAGAGCCTGGTCGACAAAGAATTCGATGTAAGGCCAAAGCGATTCCTTGCGGATATACCGCTTCGGGCCGAAGGGAATACGAACGATCTTTGCGTTTTCACAAATTGGTTCCTCGACGAGTCCGTATTCTGATGAGACACGGTCATCGATAATCTGCCGCGTGAGGAGTTCGACCTCGGTCACGCCTGGTTGTTGTGCTAACTCTTCGGCCAATTCGAGAACGTATTTAACCTGGCCGCCGGTGTCGGCGTCCCGACCTAGCTCGGGATCTTTCGCGCGGATTAATCCGTGTAAGCTGATCAGTGCGATCTTCATGGAGAGTTGATTTTTCAAAGGTTGTTGGTGTTGGACCCGTGCGTCAAAACGTTTTCTTACGGGAGCACGTTTTCATAGAACGACTTGTCACGACAGGTCGCTCCATTATTCTGACACACTTTCCCGGCAAATCGGGACGCCGCCTCGCCAACCTGTCGCAGAGGGCGTCCCGCAATCAGTCCTGCAAGAAGAACTGAGGCAAAAGCATCACCCGCTCCGACCGTGTCGACGAGAGGATCGGGTTTAGTTACAGCAATTTCGATGCCAGCACCGTCCTCTGTGGCCAGATAGGCGCCTTTAGAGCCAGAGGTGATGCAGAAATTGGCGACTTTATGAACATTACGGAATTTTTCGACGGCCTTTTGAACATTTTCACGAGTCTCGCACGATATTCCCGTGAGTTTCTGAAGTTCTTCGTGGTTCAATTTCAACCAATCGGCTCCATCCACTAACGTTGGCACCCAAGACTCTTCAAACCATGGTGGCCGAAGATTCAGGTCGACGAACCTTGGTAGTTGGCTCTCGTTGATCACCCGGCGGATCGTTTCTGCGGTCTGCGGGCTGCGATAAGCCAAACTTCCGTAGTAGAGATACGAGTACGAATCGTAATTGTCGATCGAGGGAGGTTGAACGAAGTCCCAAGCGCGATCCTGAAGAATGTCGTACTTCGGCTCGCCGTTGTCGATGGTCACTTTGACCGCCCCGGTCGGCTTCTCGTCGCACGTCTGTATTTGATCTTGCCGCATACCCCAATCGGACATCGCCGATAACACGGTCTTCCCCTCGGCATCATCGCCGATCGCGGAAACCATGGTCGGTTCAAAACCCAGGCCTTGGAGATTCCAAGCAACATTGAAAGGAGCCCCGCCAAGGACTTGCTTTCCATCTGGAAAACAGTCGAAAAGGACTTCACCGAGAATCAACGGTGAACGATTTGGTTTGTCGTGCGACACGAATATTCGCTATCTTGATAGACTGAATTGTTGAGTAATTGAGAAGCATTGTTTTAGCACTCTTGCGTGCAAACTACAAATCGACAGAGGTCTTTCCCGGTGAATAAGGTTCTGGCAACCGACTTGGACGGTACGTTAATCCCGCTTGATAATCAGCCTGAGAACGCGCGTGACTTGTCACTGCTAGGAGAGCAGCTACGTTCCAATCAAGTCACGCTCACATTCGTTACCGGAAGGCATTTGGCATCGGTTGAAGACGCAATCAAACAGCATTCGCTGCCGACACCGGACTGGGTGATCTGTGATGTAGGAACGTCGATCTATCATCACGAACAAGGCGATTTTCATCTGGCCAACCCGTATGTCCAACATCTGCAATCGATTGTTGGTGAGTACTCGACTAAGGCCGTACGCGAAAAGTTTTCGACGTGGAATCAGTTGCGTCCCCAGGAAGAAGAGAAACAAGGAACGTTCAAACTCAGCTTCTACTGCGATGCCAAAGAAGTTGAAACTTTGGTTGCTAACATTCGTAGTACGCTCGGCGAACACGATATTCCCTACAACGTGATTGGCAGCGTCGATCCGTTTAATGGGGATGGTCTGATTGATTTGCTGCCGGCGAATGTTTCTAAAGCCCATGCGCTACAATGGTGGACGCGGCACACCGGCATGGCGAACGAAGAAGCCGTGTTTGCCGGCGACTCAGGCAACGATTTGGCCGCGATGACCGCTGGCTATCGAACGATTGTCGTGGGGAACGCAGATCGGGCCTTGGCGAACACTGTTCGAGCCCACTTTGAGGAGTGCCAGCAGCTCGAACGACTGTATCTGGCTGAGAAAACCGCTACCAGTGGCGTACTTGCTGGCTGCCAGCACTTTGGACTGCTTTAGTTTTGCTAGCAAAACGTCCAACTGACGTTGCGTTGCCAGCACCGGAGTTCTATAAGTTGCATCGCGAAAGAACGCCGCTTCGATCTCTCCCCCCACGATTGCCTGGTGAACGCGCCGAGCCCGACAACACGCCTCCCCTTACATCGCTGGTCATGCCGACTCTTGTTGGTAACGGGGATGTTATGGCTGATCAGTAATGCCATCGGATGTAAAGCGATTGTTGCCACCAACAATCGCACTTGGGCTCCTGACCAGTCGAAGTTACCGATCAGCGAAATCAGTGGCGACAACATCACGATTCATAACGTGCGTAACTGCCGTTACGCGACGTCGGACGAATACGTCGTGCAGTACTACGACAAGGATGTTCGGTTAAGCGATGTCCAGTCGGTCGACTTCATTGTGGTGCCGTTTAAAGATTCGCCCAGCATAGCGCACACGATGCTTAGCTTCGGCATGAAGAATGGGGATTATCTGGTTTCCTCGGTCGAGATTCGAAAAGAAGCCCACGAAGAATACTCGCCCTGGAAAGGGTTTTTCAACCAATACGAGCTGATGTATGTGATCGGAGATGAACGCGACATCATCAGTCTGAGCTCGAACTACTACAAGAGCGACGTCTATCTCTACCGTACAATTGCGCAACCGGAACAAGCTCAGGCTTTGTTCCTCGACGTCGTCAAACGAGCCAACGAACTAGCTGCACATCCCGAGTTCTATAACACGTTGACCAACAACTGCACGACGAACATTGTCTCGCATGTGAATAAGATCGCGCCAAAGAGTATTCCTTACGACATGCGAATTTTGCTGCCAGGTTACAGCGATGAGTACGCATACTCCCTAGGTTTGCTCGACAACCGGGTGCCCTTCGAGCAGCTCCATCGAGAATCAAAGATCAATAACTTGGCCGAGCGTTATCGAGACGATTCCGACTTCTCGCAATTGATCCGTCGATAACGGCGAACAACGCTGAAAAGTGGGCTGCCGATAGGGCATTTCCACCTCTACTACGCTAGCACTTGCACTTCTTTTTTTCGTGCGGTTTTTCGCACCTCTTCACAAATCCTGATCAATCGACATTGCTCTATCCGAAATTCGAATAAAAGATACACCCGACTCAACCACGTACGATGCCCCTTACACGATGGAACGTTTAGGGAGAACGATATGAGTGGTGTTACTTTTTCGGTAGCTGCTTTGTGGATGGTACTGGGGGCTTCCCCCAACGCACCGGTGGTCGAAGACCAAGTCGACCTGATCGAGGTGAACCATTACTACGATTCACAAGGCCGTCTGATCTTCGACCAGATCATTTTCTATGAATGGTCGCAA
Source organism: Blastopirellula marina (assembly GCF_002967765.1). Taxonomy (NCBI): domain Bacteria; kingdom Pseudomonadati; phylum Planctomycetota; class Planctomycetia; order Pirellulales; family Pirellulaceae; genus Blastopirellula; species Blastopirellula marina. The sequence goes on along the minus strand of NZ_PUHY01000014.1, from coordinate 272,994 downwards.
TGCGATGCCCGGTTCCACGTAACCGCCTGGCGTCTCTTGAAGAGTTCCTGGCAAGTTCCCCGCAAGCGTTGGAGCGACGGGGCTTACACCACCACTTGGCGTGACGGTGACGTCATGCGAAGCGTGGTCGGCCGGAACATGCGAGAGACCTGGACGCAATACGACCCGGAACTGGTCGAACGGGACTTCCTGCCGCGTGAAAACCGGCGTGGCTTGTCTCCGAAGATGGACGCCCTGGCAAAGGCCGAGAACTAACGCGACGATTCCAACCTGGCTATCCAAGCCAAACGAGCACCTCGTTCTCTTCGCACAATGCGAATAAACGCTTGGACCGGGCGAGGACCTTTCTCACCTGCTCAACAAGAAACGCTCTTGTTGACCACGGCAACGGTCCAGACCTCGATTCTGATTCTCCACAGCGGCCGGTCTCTTCTTCACCACCGCCCACCCTGGTTGCGTCTGACCATCGAGGCGGTTGTAATGAACACGAATCCCAGTCGTCGCATTGGGATTCTTTCGGTTCCCTCCCCTAGATGAGCAGCACGGCCATGGCCTCACGAAAAATTGTTGTCACCGGCGTGACCAAAGGACTCGGGCGAGCCATGGTCGACGGCTTCATCGACGCGGGTCATCAAGTTGCCGGCTGTGGCCGATCGGCCGACAAGATCGACGGCTTGGCGGAACAGTACGGTAGCCCACATCGTTTTGATGTGGTCGATGTGACCAACGACAAAGATGTTGAACGCTGGGGGAACGATGTCACTGCGTCGTTCGGCGTACCCGATCTTCTCATCAATAACGCCGCGATCATCAACGAGAACAATCCTGTCTGGCAGGTACCTACCAACGAGTTCTCGCACATCGTCGATATCAACATCAAAGGGGTCTTCCACGTTCTTAAGGCTTTCGTGCCTGCAATGATTGAGCAGAAGTCGGGCGTCATTATCAATATCAGCTCTGGTTGGGGCCGTACCACTTCTCCAGAAGTCGGGCCTTACTGCGCGACCAAATATGCGATTGAAGGTTTGACGAAGTCGCTCGCTCAGGAACTGCCCGAGGGGATGGCGGCCATTCCGCTTGGTCCAGGGATGATCCACACCGAAATGCTGGAGAAGTGTTTCTCCGATGGAGCATCGAGTGCCCCAAGCCCGCAGCAGTGGGCTGAGTACGCCGTCCCTTTCATTTTGTCGTTAGGGGCAGACGAGAGCGGGCAATCGATCAGCATCGTGAAGTAGAGCCGTATGCCTAAGGGAATCGATCACCCCGCGGCCTGGCCCGCGGAAGAACTGCTAAAACGCTGCGAAACGAAGCGATTGCGTCGCGGCGGCCCTGGCGGCCAACATCGCAACAAGGTCGAGACGGCGGTCGTGATCCGAGATACGGTCAGCGGCAAGAGTGCCGAGGCAAATGAAAAACGCTCGCAAGAGGCCAATCGCCAAGTCGCGTTGTTTCGGCTGCGCGTGGTGCTGGCAACGGAATTGTCAACTGACATAGAACTGTCCACATTACCGAGCGAACTCTGGCGTTCTCGACTGCGTAGTGGAAAGCTCTTGGTTAACCCCAATCATGACGATTTCCCCTCGTTACTAGCAGAAGCGATCTCCGGATTGCACGCTTCCGGATGGGACGCAGCCGCTACAGCTGAGCAATTGCAGTGCTCGACCAGCCAATTGGTGAAGTTTTTGAAGAATGAGCCAGCAGCGTTCACGTTATTAAATCGACATCGCACGGAAGCGGGCCTCAAACCCCTGAAGTGAGGGAAAGGTTCCCTTGACACGCCCGGTCACGAGACCAACGATGGGTTGTTGGGAATAACCTAGATTTGGAGCATCAACCCATGCATGGCATGATTCGACGGACCGTCTTCTTCGCGTTATTGGGCCTGTTCGCGTTCACCACGCCGCGTGCTCAAGCACAAGATGTGAACGCCATCGCTGGCGAGCCGTTTGGTGTAGCGCGCATGGTGATCCCGTTCTCACGTGCTGATTTTGGCGATCCGATCGACAGCCGTGGGTTTTCGATTTCCGATACCGAGGGACGCATCTTCTACCCGGTGTTCAAGCCGCGGCGTACGTTACCGCTGCTTCAATCGCTAATTGGTGCCGACACGGTCACTCCGCCGCAAGACCTGGAAATCTATTTCTTGTTTCGCGGAAGTGCCCCTATGCAAGTCACCGTCGAAACTCCTACACCGCATACGTTTACTGTCACGCCGCGACAACGGCGAAGCGGCCCCCACAACAACCTTACCCGGCAATGGTGGCGCAGCTTCAACGATGTAGCGCGGGAACAATCCGGTGCCAACTCGCATCCACCGGTACTCGAAACGTATCTTACGATGATGCTCTCCGAGCGACTCGGTTTACCGTTGCCGCCGTTGACCGAGAAAGACATGGCGGATCGCTCGGCGCTTGATCCGAATCAATCATTGATGCTGCTTCTGGGAACCGAGAAGGTTCACGAAGCGATGCTTAAGTCCGTGATGAACAACGAGATGCCGCGTCAACAGGAACTCGGTCCCGTCGTTCCTCCCATTCAATTCGCACCGTTGGCCGTGCCGCAGCCAGCAGCTGATGTGGTCATCGAACCGATGGCGAATTACGTTCCGCGAGAATGTTTCTACGTGCGGTTCGGTTCGCTGAACAACTACCTTTGGCTGAACAAGCTCATGGAACGCAACGGTGGTGATCTGTCACGCATGATCAGCAGCCGCCGAGTTGCTTTCCATATCAACGAAGTGGTCCAGCGACAACTGGCGCTAAAGCAATCTGCCTTGGCTGAGATCTTTGGCGAGCAGGTGGTGCAAGATGTTGCCTTGATTGGTCGCGATACCTATATGCGAGAAGGCGCCGCGATGGGCATGCTCTTCCATGCCAAGCAAAGTGCCCTGCTGGTAAACGACATCAAGAAGAATCGCCAAGAGGCGTTACGAGAATTCAAGGAGCAAGGCGCGAAGTTGGAAACCATCCAACTAGCCGGGCAGGATGTTTCGTTTCTGTCGACCCCGGATAACACGCTTCGTTCGTTCTACGTCGCCCGTGGAGACTTCCATTTGGTGACGACCTCGCGCTGGATCGCCGAGCAATTTATTCTGCTCGAACAAACCGGCAATGACTTGGCGAACTCGCGTGAATTTCAATACGCCCGGCAGTTGATGCCTGTCAGCCGCAACGATACCGTCTTCGCATACCTGTCTTCCGACTTCTTTCGAGGTTTGTACTCGCCACAGTATCGGGTCGAGCTTCGTCGTCGTTTACGAAGCTTGATCGAGATGGAATTGCAGCAGATGGCGACCGCTGCGGCCACTAACGAGGGCTACCAGGATCTGTCCGTCGACGGACTGATGGCTGCCGGTTTTCTGCCGGCTAATTTCGGTGCGCGTGCCGACGGGAGCGAAACTATCATCACAGGCGACTCGCTGGGTGATTCGCTCCGGGGGAGTCGCGGACATTTTGTGCCGATTCCAGATATGGATATCCGGGGAATGTCGCCGCAAGAGACAGCCGACTTTAACCGGTTGCGACAGTTTCATATGACCGAGTGGCGACAGATGAACCCGATCTTGCTCGGCATGAATCGGTTTAAACTGAACGACGAAGGACTCGAGCGGTTAGCGATTGATGCCCGTGTATCTCCCTTCGAGCGTTCAAATTTCAGCCAGTTCCTTTCCGTTCTGGGACCGCCGATACCGACTCACATCGCCACCAGCCCACAAGACGTGGTAGCATTTCAAGCCGTGCTCAACGGTCAGCTTAGTGGAGGGCTGACGCACTACGCAGTGGCCGTGCAGGACCTCCCTTTCCCCTTGAACGAATTCACCAACAAGGGACTCTTAAGCACGCTGCGGATGATTCAATCGACGCCCGGCTATTTAACCGCATGGCCCAAACCCGGTCTGATCGATAATCTGCCAATCATCGGACCTGCAGCGAGGCCTGACATTAACGGCTACAACGAGCTTCCGTTCGGATTGTGGCGTCGTGAATGGAACGGATTCTCAACCCTTTCGTTCTATCCCGAGATCCTCTCAAACGTAACGCCCAACTTGGCGATCGTGGAAGACAAGTATCCAGCCCAAGCTCGGATTCACGTCGGCGATATCTCCAACGCTCAGATTACTCCTCTCGCTAATGGCCTAGCCCAAGCGATGGCGAAGAAAGGAAGCCTGGCCAATGCCGCGTTTTTCAACGAAGTGCATAATCAGTTCGGCGTCCCGAAAGAGCAAGCCAAGGGCTTCGCCGACCAACTCCTGCATCTCGAATTCATTGATCCATTGGGTGGACAATTTATTTTGAAAGAGGAACAGAACATCGGTGCTCATTGGGTTTCAACGGCTTGGAATGAACAAGGGGCAGATTATCAAGCGAACGTGATGACTTGGTTCCGTGGCCTTGATGCTCGCCTGAATGTCGACGAGCATCTGATCGAGATGCATGCTCAGCTCGACATGCAGAATGAAAAGCCAGCCCCCGGGCTGAAGATGCCAAGCTTCAATCTGTTCGACCTGGGGGGCGCGTTCGGTGGTTCCAAAAAGGAAGCCGCTCAAGAGGACGAACCGCAGACCCCGCCAGCCGAAGAGCTTCCGAAACCGAAGCCGGCCGGCCGTCAGTTTTAAGTTTTTTCTCGCTCAACAAGAAAGCCTGGCAGGCAAGCGAACTAGCTAACCTGCCTCGAACGATTGCGGGTCCATTTCTTCGATCTTGTTCCACATATCGCGGAGCTCAACCCGGAATCCACCAGAGAGGATCGGAAAGCGACACCAAGTTTTCGGATCAAGATTCTCGTCATCTAGATGGAAGCCAGGGGCGTAACGTTCCCGTTTCCATTGATTTCGGCTCCATAGTTGGAAAAACCGTTCGATGTACGCGCCCAGTTCGCGGGGCGAGTGTCCGGGGTAACGTTGCCGCAGATGCATCAGCACCTCAACCGCAATCTGCTTATCACGAATCGCTAAACGTTCGATCATGTCGAGCATTGTGTACGGCATCAAATCGGCCTCGTCCGTTTGACCTTGCTCAGCCGGGCGAAGCTCAGCTGTTGGCTGCTGTTGATTAATCACGCTCAACACCGATAAACACCCGATTCCGCGTGGCCCTTCGTTTTCCATCCAGACAAGCCATTCGCGGAGAAAAGCCTTATCGATTCCGGATATCGGGCACAGCCCGCCGCTGGTATCGCCATCCATCGTGGCATAGCCGACGGCCGCCTCGCTACGGTTACTGGTCGAAAGCAGCAAAGCCCCCTTCAAGTTAGCCACCAACCAAATACTGGGTGAACGCGTTCGAGCTTGTATGTTCTGAAGTGCGATGTCGTCGTCATCCCAAGTCAGCGGGCGTCCCATGATCTGCTCGCCCAACTTCGTGTAGCCTTGAACTAAGTCGTCGACGTCGACGCTATGAAAGTCGGCACCTACCGTTTCCGCAACTTGCTTCGCCGCGTTGTAGGTGATTTCGCCACTGTTGCGAGTTGCCTGATACACGCACGTCAGAAGCTTGGTGTTCACGTCACTTGGATTTGCTAAGCCGTCGAGACCATCAATGTATGACAGACGCTTTGCAATTTGATGAATCCCGATATCCTGCATCGCGAACTGAACCATGTAAGCGCACAACGTCGTCACCGCGGCCGAATCGGCACCGCCCGACATCGAGACGACAAACCCGCGTGAGCGACTCTTTCGCAGGTAGTCGAACAGTCCAAGTGAGACCGCCCGCGTGAACTCTTCTTCTTTCAGATGCTCCGACTCTTCCCAACTTGCCGGCACCAAATTCGGCACATCGGGCTCGCAGTGGGGCAGCGAGAAGTCCGCGTTGACGACCTGGTCTTTTGCGGCATCAAAATTCAGCACAAATGCATCGCTCTTAGCGCGGTTCATTCGGTTGACATCAATATCGACGACGGCAGTGGTGACTACGCAGTTTTGAAAGCTAAACCGCGGGGCCTCAGTTAGTAAGTGGCCAGCTGAAGCGACCATCGCTCCACCATCGTAAATGGCCCTTCCCGCCTCGTTGCCGAGCAGATTGGCATAAACGTATGCGGCATGAAAAGCTCGGGAGCCCTCCAGCACGAAGCGTCGCCGGACTTCCTGCTTATGGAAAGCAAAGTGGCTGGCGCTGGGATTGAGGATAAGGTCGACGCCGAGTTCAGCCAATTGGCTCCCAGGTCGGCTAGCAACCCAGGCATCTTCGCAAATTTCCAGGCCGAGCATTGTGCCACCGAAATCGAAGACGAGATCTCCCAGTGGTATCTTCTGGTCGCCTTCTTCATAGAAAGATCGTTTCCCTTCCGGCCAAGGCTTAAACCAGCGTGGTTCGTAGTGAATGCCGTCCCCAGCCAGGTTACGTTTCGGGACTAGTCCCAGCAGCTTTCCATTCGCAGCGATCGCCGCGACGTTGAATACCAAGCCGCGATACGAAATGGGAAGCCCGAAACAGGCGACCAGGCCCGTGGTGGCAGGGACTAACTCCTGCAGCTTGTTCCAAGCCATGCGCCGCATGCCCGCCGAAAGAAAGGCATCCTCGCAGCCGTATCCGGTAATGCAAAGCTCTGGCAGACAAATAACCGATGCCCCAGCATCGCGAGCCTTTTCCAGGGCCTCCAGGATATTGCGTGTATTCCCCTCCCAATCCATTGGTGTTTGATTGAGAACCGCGGCGGCAACTTTCACATTCAGCACGATGTTGATTCCCCGATGTTTTGTGATCCAACCACCAAGCTACCTCATCCAACGAAGCGGGTCTATCGGATGCCTGGGGGACACATTTCGCAGACGTTAGGATCGCCCATATTCAATCGTCTTCTGGCTTCGCTCTCCCATCTTCATTTGAACAGTCCTTAAAGGAGAGTAATGCGTGCCTGCTACGTTTTCTATGGTTTCTTTACTGCCTTCGAAACTCCAAAGAACTTTATTTCGTCTCGAAATTAACGCTTCAGCGAACGATTCACGCGATAACAATGGCCACCTTTCGTGCATGGAACGATAGCTCGAACAACTTTTTCAATTTTGCTTTCAATAGTTCCGTCGAGCTGGCGAAAACCACTTCAGGCAATTTGCTTGCAAACCGTTCAGCGACGGAGACAATGGTGACATGATTCAACGCTTTTCTCTCACCAAAATATTCGTCTTCACCGCCCTGGTAGCTTTGAGCTGCCTGGTCGTCCGCCAAGCATTCATGGGGGCCGACTGGGCGAAAGGGCTTTCTTTTGTCTTTGCGGCGGCGATCCTTTGGTGCGCTATTCATTTTGTGCTGGGACTACTGGGCTACTTTGCCATGAAACTGCGAGAACTTCTGGTCCCGCCGAAAGCACAATCGCCGTTTGCCACCGATACGCCGGCACCGCAGATTATCCCCCCAAAGAATATCGAACGCGACTGACCATCGATTTCACCAGCCAGCCGGAAATGATGTTTATCATGCCGTTTCGTCGAACTCGTTCGCCGCTGTTCTCCCTGATTCTTTGGGGAGCCTGTCTTACCGCTTGGTTGGTCTTCGGCAACTCGCCAGCATCGGCCGAAACGGGCAATTTTCATCAACTTCCGATGGCTCCTGACAAGCCCGATCATGGGTTGATCTTATCGATTGACTCGCGTTGGATCGATGGAAGCGGCTATCGTCCGATTCGGGTCACGGTCGGAACGGCCAACGGACGCCCAGCTCCTGCCGATCGCCGAGTGAAAGTCACGCTGCAACCATCGGAGTACAACATGTCGGCCGCCCTACCGGCCGTCACCAAAGAGATTGAGCTCCCCCAAGGAAAAGCCATCGCCACCGAAATCATTCTCGTCCCGCAACAAACCATATGGTACGGCATGAGTGTCGGTGTGACGGAAGATGGTCGAAAGCTCAGCGAGCTTTCTAATCCGCATCTAACGTCCTTCATGAGTTCTTACAATTACACGATGACCGAGGCCTATCCAGCCACCATCGTGTTTCATCGTAATGCTCCGGATCGGTCGCAACGCTCAAGCTGGGTTTTGGATCAGGCCAATAAGCTTGACTCCGGTGAAGAAGTGGTAGCGTTTCCCGACCTACGGATTCTATTTAACGAACAGGCTTTGCCAGGGTCGACCCCCTTGAAGTCGCATTTCACAGGTTCCCCCTACCAGGCCATTTCCGCGCTAAGTTACCTGACCCGGTCGGACGTCCTGCCGCTGAGCGAAATCCCCGACGACTGGCTTGGGCTATCGTCAGCGGACCTGCTGGTTTTCGAGCTCGAAGATCTTCAATCGCTCCAGAACACCGCCCCAAAGAAACTGATCGCAGTACGCGACTGGGTCCTAGCCGGGGGAAATCTGCTTGTCTGGAATGCTGGTGATGAAGGGCCTCGCAAGATCGATCCATTATTCAGCAAGGCCAAGCGAGCAGGCGAAAACGCCTGGGAAGAATACACAATCGATGCGTATCAAACGCATGACCTTGGTGTTTTGCGTACGCTTCGACATCCCCGTAGTTCCTATGGAATTAATGCCGCGACCGACTATTCTGCGCTGGCCATCCAAGATGGCAAGCTAGTCGAGACCGGTAACCGCAATAACGGCAATGCCCCCACCGCTGAAAAACCACTCAACTTCGTTGCCCGTGAGCTTGGTTATGGAAAAGTACTACTGGTAAAGGAAGATCCGTTCCCCGGTAATGTGACGACGTGGGAGCGTATGTTCGGCGCATTTGGAGGAGGCCGCCTGGCCTGGTTCGAGCGGCACGGCATGTCGCGTGTGCGTGAGAATCTCGGCTTCTGGGATTTTCTGGTTCCGGGAGTCGGCGTGGCTCCGGTCACCACCTTTGAGGTCCTCATCACATTGTTTGTGATCGTCATTGGCCCGGTGAACTATTTCGTTCTCCGGGCAATGAGCCGCTTAAATCTGCTGATTATCACCGTTCCTGCCGGGGCGTTCCTCATCACTGCTTTGCTCATGCTCTATGCCGTTCTCTCGGATGGATTTAGCACGCAAACGCGTATCCGCTCGGTGACGCGACTCGACCAACAATCGGGACTCGGCTCATCCTGGAGTCGCCAAGCATACTATTCAGGGCTGGCCAGTTCGTCTGGTCTTTCATTTCCGACGGACACAGCGATCTACGAGTACGAACAATTCCCCACCACCGAGAATTTCGGTCAAAAGAAAATTGCCTGGGACAAACAGCAAGTCCTCTCAGGAGGCTACTTCCGTTCCCGCGTCACCCAACAGTTTCTCGTCGTTCGCCCCTACGAGACGGAGCGACACCTGGAAATCGATACCAGCGGCGATGGGATCAGCGTGACCAATAAGCTAGGCACCAAAATCGAGGCGCTGCTTGTCGTTGACGACGCAGGGAAACCGCATTTCACCTCCAACTTGAATGCCGATGCTTCCTCAAAGTTACAGCTTGATCATCCTGATGCAGCGAATCGAATTCGTGCCATGATCAACGAAGCAGGACTAGGCGTACCGGTTGGCTTTGACCGACACATGTATCGTCGCATGAATCAGCGACGCTACTATGCTCGCTACATTAACATGCCAGAACAGCATCAAGCCGACCCCAACTTCTCGCACGCCCTGATGGAACGGCAACTACAAGATCAGTTGGTTAAAGCGTTTCAAGCGTTCGGACCTCGCAGCTATGTCGCCATCGTCGAACGCTTTCCAGAAACACCGATCGGCATCGACGCTCCGCTTGGCGAAAAGAGTCTCGAAGTCATTCAAGCAACTTGGTAACTCTCGCATGATTGCAACGCGCACTCCTGTCATCGAACTTCGACGACTCCACCGATTCTTCGGCAAGACGAAAGCCGTCAATGACGTCTCGTTCGAGGTTTACCAAGGACAAGTCTATGGTTACATCGGCCCCAACGGCGCCGGCAAAACGACCAGCATGCGCATTCTCGCGACGTTGGATTTGCCAACTGCGGGCGACGCATTGATCGATGGGTATTCAGTGATCAACGATCCTGATCGCGTACGTCGTCGACTAGGTTTCATGCCCGACGCATTTGGCGTTTACCCAAACGTGAATTGCCGCGAGTATCTCGACTTCTTTGCCCGTTCGTATGGTTTACGAGGGCGCGAACGCCGATTGGCGATGGATAAAACGATGGAGTTCACTGGACTCGACGTTCTCGCCGAGAAGCCAATCAGCGGACTCTCGAAAGGGATGAAGCAGCGATTGTGCCTTGGCCGGTCGATGATTCACGATCCGGCAGTGTTGATTCTCGACGAACCAGCCGCGGGACTCGATCCGCGAGCTCGGATTGAATTGCGAGAAATGATTGCTCGACTCGCTAAGAATGGGAAAACGATCCTGGTCAGCTCGCACATTTTGACGGAGCTGGCCGAAATGTGCGATGTCGTTGGTATCATCGAGCAAGGTCAACTTCTCGCGACTGGCAGCGTGGCCGATATCCAGCGTGGCCAACTCACCAAGAGCCGCGTTCGCGTCCGAGTTTTAGAGAACACCCAAGGTCTTGCCGACTGGCTGGCGGCCAAAGAAGGTTATGACGAAATCGTGATTGATGGCGAACTGCTTCACTTCTCCCACATCGGCGAACGTGCGGAAGAGGCACTTCTGCTGAAAGAGATGATCGAGACCGGTTTTCGTGTCGCTGAGTTTGGGGCACGGCACTCGACCCTGGAAGATGTCTTCCTCAACGTGACGAAAGGCCGAGTGCAATGACAACGGTCGAACTCAACAACGAACAAGCCGCCACCGAGCCTGCAAAATCGAATCAAGGGTGGTGGCAAACGATCGACGGCCATCTGGAAGCATGGGGTGAGTACCTGAACCCCATTCTGGTCAAGGAAACTCGCCAGGCGCTAAAGAGTCGTCAGTTCGCCGTAACGTTCGGCTTAGTGCTGATCACCAGTTGGATTTGGTCGGTGATGGCGATCTATCTTCGCTATCCTGGGATTTTGTATTCTCCGGATGGACCGTTTCTGCTAGTCGGTTATCTCGATATTTTGCTGTTCCCGCTCGTCGTGATCATCCCCTTCTCAGCGTTTCGTTCCCTTGCCTCCGAGCGAGAAGATGGAACGTTTGAACTGCTCTCCATTTCGACGCTGACACCACGGCAGATCATCAATGGAAAGCTGGTCAGTTCGATCTTGCAGATGCTGGTCTACCTTTCGGCACTGGCCCCCTGTATCGGCTTCACCTACCTGCTGCGTGGGATCGATATCATTACGCTGGCATACGTCATCACCGTGGCATTTCTCGCCTCGATCCTTCTCTCCGCTGTCGGGCTCGTACTGGCATGCGTTACCCAACAGCGGCACTGGCAGTCTGCTTTGTCCGTGATTGTGATCTTGCTGTTCATCTTCCTGTTTGGGATTGGCGTGACGATTAGCTATGGCGCGATTTACGAAGACACAGGCTGGCGAATGTACGATCAGCAAGAATTCTGGATCGTTACGTTTGCCTTACTAACTGTTTACGGGAGCTACCTGCATCTGATCATTGAGGTCGCCGCAGCTCAGATTACATTTGAAAGCGAGAATCGCTCGGCTGGGATTCGTATCGCCATGTTGATTCAGCATTTCCTAGCCGTTGGCTGGTTGGGATACGTCGCAATTCAAATCCCTCGAGAAGAAGAATTCCTCCAGATCCTGCCGACGATCTTGTGTTTGCACTGGTTCATCATGGGCTCGTTCATCAACGGCGAATCTCCGGTATTGTCTCCCCGAGTGAAACGGACGATTCCCAGTTATCTTACCGATCGCCTGTGGCGTAACTGGCGGATTCCCGGTCCGGATCGTGGTTACATCTTCGTCTTAACCGGGCTCTTGAGCGGCGTCCTCGCGACTGCCTTTCTCGCGTGGTGCAATACGTTCACAAGCCTAAGTACTTCCGAAGCGACACGCTGTATCACCTACAGCTTCGGCCTGTTGGCTTATACCGTGTTCTTCTTAAGCGCTGGCCGACTCCTGCTGCGGACGATGAACTTGATTTTCCGGGCGGACATCTTCGTGTCCGTAATCACGCACGTATTGATGTTGATGGCAGCGATTATGGTGCCGCTCGGATTTCAGGTGCTGTTTAATCGGACGATGGATTCTTCGTTCAATCATTGGACCAACCCATTTTGGTTCTTCATTAAGGCGATGAGCAATCGCAATTTCGTCGAGTCGCCCGAGGTCGTTGTCTTTCTGATGTTCCTTGGCATGATGGCAACTGGCTTGATGCTATTGAATATCATGCTGGGGGCCGCGGAACTCGTACCGAGTCGCGCCAAAAGTGGACGCGAGGAAGAAGAATCGCCGGTCGATCTCCCCCCGGAGGTCGAGGACCCGCTACTCTCGTAAGCGAGGTGATTGGGATGTAACGAATATAGCGTTCGTTCCATTTCTACCGATGCGGTATGCGGCGGTCCTCTCGCTACATAGGCCCCTTGCTTGACGCGTTGACCTACCTTTTAGCAGCCCTTCCTTTCCTTGCTGCGAATCTTGAAGTTCGACCATGGTCCTCCGTATTACCGTCTTCCGAAACGCACTTAGCCTTCTGGCCTCTGGTCTTTCAGCGACAGGCTGCGGAATTGCCCCGATTTCATCGCCTATCGCGACAGAACAGGCCACCGCTCCGGTTCAACAGCCACCCGAATTGGCAGAAAGCGAAGATTCGCCGATTGTTGCCGTCTCCGAGGCGACCTCTCACAAGGTGACACAGCCAGTCACTAGGATGACGGAGAAAGTTGCGGAGAAGCGAAATCCTTTTCAACCGCCGTCCGTGACAGTGCGAACCGTGACACAGCGTCATATCGAGAAGTCTGATCTTCGTCTTCTCGGAATTGCGAAACGACAAAACGACCGATTCGTCATCCTCGAGAAAGCTGGAAAGCTGCACAAAGCTTCCGTCGGCGACTTCGTGCTCGACTGGGAAGTGACACACGTCGAAGAAGAACAAGCCACCCTCCGACGTGGCCTGGAAGAAATCAAGCTCAGCATCGACTAGCAAGTCGCTTGTTGCTATCGCACGATTGGCAATCGCTGTGGCAGGTGCGATTCACGCAGTAGGGGTCCGTTCTCCGGCGGCAGCACTTCTTCGTACATCATTGGCCCTTGTTGCGGCCCATGAATTGGTGGCCCATTCTCGACGGGCGGTGCTTGCAGGTTGCGTCGCGGATCAGGACCAAACGACGTCGCACGTACGCCCGGCGGTGGCGGCGACATCTTGGGCCACGGGTACTTCGAGGCGAATGGAATAGCATCGAGCTTCGCCGTCGACTCTTCGTACGCGTCGGTATGCCGACAATCCATCGCCATCGTGGGACAAGGCAAGATCTCGGTCTTGAGGAACACCACCAATTCGCTTTCACGAACTTGGGTTCGACGATATCGGAACAACTTTCCGACGTACTTCAAATCTTTCAGGTAAGGGATACCGTTGTCATTGCTGATGTCGATACGCTGTCGCAAACCACCAATCACCAAGATCTGACCATCGGCGACGCGAACCGTTGTGCTCGTTTCGCGGCGGTCGATGATTGGCTGTGGGTTCGCCCCGTCACTGTAGCCGGTCAAGCGGCTGAAGCTGGGGACGACATCCATTTCGATCGTTCCATCCGCAGCAATTCGTGGTGTGACAGTCAACATCACGCCCGCTTCGCGGAAAGCAGTTGTTCCGATATTTCCACCACCCGATGTCTGCGTCAGTTGCTGGTAAGGAATTTCCGTGACGATTTCGATCGATGCTTTTTCACGATTGACAACCACGACGTTCGGGTCGGCCAACAGACGGGAATCGTCCATTTCGCGAACCAGGTCGACAATCGCCCGCAGATCGAAGCTGCCGCTGAGCGTTTGGAAGGTCATCACCCCAGTAGGATCTCCGGCCGCGGTCGGAATTGCCAGTGCGGACTCAATGCCAAAGATGTTTTGCGAGACACCATCGGCGTTGGTGCGTCCCTTGAAGGCCTGACTCCAGTTCACACCGAGGCTTTCCAGGTCGTCCAAGTCGATGTCGTAGATCAGCGCCGTGATCCGAACTTGCGGCTTGGGTACGTCAAGTCGCTGAAGCATACTCTCGATCATACGGAGGTTATCAGGTCGATCGATCACAATCACCTGATTTTCCGATTCCACCACGGCAGCACGCCCATCGGAACTGATCAGCGACTGAATTGCCTCCAGTAGGCTCTTAGCGTCGATATACTCAGGTCGGTAGTTCAAGACGTCGGTGACGACACGGTTACCGGGAGCTGCGCCCGAATTGGCGGCGACCTGATCGATTTGGTTTGCGGCTTCGCGAATCGACGCGAGGTGGCTCGGATAATCGACAACGGCTAGGCTGTTTGCCGAAGCGATTGCTTGAATCGAACCCCCTTTCGATTTCAGAGAATCTAGCGCCGGGATGATCTCGGCCGCGTTCGCATGTCGCAAAGCGATCGTATCGGATCGGAACATCGGATTCGACGTCCCCAATTCTGCTAGCGGTACAATCACGAGGCTATCGCCAACCGGTCGATAGCCGTATCCATTCACCAGTAGGATGGAATCGAGAATGTCATACAGCGGAGCATCCCGAAAAGTACCGTTGATTTGACCTTCGATGCGGCCTCCCAGGACGACGTTGATGCTCCAGATCTCGCCAATGGTATAAAGGGCTTGCTGAAGCGACGTATCACGAAGCGTGAGATCACCGCGCTGTTTCAGGGCGGCTTCGATGCGTGGGCTGATTCCTTCAGCCGAGCAATAAGGCGTTAGGAAGGAGACAGCATAGATCACTGCCAGGCACATGACGCCGCGCAGCAGCCCGGCCGAACCGAGCAGATCTCGTTTCGCTGGGGAACCTAAGGCGACTGTTTGGGCGTCCTGGCCGTTTGGCATTCCGTTTCTTTCACCTAGTTCTGGCAGTAACTTTCAAACCCTTTGCCGAGTGAAAGCTACGATACTGGCGATATTTCCTTCGTTGCGCGTCGAATCCCGAATAGTTGCAAGGCAAGCTCTAATTGAAGCTGTTCTCCCCGCACGTCGAGCGTCCGGAGATTGAGCTGTTGAATGCTCATTTGAACATCCAACGACTCGAAGCTCTGCATAAACTGCTGGATCTCGTCGAGCGAACCACTCAACGTTAACCGCAATTCACGGACCTCCAATTCATAGTCGGTCTTCTTTCCCCGCTGGGCGGTCGAAACCGTCGTGATCGGATGATCGAACTTATGCCATTGCCGTACTCGCACGTTGCCTAAGTCCACTTTTCGTAAATGACAATGGGCATCGCGGGCCAACTGAACAATCGACTCGCGAAGTGCATGAGCAGCATCCTCGTCAATTGTTCGTCGTTGATGGGTCTCAAGCTCCTGCTGAATTTCCGCATACTTCGATCGAAGTTTCGGAAACCAATCCTGATCGCGTCCTCCCTGTTCCAACGAGAGTGCGACATCCTCCGATCGTTCTCGTAGTACGGAATATTCTTCGGCGGCCGGAATAAGTGTCACAAGCGCTACGAGAAAAGTTACGATTATGCCGACCATCGCCGCGGCGGGATGCCACAAAAGACGGATCATTGCTGATTTATATGCTTCCATCTTCTTGATCCTGTAATGCTTCCTGATCGTCAAAGTCACAGTAAATGGTGAACTTTACCCCTGGTCCAGAGGGCGTTGTCGTCGGGATCACTCCTTCCACGCTAGCTCTGGTGACAAAGGGAAGTTGCCGAATTCGCTGGACGTAATCGAATACGCTTGCCTCGGCAAGCGAAGCCCCTTCTACCGTCATGTCGCCACGTGAATCTAGCGCCATGCTGGTCAGCCAAGTATCTTCTGGCACGTCCCTTCCAAGCTGTCGTAACCAAGCCCCCATGGGCGGACGCGGAATCTGGTCGCTGATCTGTTTCTGAACGTTTAACAACTCGCGGCCGCGGGTCAGCTTGCCTTGGATTTCGAGGGCTTCACGATGGACCGGTTCAAACTGTGCTGCCTCGGCAACTCGCTGATCTAATTCCCAGCGCTGTTCCAGCAAATACGACCAGACCATCGCAGCGACCAATAACACCGCCGCAAGCGGGGTGAATAGTCGCAAGATGCGAGGGACAATCGGATCGTCGGCATCCGCGTGTAAGCGTTCCAATAGGTTGGGTCCCGGAGTCGCGTGCTCGCGAATCGCCAACAAACCGACACCGGCTGCGGGGTAATAAGGTTGTGGCAAGTTGTCTGGCATAAGGGAAGGCGCATCGCTGGAGGATGCTACTTTCAAAACCCTAACCGGCATCGTCAGCTTACTGGCAAGTTGCTCGTAGATGGGCCCCAAACGCTGCTGATCCCCTGACAGGTAAACCGATGCAATCGAGGCCTGCATCACGCGGGCATGGCGACGACAGTAACGTTGCAGACGCTCTAAGTGGTGAACCAATGCGTCGACCACGTCTTCCTGCTTAGCAACACCCGCTGGACGATAATCAAGATATAAGCGTCCTTGGTAGGAAATCGCGATCTCAACACCCGTTTGACCAGGGCACATCAACAATACAGGTGCTTCGCGATCGACTTCCATCGCGCCCATCAAACGGCAGAGCGAAATCACCGACGGCTCGATGGAAATGACCGAAAGGCCAACCGACTTTGATATTTCGAGAATCGCCTCGATCGTCTGGCGATGCACCACCGAGACAGTCGCATGCTGGTGACGTGGATCTTGCTGAATGATATTACCAGCGACGACCTTCGGGCCATGCCCGAGTGAGAGATACAAATTACTACGCGATTCGATTTCTCGAATTTCATGGAGCACGTTCTCGTTGGTATCACTGACAACCCGCGTCACACAGAATTCACCAGAGAGCGTGATGTAGGTCGCTTCGACGTTACGTGGCAACTTCTGCAGCAAACGTCGGAAGGCATCCTTTAACCCAATGGCGCCTTCAGTCGAACTGATTTTCAAATTGCCGGATTGCCAGGTTTCTTCCAACGATTGGAATTCAACTACCCGACCTTGCTCGTGTCGAAAGAGGATCGCGCGCACCAGCGTATGACCGATCTGAAGTGTCAGAATCGGCCGGTTGCTGTTGGTCTTGTTGTTCCGTTTTCCTACCATGATTCCGTCTAGCCGCTGGTACTAATCACACATTCCAATCGACGCGTTACGCTGCCTGCATCTCCTTTCGAGGTAACAAGCACCTTTCCAGGGTCACCGTCCACGGCGGTTACCGTGTAGCGATTGCCACTGCCTGGGGGCAATTCGATATTGCTGAGCGTTCCTCGCCATGTTGCGTCTTCTTCCAACATGGCGGCGGCGTGATGCACCCCGGCACCTGCCAAGTACTGAGCATGATCGTAATCTGCTGTATTTCGATAAGCAGCGAACTGCGTCGTCAATCCGTTACCAATACCGACCAACAGCATTGAAGTTAAGACGATTACGATCAAAACCAACAACAGCGCAAAGCCCTGCCGCGGTCCCGTGCGATGTCTGGTTGTGTGTTTGTTGATCATGGCTGAGTCTTATATAAACGCTCGAATCCACACTTTGGTGGTCAACGATCGGGCACTAACGGATCGGCTCGATAGCGTGTAGGTGATCGTAACCTGGACGCATTGCACATCCTCAGGGACCGTCGTCACCGTAACGCCATCTCGTTCATATCCCACGAAGGTCATTCCCGTGATGTTGTTGCCTAGTAGTTGGTCCGCAGTCGTTATGCCGTACATCACGTTCGTTCCGCTATGATCCCATACGACGGAATCACCGCTCGGCATGCGTGCGGTCAACGAGCCGGAGTTATCGGTACCGGCGCTTATCGCCGTAACTTCTTCGCACTGTCGCAACTCGCGAACCAAGTGCCGCAACACGCCAGCCGCCGCTTCGTTTTGTAGGTTATCGCTCCGGTAGTCGAGCCACGTGTCGTAATTCACACGAAGCAGCACGGAAACTGCAGTTACCATCGAGACGAGCAACGTCACCGATAACAGCAGCTCCAATAGGCTAAAACCATTTCGTGTTGTATATGCTTTACGTACCATCTTGGTAAATCGACATGCTCGCGACTTTGGTCGCGTAAGTCACCTTTCGTTCGGACGCATCCAGTGCGGCATCGCCATCTTCGTCGCTCCAAACGGTGACCTGAACCACCATTAATCGTCCATCAATTCCGCCATCACCCGCTGCGGTTGAGCGCGATGCTTGGTATCGCATCCCGGTCAGCCCTGGTTCCGTGAACGTGCCACTTTGCGAACCGGTGACGAAATCATTGGCCGCAATCGACAGTTGTTCTTCCAGCTTGCTCACGGCCATCAAGTTCATCTGATTCCAAGTTTCCAATTCATACCCGGAATGAATCGCGGAGCTCATGAACTTCATGGCCGGAATGATCGCCAGCCCCAACAGCAAAGTGGCAATCACCACTTCGAGCAAGGAGTACGCTTTCTGGGATGACACAATCATGACTCACTTCCGGGGAACTCTCTCCTTCGTGGAAAGAGGTAATACCTAGCGCGCGACGTGCGCAAAAGGACTCCTAAAAATAGGTCACCCGATACGACCGTCAATCGAAGCGAGTCGATGCGAGAAGAAATCCGCGGGAACTACAGTTCTTCGAGCAGCCCCCAGCCGGTGGCGGCCACAACGGTAATCCGATGTGTGCGGTCTGGACCTGTGAACGTGAGAACCGGTGCGACAGTTGCCAGCCCTTGAAAGTCGAAAGTCGCATCCCCGCCGGTCTGAGTCACCGAGGTCTCTGGGGTAAAATCGTACGGTCCTTCGACAATCGTGGTGACGGTTCCGATGCGTTCGACTTGAAAACCGCTGATCACGCCGCTCGTACTTAGCAACCGTACGCGGTGGTTATCGCCGGTCGAGATGGCAGATGCTCTGGCTTGTCGTAGTGCCATTAGAATGCGAAAAGAGTCGGTACCATTCGCCAAGTTGCCTTGGATACCAGGGGACAGACGGGCCGCACCGACGGCTGCCAAGATTCCCAGCAGGACGACCACTGCGAGGAGCTCGAGCAGGCTGAAACCTTGTTTAGGAAACGGAAACGACCGCGGCACGAACGGTGCGCGGTCGCATTTGTATCTTGATGGCAAGATCATTGAACTTAATTCGCGACAACGCGATGCGTAGTCCCGTCGACGGAGTAGGTCAACGTGTTGTCGGTTGGGACAGCGGGAACGCCATCTGGCAGGTAATCGGTTCCCAAGTCGGTCAACGCCGAGGGCCAAGACCCCGTAGTGACGAAGTAGCGTTCCACCGCCGAATTCAAAGTGGCAATATTGTGTTCGTGAACGCGCTGCTTGGCTAGGGTGCTCGAGGTGCTCACACGGGGAACGACGATTGCGGCAATGATCCCGAGGATCACCACCACTGCCAAGAGTTCCAGGAGCGAGAAACCACGACGTTGTCGATTCACCTTGGCTTGATACATTTTCTTCACTGCTATGCTACGAGTTTCTTAATAAGGTGTTTCTCGGATTAACAGCCCCAAGTTCGTCGAATTCGTGCGAGTTGTTTCTAACTCGTAATTCGACCACACAACTGTAGGTTGCGTTCTTAGCGCTTATCTTTCCACTAAATCCAACATTCCAAACATTGGCATGTATATTGCCAATAAGATCCCTCCGACCATGAAGGCCATCAGAATCGTTGTGATTGGTTCAACCACGCGTACGAAGTTATCGGTCTTGCGTTCGATATCTTTCTTCAGGTGATCCCGAATTTGGCGACTGGTTGTGCCTAGGTTTCCGGTTTGTTCCCCAACAATGACCAGTTGGCTCACTACAGGGGGAAATAGCTCATGATGGCGATCCATTTCATGGCTTAACCGCTCTCCGCGGCGAACCGCACGTCCGAGCGAACCAATTGCTTGATCGACGGCCAGGTTACTGACCGTTCCTTGGCTCTGAGCAAGTGCATCGGCCACGTGAAAACCACTTTCGAGCATCGTGCCGAGCGTATCCATAAACTGCAGCATCGAGATATCAACCAGCCATGGACCGATTAGGGGTAATCGCAACAGTCGCCGGTCCATCGCGATTGCGAGACTGCGCTGCTTTCGGATATGACGGATCGCGAGTCCAAGTCCTAATATCGCCAGTAAGATGATCCAACCGTAAGCGTTCAAAAACGCCCCGGTATTAACCAAGACTTGCGTCGGTAAGGGAAGCGGGATTTTTGATTTGCGGTACGTCTCTTCGAAGACGGGCAGAATGAACATCATCATGAAGACGCAGACGCCACTACCGGCGATCGTGACAATTGCTGGGTAGCTAAGCTTCTTGATAATCTTTCCGCGAAGTTCGTTGTCGTTCTCGAATTTGTCGGCGATTCGTCGTAACACTTGAGGAACGTTGCCTGAGCGTTCACCCACACGAATCTGCTGAATCAAGACTTCGTCGAACGTTCCGTCCTGGCTGATCAGGGCTTTTGAGAAGCTATCTCCACGCTCGATTGCGGCATGTAAGCCAAGCAGGAGACCACGGCACGATCGCATCGATGTTTCGTTGGCGATTGTCACAATCGCCTTCGGGAGGGTAACGCCGTTTTCCAGAAGGGTCGCCAGATTCGAGAAGATCTCTCCTAATCGACGAGGCGACACACCGTTCTTCCGACCACCGGGCGTCAACTGAATGGAATGCAACCAGCGGAACACCCCTCCGATGTCCATTCGTTTCGACGTACTGCTTGCGGTTGTGGCTCTCATGATCGCTGCTTAGCTCATCGTCTTGAAATAGGCTTCTTCAAGCGTCGTGCGTCCCGCGACGGCCATCTTCACGCCGGCAGTCAATAGATCGGTCATTCCTTCCTCGATCGCCAATTCGCGCAGCTTCGAGTGCGGCATTCCTTGGTCAATTGCTTCCGACATCTTGGCCGTATTGCTCATGATCTCAAACACCGGCACGCGTCCTTGATAGCCACTGCCCAGGCACTTGTTACAACCACGACCATGATAGAACGTGGCTTCCACAGGAATCTTGCAGCGTCGCGCAAGTGTCTCCAGCATCGCCTGATTCGGCTGGGCGGGCTCTTTGCAGAAAGGACAAATCGTTCGTAATAAGCGTTGGGCAACGCTTCCCAATAACGAACCACCAATCCGAAAGTGATCGATCCCTAAGTCATTCAAACGAGCAACCGAGCCGACCGCATCGTTGGTATGGAGCGTGCTGATCAGCAAGTGACCGGTAAGTGCAGCTTGAACTGCGGTCGTGGCCGTCTCGTGGTCGCGAATTTCACCCACCATGATCACGTCTGGATCTTGCCGCATGATGTACTTCAACGCGTTCGCAAACCCGAGACCGAATTCATTGTCGGAGTGAACTTGCGTGATACCTGGCAAACGGTATTCGACTGGATCTTCCACGGTGACGATATTGCGATGAACTTGGTTCAACTGGGATAACATTGCGTACAGCGTGGTCGATTTACCTGAGCCAGTGGGCCCTGTCACCACCAGCATGCCGTGTGGCTTATCGATCAATTCCTGCAGACGGACTCGATCGACATCGCTAAAGCCAAGCTGATCCATTCGGAACACCTTCGAGCTTTCGTCGATCAATCGCATCACCACTTTCTCGCCCAGCACGGTCGGAATCGTGCTGACACGGAAGTTCACATGCTTGCCACCGTCGTCGATGCTGATGTGACCGTCCTGAGGACGTCGCGTTTCTGTGGTGTCCATGTCTCCCATCACTTTGATACGGGCGATCACCGCCTCTTCAATGTGATTGGGAATGGTCATGACCTGCTGGAGCTGGCCGTCGACGCGATACCGAACTCGCATTTCTGGCTTGTGTGGCTCCAAGTGAATATCACTGGAATCGGAATTGATCGCCCCTGAAAGCAAAGACTTCACCAATCGCACAACGGGCGCGGATTCTTCCTCGTTGAGGGCCGCGATCTGCTCGGCCCCTTCGTCGTGATCTTCCTGCTTGGCGAGTTCTTGCAGTTTCATATCGACAATCGTCTGTCGAGCGACAATTTTGTCGTCAAACCCACGATCAAGCGTTTCACCAATTTCGCTGTTGAATGCCACGATCGGATCGACCGGATAGCCGGTGATCAGCTCTGCTTCGGAAATTGCCTCGATATCGTCCGGCGCGGCCATAGCTAGGACCAAACGACGATTCTTAAGCGCGACAGGAACCGTGTATCGCGTTCGCGAGAATTCCTCAGGCAGCAGTCGCACCAACTGCGGATTCACGGCGTCGGGAACGAGCGTTTCGAACGGCACTTCGAATTGTTCGGACAAGGCCGAGCCAACTTGTTCACGCGTTACCCAACCACGACGTAACAGAATGGCACCCAGCATACCCTTGTCAGAACCCTGACTGCGCAGAGCGGTTTCCAACTGCTCTTGGGTAAGCTGTCCGCGTGCTACCAGAATGTCGCCCAGACGTCCTGCCATGGTGTGTCTCTATTTCGCTTCGTATCTAAGTGACCGATTCCGGGGATAGGAGCTGGGCAATCTTGTGTTCCAGCATGGCTGGATCGTAAGGAGTCACGAGGTAATCCTTGGCCCCAGCCTTGAAGGCCTTTTGCACCACATCGAGATTCGGGTCGGTGGAGAACACCATAATGGGTGTCTCGTGCGTCGATTCGCCGATCTGCAATTGGTTGATCAGCTCAAGGCCCTTCATGCCAGCGAGTTCCAGATCGACAATCACCAAATCAACACGTTGCTCTTCGCACGTGCGTAGCGCCGCGTCTGAGTTCTCGACGATCTGCACGTCGAAGCCCAACAGCTCCAAACGAAACGCGGTAATATCGGCCATCAGCGGGTCATCTTCGACCAGCAGAATGAAATGTTTGCTCTCGCGCATGGCAGCTAAACCTTGAACATCATGTCTTCGATGTCGACATTCGACGCTCAAACTTAGCTTTCGCATTAACGCAAGCAAGTCCGATGGCAAATCAGAGTCACTCAATGCCCTACGATCGCCAATATCGGTATTACCAGAACGAACCCTCTTCCGCTTCCCGCAATTCAATAACGGGAAATGCGTCCGATTTTGTCGGACCGAGGCGATAGAACACGACCGCGCGAAGCTTCACTTCTGCGGTCGCTAGCTAATAGAGGTGGAAGCGAAAGCTTAGCGAGCTTCCGTCACCTTTCGTACCGCGATCTCAACTAGCTCAGGCGAGGGGCGTAGTGCGATCAATGGATAGTTTTTCAAGAAGTAAGGCTCACGCGCTACTTCCACCAACTGGGCACGTACCGATTCGGGAAGCTCTTCCAGCTTTTCTGGCGTGGTGAGCACAATGGTGTTCACCCCCTGTGAGAACTCTCGCTCTAAGTCTTCTGCTGCGTCTGGAACGAACTTCACTGGCTGCCGAGCATAGTAAACCCAGCTTGCTTCGCTTACGCCGTAAGAGCACAGGGATGCCTCCGGCGCAGCCTGATCGATCTTGGCCAGCAATCGACCAATCGCTTGATGATCGGAAACACGCTGGGCTACGAGCCCGAACAGGCCGACGACAAACAAGGTTGCCATCACGGCAAAAGCGGTGAATGCTTTCGGCATGTCCGACTGACGTCTCCACCACCAAGCCAGGATTCCACCAACGACGAGCACAACACCAACGATCGGTACCAAGTACTCGCCAGGCAGGTAAATCCGCGCTGCGACCGCTAGTCCAATCGTCATCATCACGCCGACGAGAGTCGTCAACCCAAACGTCAGGTCGTACCATCGAGGCGAAATCTCAATTTGCCGGGAAGTGATTCGCGTCACGAAGCAGCCCAACAGCAAGGCCAACCCCGGATAGAGTGGGGTGACGTAGCTAGGCAACTTCGTCTGAGCAACCGAGAAGGCGGCCAACCATACACCGACCCAGCACGAGCAGAAGATCAAAGCGGCACGTGTTTTCGATTCGACTCGCAGTTGCCGAGCCAGATCGAGCAGCATCGGCGAAAAGAAAACCGACCAGGGGAAGAAGCCAACGCAGATCGCCAGTAAGTAGTAAACCGGTGGACCGGAATGCCCTTCAAACGCGGTCACCGCACGATTCAAATTGTGTTCGAGGAAAAAACCTTCAATCCAGCGAAAGTCGCGAGCAGCGACCCACAGGTACCATGGTAGCGCGACGCACAAACAAGCAGTCACGGCGATGATGGGTCGCATGAACCACACGGTTTTCAGGAAGTGCAGCGGGAAGAAAGGGCGCGTCAAAGAAAGTAACCACTGCCACCACGTGTTCGCAGGTTCGGCGGTCGGCAAACGCATGATCAACAAAAACATGCCGATGATGGCGGTGGGCAGGACCAAGCCGACCGGGCCTTTCGAAAGCACCGCCAAGCCTAACACACCATACAGCAATGCGATCTGCCACCACTGTGCTGGATAGTAAGTAGTCCCTTGGGAGTCCGCATCTTTATCTTCCCGAAAGCTGAAGCAGACAAACACCCACATTCCAAGTGCAACAAAAAAGATCAACGGTGCATCGGGGGTCGCAGCACGGGCAGCCACGGTGAACATCAATGTCGTCGCGAGACAAATACCAGCCCACAGACCAGTGCTACGATCGAATAGACGCCGCCCCATGTCGTATGTCAACAAGACGGTCAGTGTGCCGAGCACCGCCGAGAAAAACCGAGCACTAAATTCGTTGATGCCGAACACCGAATAGGCCGTGATCATCAACCAGTACAACAACGCGGGCTTGTGCGTACGGAGTTCGTCATTGAAACGTGGCACCACCCAGTCGTGTGCCTCGATCATTTCAATCGCGCATCCAGCATTGCGTGGCTCGTCTCGGTCCCAGAGCTTGGGCCCGCCGAGGTTCGTAAAGAAGACGATCACGCTGAGGCCGATCAACAGCCCCAGATTTCCTTTTGCCGAGGACATGGCAGCATTCCTTTGCTTGCATGCAGTTCTGGCCAGCAGTCTACCCCAATTACCAGCTCTCGGCCAATGGCACTTCCCTCGACGATTCTGCCATTGGTCATTTCCCAGGAAGCCGCTAAGTTGACGATAGCACCCTTTACTTGAACAAGCGGCTTGAAATTCCTCGTGTCCACTCAGTACGCCGAACCCGAGATGCAGCATCGTTCTCTCGAAGAGTCGTGTAGCAATCCGTCTCCCCCCTGCCCTGCGACCCTGCCGCAAGACAAGCAATTTGATGGGCGTTACTTTTTGATTCTCTCAGTAATTTTGGCCATTTGTGGCGGCCTATCGCTTTTCCTAGACA
Source organism: Blastopirellula marina (assembly GCF_002967765.1). NCBI lineage: Bacteria > Pseudomonadati > Planctomycetota > Planctomycetia > Pirellulales > Pirellulaceae > Blastopirellula > Blastopirellula marina. Next base: position 247,907 of record NZ_PUHY01000014.1, on the reverse strand, counting down.
GTGCGATCAGCGGACAATTGGCCGAACCACCGCACGAGTTCCGTTACATTGGCGGCGATCTGAAAAAGCTAATCTCGCTAAGCGAAGTGTTCGGGCACGGCACCGGCGTGGCGATGGTCGTATTAGCCGTGTTTGCGCTCGATCTACAGAACCGCTGGAAAGTTGGGCTGCTGATTGCGACCGCCTTCGGGGCTGGGCTTATGGCTAATGTCGCCAAGTTCATGGGGGTTGCCCGTCAGCGTCCGCATGCGTTTGACTTTTCGCAACCGATCTGGGATAGCTTCTATCAAACGTTTCCGTTCCTGCATTGGTTTTCGCAGGAGGAGTTACGTCAGGCGGCCTATCAAAGCTTCCCCTCTGGCCATTCCGCCACAGCTGCGGGACTGTGTGTTGGGTTGTGTTATCTTTATCCGCATGCTCGATGGTACTTCCTACTTGTTGCTGGGCTGGCGTGTTTCCAGCGTGTGGCGTTTCGGATGCACTTCACTAGCGATGCGTTCCTCGGCGCAGCGCTGGGGATGGCGACGGCGACACTCCTGCTGATGTACGGTCGGGTACCCGAGATGATTGCCTGGGCGGAACGTAAAATTAGAGGAAGTGCGACAACTGAGTAGGCCTGTTTCGCTGATCTAGAACAAATGTTTGGCAAGACGGAAAACATTTGTCACACTCCACAGGATGTTCAATCTGAAATCCTGAAAGGAGCGTGGGATGACCTCCGTCGTATGTTTACTCGCTGTTCTCTCGGCACCACCAACGCCTAGTTTAGTCGATGAGGTAAAAGTTGCCGCGACCGAATCACCTGAGCAACCACCACTCAAGCCGTTCGAAATTCGGCGTGCTTTGCACGCAGCACTTAAAGACGAAGCCACGAGCGAAACGTTCAATAAGCGTTACGATGCCACCGAGCGGCTATGTGCTTTATTCTATGAAATGATGCTGAACGACGACTTCCCTGAACTCGACCGCCAAAAATGGCGTGCCCGACTTGTCTCGCGGTTGCGGTCAGTGCGCGATGACGTTGAGAAGAATCTTCCTCCGGAGACAACGAGCTACGACCGCACCGAGGAAACATCATCGTCCATCAGCCAGGCACGTGGTGGAGGTGCCATCGATCAACGGGGTGCCGACGAGCTGATCGATCTGATTACGACGACCATCGCCCCGGAAACATGGGAAGTGCACGGCGGGAACGGCAGCATCTTCTATTACAGCAACCTCCGCGTTCTCGTGATTCGCCAAACCGAAGAGGTGCACGAAAAGATCGGTGGTATCAATCGCGGTCTTCGCGCCGGGCCATAATTTGGTTCAACGAACAAAAAAGGCCCGCTGATTTCAGCGGGCCTTACGTAATCTACGATCAACCGATCATCGATTACTTGATGTCGAGTAATTCGATGTCGAAGATCAGCACAGCATTCGGCGGAATGCTGCGATTGCCTTGTGGGCCGTAAGCCAAGTCAGAAGGAATGTACAATTTCCACTTGCCACCAACCTTCATCAGTTGCAGCGCCTCGGTCCAGCCCGAGATCACGCCGTTGACGGGGAATTCAGCTGGCTCGCCACGCTTGTACGAACTATCGAATTCGGTGCCATCAACCAAGACACCCTTGTAGTGGCAGACAACCGTGTCGGTTGGCTTTGGCGTCGCGCCAGTACCTGGCTTGATGACTTCGTATTGAAGACCGCTCTTAGTGGTTTTGATACCTTCCTTCTTGGCGTTTTCAGCCAGGAATTCTTGGCCTGCCTTGGCAGCGTCCGCAGCCTTCTTCTGCATGTGAGCTTGAACCAGAGCTTGGAACTGCTGCAAAGCAGCTGCGGTTTGCTCTTCGCTCAGCTTCGAATCTTGGCCGGACATACCGTCACGGAAACCCGCGACGAGCGCGTCGATATCAAACGGAACGTTGGGATTGGCGACTTCGTTCGCAATATTGCGACCGATTGCGTAAGAGGCTTTTTGCTCTGGTGATTCCAATTTAATCTCCTGGGCATAGGCCGCCTGGGCGACCAGCACCATCGCAATGGCGCATAGTGAACGGATCATGAAATTCCTTTCGGGCATAAGGTGGGATCCCGGGATGGGTTCGGTCCCTTGAACCATTTGAAGGGTACCGGCATCAATTATCAGGGTTTTCCCCGGCCGGGAAAAGAGAGGGGTACGGCAAAAATCGCTAGTTAATCGAACGCAACCACTGCGAAGCAGCCCGTTCCGCAGCCGATCGATTAGGCACAATGATCATATCGACCTGTGCTTGTCTTTGCTGAGCAGCATCCAGCTTACGGATTTGTTCTTGTTGCCATTTGTTGGCCAACTGGTGACTGTGAAACACGTTGGCCGTACCGAAAATACGGTTGTTGATGTTGATTTTGACCGTTGCGACGTAGTGTTGAAACTCTTTCAGCGGATGATCGTATGGCTGCTGCTTGAGATGCTGAATCATCTCGCGTTCGAGTCCAGCCGAGTCAGCTCCGAAAAACTCTTGAAAAAGCTCGCGATTACTCGTCACTTTTCCTTCGTCGTCAGTGGCTAAGGCCCCTTCCAACGGACGGGTCTCGCTGACGCGTTTCATGAACTTATCGAAGTCCAACTTATGCCGGCTGGCCAGAAAATGGGTTAGCGCCCATGCAGAAGCGTATCCGGTCGATGTCAATCGTTGGGCTCCGACGGTATCATCGATCATCTTGCCATCGGCCTGAGTTGCATCCCGCGCCTTGAGGTAAGACTCGAGCTCGAACATTCGCATGTCGTTGATATCCCCAGCGCCTTTCCAGCGATTCCGCTTTCCGAAGTCGGTCGGAGCGTAGTATTCGGCGATACCCTCTGAAATCCACATCGGCCATCGGGAAAGTCGTTGTTGCACACCAATGTTGTGCAAAATCTGATGTGCCCCTTCGTGCGAAATCGTTGAGATTGCCTGGCGGTAGTAGAGTTCCCACTTAAAGGGCGTTTCCGTCGGCTTCTCGTACATGACGACATGGTTTTCCAATGTGTCATAAAACGCGACCACACCATCAGGCAATTGAGCGAATTTCTTATATTCGGCTTCTGTGGCAAACATGATCACCACTAGCGGAACCTCGGGATCGTGAACGTCAATCTTCTGTCGCTTCGCGTGGGCGGAAACACCTGGCAACATCGACTCCATGATCCGCATCGTCCCTTGAGCGAACTCGTTGGAGGTGTTGTAAACGAAAATGAAGTGACGCGAAGCGAAGGTTCGGAAACCTGGGTGCTCGGCTTTTAGTTTCTTTTCGAGATCTTTTCGATCCATTCCCTCGAATGGCTTTTCAGTCTTCTTGACCTCGGAAAGCTTCTTGGTGATTAACTTTCCATCGGGGCGTTCCACAACCAAACTATTGCCGATTGCAACGTGGATCTTACCGATTTCGGTCTCCCCATCGTCGTTGCGGTACTCGACATTCCCCTTCACGTCGTAAAGGACAAGCCCCGGCGATATATCGAGGCCGAACGCGCGTGGATCAGGCACTTTGACCCGAGTTGCCTGGGCCGAAAGCGTCGATGCAGAAATCGTGAGAATCAAAATCGCCAGGACTCCCCCACCACGAGGGGCTCTACGCTGTCGATACCGCATGGGCACGTTCCGTCAGAAAATCGAATTACCAGAAGAGAACACTCCCCCCATATAGGCCAATCGTGCGATGGGCAGGGGTTCGCTACCACCTATTGTCGCGAAGGATGCACCTCCAGCAAGCATTTTTCTTAGTACCATCCTTTGACCGCGCGGAAAATGAAAAAGTTTCCCGATTTCTGACACTTAGGGCGATTAGTGGGGTTTAGATTACAGTGAGTACCCTAAGGATAGGATCGCGCAAGCTCGTGCGTTTCGCACCGCTCTGATCCCCTTGTACAAGATGTTAACACTATACCCTACAGTAACTTATGCACGCCATGCTCATCTATTCTCTTCGCGGCAAGCTGGGTTTCGTCATCGCCACTATGCTCGCGGCATTGGTAACGATCGCACCCTTGAGCACGCTTCAGGCAGCAGACCCAACCTACGTGGGGGCACTCGCAACGGCTTTAGAGGAAGAGATCGCCACACAATTGCAGATCGGCGAGGAAACCTACATGAAGCTGCGCGTGCTAGCGTACGAACGCGAAAAGAAAGCGGTCAACTTGGCGATGGAGCTCAAAGGGGCTTCTCCAGCGGAACAGCGAGCGAAGCTCGCTCCATTTGTTGCTGAGTCCGAAAAACTAGCGATGGAGTTGCTAACCGAAGAGCAGCAAAAGATGCTGCAGAAGATCCAACTCCAGAAGAAAGGCTTGGCCGCGATTTTGGATCCAGCGGTTGCCGGCTCGTTAAATTTGGCCGAATGGCAGAAGAAGCAAATCGAAGACCGGCTTGCAACGGCCCAACGTCCGGGAGCTGGCACACGCGAAATGGCAGAGTACGAACGATTCGCTAACAAACTTTTGAGCGATTCGCAGCGGGCCAAGTGGGAAGAACTCGCCGGCATCACAGAAACGGCCACACCGATTCCTGCCGATCAGGTTGTTCCCCCCAGTGAAGAAGAAGCTGTCGAACTAACTGCCGCTGCTACGAAATCGGCCGGTGAAGCAGGTCCAATGCGGTTCAGCTTTCGTTACCAACCATGGGCCGACGTGCTCGACTGGTTCGCCGAAAACGCGGGACTCTCGCTGGAGATGAACTCTCCACCTCCGGGCACTTTCAACTACGTCGACGGTAAAGAGTACACGCCTGCGGAAGCTTTGGACGTGCTGAACAGCATCCTCCTGACCAAGGGGTACACACTGGTTCGCCGCGAAAAAATGCTGATTGTCGTCAACTTGGAAGACGGAATTCCACCAAACTTGGTGACGACGGTCGCCATGGACGATCTCGACAACCGCGGTGAATACGAGTTGGTGAGTGTTCTCTTTGACCTGAAGAAGATGAAAGCGGAAGAAGCGGAAGCCGAGATCAGCAAACTGATCGGACCACAAGGCTCTGTTGTCGCACTCACCCAATCGCAACAGGTTTTCGTGACCGAGACGGGTGGTCGTTTGCGTACGATCCGCGACATGATCCAAGCGGTCGAAAACCCCTTCGGTAGCGATGTGACGGTTGTCGATACGCAGAACTTGATGGCCGAAGAAATCTTGACCGTCGTGCGTCAATTGCTTGGCTTCGCCGAGGGTAGCAACACGGCCGAAGATGGCTCGCTTCGCATTGCCAGCGATACGTTGGGCACCAAGATCTTCCTGACTGGCAAGAAAACGGCAGTCGAGAAGGCCGAAAAGCTGATCAAACAGGTCGATGTCCCTGGCGGTTTTGGCACTTCACCTGCCGATCAATTGCAGTTGGAAGCCTATCCACTAGGTAGCCTCGATCCAGAAACAACGTTGCAAGTAATGCAGACCTTGTTGGCCGGGAACCCAGATGTCCGCGTGACGACCGACACCAACACCGGGAATATCATCATTTTAGGTCGGGCCAGCCAACACGCGACCGTAAAGGCCACCCTCGCACAGCTTCAGCGTGACTCGAAACAATTCGACGTTATCCAACTGCAAACCGTTGACCCTCAAATGGCGGTCCTTTCGATTAACAAGCTGTTTGGTGGATCAGGCGAAAAGCCGAACCCCAATGCCCCGATCATCGATGCCGATCCGCTGACGGCTCAGCTGTTGGTTCGCGGCACCGCAGAACAAGTGCGTCAGATTCACGATCTGCTGGAAAAGATGGGCGAAGATCCTGACGCAGCCCTGGCAATGCAGGCTGAACGTGGCAATATCCGCTCCATCCCGCTTACGGGAACGGCCGCAGAACGTTTGATGAACGAATTGGAAATGTTGTGGCCCACGGTAAGCACCAGCCGCATTCGTGTCGTTCGTCCCGCAAATGCTCCGTCCGTTCGTGGCTTGAACGCACCACCGCAAGTCGACAATCCAAACACAACCACCAAGCCGGCGTATGACGAAGCCAAAATGCCTCGTCCGCCGATCGACACCGAAGCTCGTCGTGCTATTAACGGTTTGTTCCATTTTGTAGATTTCGATCAAGATGGTGACTCAGACGAAGCAGGCCCCTCGTCTCGTAGTTCCTCGAAACCAGCCGCTCCGATGATTATCAACGCGGAAGGCCCTGAACTGACCGATGCTCCGAGCCCTTCCGACCTGCCGCTACCTTCAGCCAATCAGCCTGCCGGCTCGATGAGTGGCAGCGGTAAGCCTGGCGATATCGTGGTGATGATGGGCCCACGCGGTTTGATCATCGCCTCGGAAGACCAAGAGGCGCTAAACAAATTGGAAGCACTCATCGAGACGCTCAGCAATCGTTATTCGTCGTCGTCCGATTACACCGTTTACTACCTGAAGTATCTCAAAGCTGACGTCGGAGCTGCGATGCTCCAAAGCGTGCTCACTGGCGTTGTCCCTAGCGATGACGGCGGCGGGTCGCTGATGGGAGATATCGCTTCCGAAATGCTCGGTGGTGGCGGCGGCTTGATGGGTTCACTGATGGGCCTTGGCGGTTCCAGCACGTCCACCTCGCTCAGCGGAGGGTCGCTCAGCATCATCCCCGACATGCGGCTCAATGCGTTGTACGTCCAAGCAAGCGTCGAAGACCTCGACAAGATCGATCAACTGCTGAAGGTGATGGACCAACCACACAGTCCCGAAAGTGTGGAAACCAAGCGACAACCACGCATGATCCCAGTTCTATACACCAGTGCCCAAGAGATCGCCGGTATCGTGCAGCAGGTTTACGCTGATCGCATCGCCGCGAGTGGCGGTGGCGGCGGACAGCAGCAACGACAACCATCGCCAGAAGACTTCATCCGTGCCCTGCGTGGCGGCGGCCGAGGTGGTCGTGATGGTGGCGGCGGTGGTGGTGCCCAAAGCGAGCCTGAGAAGATGACCATTGGTGTTGATACCCGCAGCAACTCGCTCGTTGTCTCCGCTCCGGATCCACTCTTTGAGGAAGTGAAGACTCTGGTCGAGCAACTCGATATGGCTGGCGACGACACCAACCAAACCATGCAAGCCGTGCGAATCCGTAGCTCGAATCCAGAAACGCTACAAAAGGCCTTAGCCACGATCACTGGCCAACCGGTCACCTCGAGCTCTAGCACCAATAACAATAGCAGCAGCACCAGCAACAATTCGTCGAATACCACACCCACGCCAAATGCTCCGAACCCTGACGAAATGCGTCAGCGAATGGAAATGTTCCAGCGAATTCGTCAGCAGATGCAAGGTGGCGGAGGTCGTGGCGGCGATACTGGGGGCCGCGGCGGCTTTGGCGGTGGCGCACCCAGTGGACGTGGTGGCAGTGGCGGCCGAGGCGGATTTAGTGGTGGCGGTGGTCGTGGTGGCCGCTAATCCAACGATTGCCTAGATGTTCTATGTTCGTGGCAAGACTCTTATGATTTGCCACGAACCGACTGCAATACTTATTCAGTAAGTTCGTTGTCAGGAAGTGGTCCGCTTCTTACTCATGTGGAGCATCCTTTTCATCTCTTTGCTTTTTTGCAACTTTAATCTTTGAACTAAGCGACTAAGTTGTAACTCTGTACTAATCCGCTCAATTCGTCTGTCATGCCATTCCTGTCATGAATTTAGGTTCGGTAAAACTCCCAATATGGTTAACCGTTTGTTTTCGATGTGTTATCGCGGAACGGCGTAGCCACAGGATGGCCTTAACTGTTCATTCCGCAAGCAAACGAATCGCAACCCATCCATGGCATCTCTGTTGGAGACCGTTCGCCAAGCCGTCCATTTCGACTGGGATCCGATCGGAATCTCGGAGCACTGTCCGGAACCTGGAGAGTACGACGCTTATGTCCCTGGACTATGCGAGTTGCTGCATCGTCAGGCCTCAGAAGTGGAGCTGTTTCGCTATTTATGGATCGTAGAAACCAAGTCGATCGGCTTGCAGGGCAACCAGGAAAGAACCACACGTTTTGCCCATTGGCTGCACGGACTCGACCTGGATGAACTAACGTAAAGGCGGGCTTCAATCCTAGATCGTTCACGGTGACAGTTTGTCTGCAAGCGAATCAATCGGGTAGACGGATTAGACTGAGCGAGATTGACCTAGCCCGAGAGAAGCCTCACAACCCAACAAAAAATCGCCGGTGATCTCAAAGATCACCGGCGAATTGATAATTCAGAACTTTACGTCAGGCCGTTCAACGGACGACTATCTGCCCTCTACGGCCAAGCATTCCTTGGCGGTGATGATACCGTCTCCGTTCAGGTCATACTCCGCGAATTCAGCGGCTTTGGTTTGGCTCCATGACGTGCTGTATTCGTACATCATGATTTGGCCATCTTCATCCAGATCGCTGCGAGTAAACCAGCTAGGAAGCCCATCTGGCAGCCGTTCGGTCGCCGTGAGGAAGCGATACGTGCTTGGCTTAGCACCTTCATCTGAAGACGAGGATCGATCCCCGCCCCGAGATGAACGATCACCCCGATCACCCCCGCGACCACCGAAACCACGTTGGGCGAAGCCTTTCATGCGTTCGACCATCTCGTCCACGCTGATCTTCTTGTCGTTGTTCTTGTCGTAGTCGAGGATATTACCGCCCCGCACTTTCTCGAGTTCGTCTCCGTCGACGAAGCCGTTTCCATTTTCGTCGTATTGACGCATCTGCATTTCAGCTATGGACTTATAACGATCTTCGTCGTTGCCACCGTCGCCACCGCCGAAGAAACCACCTCGGCCACCAAAGCCGCCACGACCGCCACCAGGAGGGCCACCGCCTGGTCCACCAAAACCTCCTGGAGGGCCCCCGCCGAAGCCTCCACGGCCACTAAACCCGCCACGACCCCGATCGTCGCTGCTTCCACGGTCACCACCACGGTCGCTACCTCGGTCACCAAAACGACTACTGCGATCTTCTCCACGGGAACTGCTCGAACGGGAATCTTGCTGCGATGAAGAGCTACTGCCCCCCCTCGTACTAGCGGTTCGAGCACTCAATTCGTCCATTGAAAGACGACCATCTTTGTCTTTATCGAAGCTAGTTGGATCTCCGCCGAACCAGCGAACATCCTGCCATTCGGTGCCGTCGAGATAGTAGTTTTTATTCTTATCGTATCGCTGTAGCATGCTCATCGTACTGTCGACGACGCTCTTGCCGTACTTCTCTTCCAAAGCTTTAGTCGAAAGGGGCGGAGCGGCATCAAACCCAACCGCCATAGCGACTTCCGACGATTCGCCAAACGTCATAGCGGCCGATTCAATGCCCTTTTCTCGTGCTTCGCGTGCCTTTTGAATCGCATCGCCGGCGGCATCAATCTTGATACTGCTGTTGTTTTCCATCCCGGTGCCAGCCAACATCCGTTTGACGAACTCGCCACCGCGCCCTTCCAGCTCGTCCCCCTCTAACTGGCCGTTTCCGTTGCGATCCATGCGTTTCAGCATGTCGACTGGATTGAACTGAGGGAAACCTCCTCGGCCACGATCGTCACCACCGCGGCTACGGTCATCCCCACCTCGACCTCGGTCACTGCCGCGATCGCCACCTCGGTCCCCGCCCCAGCGGGAACTTCGATCGTCACCTCCGCGTCCACGATCGCCCCGGTCGCCACCACGATCTCCGCCGCGGTCACCTCCGGGGGGACCTCCACGAAAACCTCCTGGAGGTCCTTGCGCACTCGCAGAATCTGCGAGAATTCCGCCGAGCGAAATCAGCACCATGGCCATTCCCATGCGTAGCGATAATCCGACGTTCATCAATTGGCACCCAATATGTGGCTGGACAGAAAAGGATCACAGTAAATTTAGCTTTATTACCACGCAACCAGATCGTTAAACCCCGATCTCCTTAGGTCGGTTGTGCCCTTATTGCCCAATTCTGAAGAAAATTTGGGATTATCGGCATCGATCCGAAAATTTCGCCGGAACCTTGTTCTCTGGAAATGGTTGACCCTATCTGAACGTTGACTCCCCTCCTCCGCATCTCGTTGCGAAACAGGACCGCGAGTCCGCAAATACATTTCTTCCGCCCCGCTCCCGGGCGGTGCCCCTCACTTTTCAATAAAGGTGCGTCGATGAAATTGCTGGTTGCTTTGGTTTGTGCGGTGGCTCTGGCCTTCGCATCGAGTTCCGTCATGGCTCAAGGACCTGGCGGTGGTGGATTCCGTGGCGGCCCAGGTGGTGGTGCCCCAGGCGGTTTTGGCGGCGGATTCGGCGGTGGTGATCTATTCTCCCTGCTGAGCAACGAATCGGTCCAGAAGGAAATCGAACTGGTTCCTTCGCAAGACGAAGACATCCAAGATCTGAACGCCAAAATGCGTGACGATATGCGTGGGATGTTCGGCAATTTGCGTGGCGCCAGCGAAGAGGAACGCCAAGAGGCATTCGACAAACTGCGTACCGCTCGTGAAGACGCCGAAAAGAGTCTCGCGAAGATCCTGATGCCAAATCAACTGGAACGCTTGAAGCAGATCCAGGTTCAACAGCAAGCGCGCGGTCGTGGTGGCCTATCATTCACCAGCGGAGAAATCGCGGATGAACTCGGCCTGACCGAAGCTCAACTGGAAGAACTTCGCAATAAAGCGGAAGAACTGCAAACCGAAATGCAGGCCAAAGTCGCTGAGCTTCGCAAAGAAGCGGACGAAGAATTGGTCAAGATGCTGACCCCAGAACAGCAAGCGAAGTGGAAGAAGATGGTCGGCGAACCATTTGAAATGGTCATCGAACGCGGCGGCCCAGGCGGCTTCCAGGGTGGACAACGTGGCCAAGGTGGTCCTGGCGGCCAACGAGGTCAGCGTGGCCAACGCGGACAACGCGGTGGCAACGACGGCGACATCTAAGTCGCTACCTCCCAGGTACTTGCACTCGGGAACCGAATCATTCGTTAACCCCTCGCTGGTCTGCCCGGCGAGGGGTTAAGCGTTATGATCGGGACCTGGAAGTTCCGATTTGGAAATTAGCGAAACAAATACCCGTTGCAAAACGTTTAATACTTAGCAAGCTAAAACCAATCCCGTCGGATTTGCCAATCACACAAACACCCCATCGTAGGGGCATAGAAGTTTAACGATTTGGTATAGATTGTTAGTCCCTCCACACCTCTCCCCCAAGTAGTGACAATTCTTCATGGTCGATGCCGGTGAAATTCTGCTGAGCTGCGGACTCTTAACGCCTGAACAGGCTGACATCGTCCGCAGCGAACAGGAATCGAGTGCGGACTTTATTCCCAAAGCAGTGGAACTCTCCTTCGTGGAAGAAGACGAAGCGCTAAAGGCCCTCGGCCAAGCGGTTGGGCTCGACTTTATCGATCTGACGCATACCGAGATCGACACGGCGCTGATCCGCAGCATTCCGCAGCGTTTGATCTATCGCCAGTCGCTCCTACCTGTTCGACGCGAGAACGGCAGCATCGTTGTCGCTACGAGCGATCCTTTCGACCTTTATCCACTGGACGAAGTTGCGGCAGCCACCGGCTTGAGTGTGCAGCCGGTGCTGGCCGGCCGAACCGAGATCGCCAAGCTGATCAAAGCCAACCTCGGTGTTGGTGGCGAGACGGTTGAAGGGATGTTGGCGCGTAAAGAGGAGGAAGATGCCGGTGTCGAGTTACTGCAAGACCTCGACGACGATGGGGGCGAACTGGCCGAGATCGAACAGGAAGCTTCGGTCATCCGCCTGGTGAACGAAATTCTCCTGGAAGCGATTGAGACGCGAACGAGCGACGTTCACATTGAAACCCAATCGAACAACAGCGTCGTGATTCGTTACCGTATCGACGGTATGCTCCACTCGCAGCCGGTTCCACCGGAAATCAATTATTTCCAAGCGGCAATCATCAGCCGTCTGAAGATCATGTCGCGGCTGAACATCGCCGAAAAGCGATTGCCGCAAGACGGTCGTATGAAGTTGAAAGTTCGCGGTCGCGAGATCGACGTGCGTGTGTCGGTGATCCCGATGATCCACGGCGAGAGTATCGTGATGCGTATTCTCGACAAGGGAAATCTCTCGTTCGACCTGCAAAAGCTGGGGATGGATGCTGACGTTTATTCCCAATTTCAAAAGATCATTCGCCAGCCGCACGGGATCATCCTGGTTACCGGGCCCACCGGTTCTGGTAAGACGACCACCCTGTACAGTTCGCTGCTGGAAATCCGAGACGAAGCTACCAAGATCATCACCACGGAAGACCCAGTCGAATACCAGTTGGATGGGATCAACCAGATCCAAGTCCACTCGAAGATTGGTCTGACGTTCAGTGCTTCACTTCGCAGTATTTTGCGTCATGACCCGGACGTTGTCCTCGTCGGTGAAATTCGTGACTTGGAAACCGCTGAGAATGCAATTCAGGCCTCGCTCACGGGTCACTTGGTGTTCAGCACGCTGCACACCAACGATGCCGCTGGATCGTTTGCTCGTATGACCGACATGGGGGTCGAGCCGTTCCTCATTGCATCGACGGTAGAAGGGGTGATGGCGCAACGTCTCGTGCGACGCCTCTGCCCGGAATGCAAGACACCGCATGAAGTTCATCGTGCCGACCTACCGGACGACTTCCCGTGGGACGAATTGATGAGTCAAGACGAGACCCGAATGTTCCATCCCGTCGGTTGCCGCAAATGCCGTGGCGTTGGTTATACCGGTCGAATGGGTATCTACGAGCTGCTGACCACGACCGAAAACGTCCGTCAGATGATTCACGACAACGTCAGCAGTTGGGAGATCAAACAAGCCGCCATGAAAGAAGGCATGTCGACCCTTCGGCAATATGGCTGGCGCAAGGCGATCACCGGTCATACGTCGGTCGAAGAAATCTTGCGCGTCACCAAGAGCGATGCCTCACGCAGTCTGAAATAATCGAAATAACGTTTTTCATTCACCCCAAGTCATTCCAAACAAATGCCTGACTTCGCTTACGTTGCCCGAAATCTGCAGGGACAAAAGGTCGCCGGCAAACTGACTGCGCAGACCGAGGGGGACGTATTGAATTCGCTCATGGCGAAGTCGTTGTTCCCGATCGAAGTTAAGCAAGAGAAAAAAGGGGGACGCTTTCAGTTTGGTGGCAAGAAAGTCAGCCCCCAACTCGCAGCCAACTTCTATTCCCAACTTGCCTCGCTGGTTCGTAGTGGCGTGCCGTTGATGCGTTCGTTGAACGTGCTTTACGAACAAGCCTCGAACGAAGCCCTTAAGGGTGTGCTCGAAGACATTCGTGCACGCGTGGAAGAAGGGGAAGCGCTCGATGTGGCGATGGCCCGGCACCCTCGCGCGTTCAACGACATGGCCGTCAACATGGTCAAAGCGGGCGCGGAAGGCGGCTTCCTGGAAGACGCCCTGGAGCGTGTGGCCGCGTTTACCGAAGAGCAGGAAGACCTCAAAGGGCGGACCGTCAGTGCGTTGGCCTACCCAATCTTCCTAGCCGTGGTTGGTAGCGGGATCTTGACCTTCCTGCTGGTGTTCTTCGTACCACGCTTCGAGGAAATGTTTGCGCGTCTTCGAGAAAGAGGGCAACTTCCCCCAATTACGGACTGGTTGCTCTGGTTTAGCGGAACCTTGAACAGCTATGGGTTGTTTATAGCTATAGGGGTTGTCGGTCTATTCTTCTATCTGCGAACGCAGTTGAATACCGAAACCGGCAAGCGACGTTTTGATTACTTCAAGATCAAAGTACCGTTATTTGGCGGCATCATGTTGGACTTGGCCGTTGCCAGGTTCTGTCGCGTTCTGGGGACAATGCTTAAAAACGGTGTGCCGATTTTGCGAGCATTGGAAATCAGTCGCGAAGCCGCCGGTAACCGAATTTTAGCGACCGCCATCGAAGACGCCTCCGAGAACATCTCTTCAGGTGAATCGTTGGCCGCACCGCTGAGCAGTTCTGGTTATTTTCCGAAGACGGTGGTCGAAATGATCAGTGTCGCGGAAGAATCAAACTCGCTTGATCGCGTGCTGATCGAAATAGCGGACAGTCTCGAGCGAAGAACTTCTCGCCGACTTGATTTGGCGGTCCGTTTTTTAGAACCGATGATGCTGCTGGCCATGGCTGGCGTTGTGCTGGTGGTCGTGATCGCGCTACTGCTGCCAGTGTTCCGCATGAGCGGGGCGTTGTAAACCAATTACAAAATCGAAACACACCCACAATTGTCTTAAGGAGTATTTATTTCATGTCTCGTAATCGACGACATCGCCGTCCCGCCGCGGGTTTCACGCTGATCGAAGTTCTGTTGGTGCTGGTCATTCTGGTGATCCTCGGTTCTTTGGCTGGCGTTTCCATCTTCAGCGCTCAGAAGCAGGCTTCGGTGAATGCCGCCAAGACCCAGGTCGGTTTGATCGACAACGCATTGAAGATGTACCAGTTGAACATGAACAAGCCCCCTGCTTCGCTGGACAACCTGATCAACCAACCTTCGGACGACAAAAACGGCAAGTGGCAAGGTCCTTACTGGGAAGACCCCACGATGCCAATCGATCCATGGGATAACGAATACCAATACGAAGTTACCGGCGCGACCTACAAAGTCTGGTCGATGGGTCCTGATGGTGCCAGCGGTACCGATGACGACATTTCGGGCTAGTTATTATCAATCGTGAATTCGTGGGTGCCATGCCCACTCCCACGTCAGCCTATTGGATTCAATGCCATAGCTTGCGTCGGAAGTGGGCATGGCACCCCGCTTCGTAATTTGACAGGATCTTCGCTTGATTCTCCTTCCCGTTCAATCCGAATCTAAACGGACGCTTCGACCATCGGTCCAGCGCGAGCGCGAAGGGTTTACCCTGTTGGAAATCCTGTTGGTTCTGGTGATCCTGGCGGCGATGATCAGCTTGGGGTTACCCGCAATCTTTAGTTCGCTGAAAGGACATCGTCTGAAAGTTTCGGCCGAGCAAATCCAAACAGAGTTCATGCGGGCCCGAGTCGACGCTATGGAATCTGGCCGGATTCGCATGTTCCGCTTTCAGCCCGAGACAGGCAACTTCGCCGTCGCTCCCTTCATCCGCAGCAGTGACGAGTTGGAAAACAACCTCGCGGGTACCAGCCAGGGTGTTGGCATCTCCAATCTGGTGCTTGAGTCGGCCGAGCAAGAGAAGGTCAACGACACGCTGGAAGAAGGAATCGTTTTCGTTTCGAACAATGTCGAAATCGATATGCGAAGCTACGAACTTGCCCAAGAGCAAGGTGGCGATCTCGAAATCTCCGGCTGGTCGTCTCCGGTGTTGTTCTATCCTGATGGAACGACGTCGGATGCTGTGATCTACCTGCGGAGCGAGAGCGGCACGATCCTCACGGTTAAGCTGCGTGGCCTGACCGGCATCGCGCGCATCGTCGAACCAGAACTCACCGACGCAGGAGAGTAACGATGAGATCGCGCCTCCAGATAACCAAACGTTCCGCCTTCTCGTTGATTGAAGTCATGTTGGCATTGGCCATCTTGGCGATGTCGTTGGCGATGCTTGGTCAGCTGGTGGGACTTGGATTTCAAAGCGCCAGGCAATCACAAGGGCTCAGCGAAGCTCAGATGCTCGCGGAAACGGTCATGGAAGCGATCTCGCTGGGTCTCATCCAGCCCGATCCCGTCACCGACATGAACATCAGCATGATGACTGACTTGAATACTTTCTCGGTCGAGCAAGATACCGAGTGGGTGTATAGCATCAACTGGGAACCAGCCCCGGTCGATGGACTGATCATGATGATGGTCCAAGTACGTCGCTCGGGAGCACAGACCGCCGCTCAGAGCGATACCTTTGAAATCGTGCGTTGGATGCGAGACCCTGCATTGGCATTGGAAGAAATTCCCGAAACAAGCGATGGTGCTCCTACCGAGTCAACCACGGGGAGCACGTTCTAATGCGAATGCCTACTTCCGACTCACGCTCTGGTTTCACTCTCCTGGAAGTCATGCTGGCTTCGGCACTTTCGATCGTTGTCATGATGGCGGTCGGTGGTGCGATTCGTTTTTTCCTGATTCAGGTCGACACCAGTAAAGACGCGATCGAACAGGCGCAACTCGCTCGCGCGGTCATGCGGACCATCGAGAATGATCTGCGGAGCGCCATCTGGAAACATGAAATCGATTTCTCTTCGGTCGAAGACTTGGCCGCCAGTACGGTAGCAAGTGGCTCGGCCGATCTCGCTTCCGCGGCCTCGGCAGCAGGAATCGATCCGACCATGGCCTCCGACGCGTTGGCTGGTTCGTCTACGGAAGACATCGCGGCATCCACCGTCCTGCCGACCACGATCGGGCTGTACGGCAACGCCATGGAATTGCAATTTGATATCAGTCGCGTGCCACGCATCGACGAGTACGACCCGCAATACAGTAGCATTTTGAGTCGCGAACTGGGAGATATTCCGAGCGATATCAAGACGGTTACCTATTTCTTGCTGCAACCAGGCGTTTCGTCTCTGGGGCATGGTGTGGTTGGTGATGCAGGGATTACCGAAGAACAGTTTGGTTTGGTTCGCCGCGAACTGGATCGCGCTGTGACGCAGTACGCCATGAACAACGGTCAGTCGACCAACTTGGACGCCTCCGCGGAGATTTTGGCACCCGAAGTTTCGATGTTGGCTTTCCGCTATTTCGACGGAATTGGCTGGCTCGAAGAGTGGAACTCGGAAGAAATGGGCGGGCTACCGATGGCGGTCGATGTGATGATTGCAGTTCGCGATCACCAAGCGACGCAGGCCATGTTAGCCGGTGATTACAGCCTCGCCGTCACGGACGAAGATGGCAATCCCACCGGCAAGGTCTTCCGTCGCTTGATTCGCATTCCGATCGCGAAACCGTACGAAGAGGAAGAGGAAACGACCGATACGCTGTCGTCTGACGGAGATTTGCCGTTATGACCCATCGTCATCCTTCCCAGTTAAACCGACACGTACGCCGTAAACGCGGTGCCATCTTGTTTGTGGTGCTGGTCGTCGTCGTCATGATCACGCTGTCGGCGTTCGCGTTCACCGAGCTCATGTTCATCGAGAACAAGGCCGCGCATCTTACGGGTCGCCAGATCCAAGCACGCAATGTCGCGGAGAGCGGCGTGGCGATGTTGTCGGTCTTCCTGGAGCAAGAGCAGGAGTTGATCGAAGAGCAAGGAGGAATCTACGACAACCCGGATCTCATGCGGGGAATATTGGTTCATCCAGACCCCGATGCCGAATCGCGCGGGCGTTTTTCGATCCTTGCTCCTGCGTTGAATGCGGATGGTTCGATCGAAGGAATTCGGTTCGGGCTGGAAGACGAGTCCGCACGCGTTAATCTGAACGCTTTGCTCATGATGGAACAACAGTCGGAAGGCGCCGGCAAGACGCTTCTACTGGCGTTGCCAGGCATGACGGAAGACATCGCCGATTGTATTCTCGACTACCTAGACGAAGACGACGAACCTCGCGACTTCGGAGCGGAATTCGAATACTACAACACGCTTGATACCCCTTACAACCCAAAGAATGGCCCGCTCGAAACGGTCGAAGAATTACTTCTGGTCAAAGGTGTCGTGCCGGAGCTTTTGTTCGGACGCGATACTAATCGCAACGGCCAGGTCGACGAGCACGAGTGGGCAACCAGCCCCAACATGGACCAAGCCGAGACCGAGATGTTGTCTTTGGTACCTGACCTCGGCTGGTCTTCCTATCTGACCCTGGTCAGCATGGAAAAGAACTACGCCACCGACGGTCAGCCGAAGATCTACTTGAACGAGGAAGATCTGCAGACGCTGCACAACAACATCACTGCGATCTTCCCTGCCGAATACGCGGACTTCATCTGTGCGTATCGAATCTACGGAAGCAACTCCAACGGATCGAGTGGCAACAGCGGTGGTGGCGGACAAAATGTAAACTCAGTTCAACTCGACCTGAGCCAGCAAGGTCAAACGCAGATCACCAACATTCTCGATTTGGTCGGTGCGTCGGTGCCTGTGCAAAACGGTACACTGCAGTCGCCGTTCTCGGACGATTTGATCTCGATGAGCACCTACCTGCCCGAACTGCTAGACAACATGACGATCAATCCGTCGCCGGTGATTCCTGGCCGGATCAACATCAACCAGGCCCCCTACGAAATCCTGATGGGTATCCCTGGTATGGATGAAGAAATCGTGAGCCTGATTCTGGAACAACGAATCCCGACGCCAGATCCAGAAAACCCGATTACACGACACGAAACTTGGATCCTGACGCAAGGGCTTGTCACGCTTGATCAAATGAAGACGTTGTCACCATTCATTTGTGGCGGTGGAGATGTTTACCGAGCTCAGGTCGTTGGTTATTTCGAGGACGGCAAGGCTTTCAGCCGTCATGAAGTCGTCTTGGATGCGACGCAACCGCAACCTAAGGTCATGCTTTGGCGTGATTTGACCGAACTTGGCCGGGGACACCCTTTGGAGGTTCTCGGGGTTGAATTAGGAATGGACGACGGACAAATCGACTGATTTCAGCCAGCAAGCGGGCGAATTTTACCCCCGCTATCGGCCTAAGTGAAATACAATAGAGACATGGCTAAAAAACTCGCAATAGAATGGGACTCGCAAGCACTGCGGATGGTGGTCGCCCGCCAACGCGGCTCGAGTATTACCGTCGAACAGGCGATCGTGGTGCCGCTGAGCGCGGCGGGCGAAGGTTCCGAATCTGCTGAAGCACGCGCGGGCCGACTGTTGACAGAACAAGTCGCCAGCTTCGGTTTGAGCAAGGTACCAGCGATTCTGGGTATCAATCGCTCATCGATCGAGTTGCAAATCTTTTCTGTTCCTCCCGTACCCGACGCAGAACTTCCGGAAATCGTCCGCTACCAGGCGATCCGCGAATGTGCCACGGTCGGCGATGACGGCGTGGTCGACTTCGTTCGCCTTCCGATGACGGCCGAAGGACAGACACGTGTCCATGCCGCGGCTATTTCAGCCAAGCAGTTGAAGGCCTGCCACAAGCTGTGCAGTCAGGCCCAGCTTCAACCACAAAGCTTCTACATTCGCCCGTTTGGTGCTGCCCGCCTGGCCGCCAGCCAGTCGAACTTGGCGGGGCAAACGTTTCTGCTGATCGAAACGTTGGCCGATCGAGTCGAGCTTACCGTCGTTCATCAGAACGAAGTGGTGATGACCCGGTCGACGCGACTTCCTGGCGAACCTGGCTCCGAAGAGTTCGTGAAGGCGCTACAAGGAGAAATTCGACGTACGATCTTCGCCGCTCGGACCAAGGATTCTTCCGTCGCGATCTCGCAGATTGTCATCCTCGGCCAACCGACCGCGCAGACTCAGTGGGAGGAATTTGGTCGAGACGTAAAGACGTCAGTCTCGTTCCTTAATCCACTCTCGGCGGAACATGTCACCAGTTCCGTGGAAGTGCCACCCGAAACGGCCGGTCAGCTTGGTGCCCTCATCGGGTTGCTTCTCGCCGACTCAACCGGCAGCCACCCAGCGATCGATTTCCTAAACCCTCGCAAGAAACCTGAGCCCCCCGATCGTCGTCGCACGTACGTCTTGGGGGCACTCGCCGCAGCGTGTGTCGTACTGGTGCTTGGTTATGTCATCTGGGGAGGCATCGGCGCCAAGGACGCTGAGATCGAGCGATTGAAAGCTGAAATCGCGAAGATGAAGAAGTCCAACGAACCACTTCTCAAAATCGAAGAACAGATCGGCGAGATCGACCGCTGGGTTGCCGCCGACGTGCAGTGGCTCGACGAGTTATACCGACTTTCCGACAAGATGCCGCCCGCCGATGAAGCGATCATCAAGCAGATGCATATGGGAACCCGTAATGATGCCGGGGGAACGATCTCGTTCGATGGCTACGTTTCGGATCAATCGGTAATCGCCAAGCTGGAAGGTAGTCTGCGAGATGACTATCACCAAATCCAAGGTCGTGAGAGCAAGTACGAAGAATATGCAGGCGGTGTTTATCGCTGGAGTTTTCTGGAGAGCATCACCGTGATCGATGACGAATCGGATCGGTTTGCTCCGCAAGCGGTCGCTTCGGCAAAAGAAGAAGCCGAAACCGCTGAGTCCGAAGAAGCTTCTCCTGAAGACACAACCGAAGGAGAGACCGAGGCAGTCAGCACCGAAGAAGCAAACCAAATCGCCCCAGAAGAAAATCCTTCGCCGGCTACTGACACGGCCGACACGAACATCAGCAATCAGCAGGACCAGTCATGAGCCAACGCGAACGATTTCTAGCCATCCTGGTTGGCGTCCTGGTGTTGGGCGTTGGTGGCTACTACTTCATGAATCAGTACTTCAGCGCGATCAAGCACCGAGATCGCCAAATCGACGCGCTTGCGAAAGCCCTCAAAGAAGAGGAATTCAGCGAGGCGAAGGCAAATCAAGCGCTACAGCGTTTGGATACCTACCAGAAGCATGCCTTGCCGGAAAGTGTTCGTGCGAGTCAAGCTTTCTACCAAGATCGCTTGCGTGACACGCTTGAGGCGAACGGTTTCAGCAACGTGAGTGTCAAACCGAACAACTTCCGCCGGGCTGGCAATCATGGTCAGCACAGCTTCAACCTCTCAGGCAAAGCAACCTTGGAAGAATTGGTTCAGTTCACTTACGAGTTCTACTCGTTCAACGTGCTGCACAAGTTCACCAAGCTGTCAATTCATCCGTCAAAGACGAGCGACAAGCTCGACATCTCGATGGATGTCGCCGTGCTCAGCGTGGATGGAGCCGCTGAAGTTCCTAACCCGGACGACGTTCGTCTCAATCAGCTGACTCACGGTAACGTGAAGGACTACATCGACAAGATCACCACTCGCAATCTCTTCTCGCCAGCGAACAAGCCGCCGCTATTTACGTCGAAAACTCAGGTCGAAGCCGAGCGAGGCAATTCGTTTAAGTATCGCGTGAGTGCTAGCGATCCGGACAAGGACGACAAAGTCAGTTTCTACCTGGGTAAGGAATTTCCTGAAGGGCTCGAACTTAGTGAAAGTGGTTCGTTGAATTGGACGCCGGCGGAACTGGGTGAATATAAGGTCACCATCGAAGCACGCGATAATCGAACCCCTGCGAAGTCGACAACTCAGGAACTGGTGATCAACGTCAAGGAACCTGCCCCAGTCGAACCGCCCCGGGAGCGTCCACCGTCGTTCGATGAAGCGAAGTACACCTATCTCACTGGTACCGTCACCGTGGGTGGCGAGCCGCGAGCTTGGTTGAACAACCGCCCTAAGAATCGCCAAATGCGACTCGCACCCGGCGAAACGTTCACGATTGGGACACTCAAAGGCAAGGTGATTGACGTTCGCGACCGAGAAGTTGTGATCGAGATCGAAGGAGATCTTCGTTTGCTTTCCATCGGTCAACCCGTGGCCGATGCCCTGCCGATGGGGCCTTCGTAAAACTTCATTCGAAACACGATTCGACATCCAATTTCTGTCGAATAACCAAGAGCCCGCAGCTAGCTGCGGGCTCTTTTTGTTTCTACGGCCCTTCTCCAGGCGTCAAAGTCTAACATGGCGCGAATATTTGTCGGCTGTACCGATTGAAATCGGTGTAGGGGTTAATCCCCACCTTCCGAATATTCCAAGTAGTGCGAGGTGCGCGGTAATCCAGCTAACTTCAGCTGCGCCATGGAAGTGAGGACAACGGATGATCACCCCCAACGATCAAAGTTTTATGGCTCGAACTCTTGCCCACACAATCGTCGTGGTGCTAAGCAGCCTACTGTGCGTTCCCGCCTGGGCCCAAACGCCCATACAGGATGCCCAGATCCAGGCATATCGAATCGCTCCTGAGAAGTTGGACAACTTGTCCAATGTGCTCAAGCAGTTGTTCGACGGCAAGTCGGGCGTCTCGATCAGCATGGACAAATCGAATAGCCAAATGATTGTCTCGGCGCCTGCAGCTACGCAGCAGCAGATCGCTGAATTCGTCAATCGTTCGGGCTATCAAGTCGCTTCGCCAGCAGAAACTCCGCAGCCAACGATGCTGGAGCAAGCCGAAGTTCGAGTTCGCCCGCAACCACAAAAGCCCACCACCAAGGCGACATCGCAGACCGCTAAATACCAACGCACCAAGGACCTGGGGGATGGCATGCTGGAGCTTGAGATCCAGCTGAAGAACCTGCAAGGTGAAGGTCTCGAATCAGGCATCAACAAACTAGTCGGCAAGCGAATTCCCGTCAGCTACTCGGCCGAGGGTGCGTTGGTGATCATGACCCTGCCAACCAATACCGCTAAGAAGGTCAGTCTGCAAGTTTATCGCAATGACAACACCGCGATTCTTCGTGGCGATCAAGATGCCGCTCGTAGCTGGGGCGAAGTGATCCGGGCGATGGACACGCCTTCGCATAGCGATGCGTTTCGAACGTCGCTGGTTGCCTTCCGCAACGCCGATCGCGCAGACGTTGCCAAGGCCCTCGATCCGTTGAAAGACGTAGAAAACAGCCTGGCCAAACGCCAAGTCTTTGAAGCCCTTAAGGGTGTCGCCGATAAAAAGACGCTGCGTTGGAGTGGCGACATGGCAGCAATGATCTTCCAGCCAGAATCGCCAGAAGCGACTGCTGACGATGAAGACAACGCAGCCCAGATCATCGGCCAGCCAAGCGGCCAAGGCCCAATCGATATTCCCGCCGAAGCTGATCCTAACAATCCGCAGTTCACGATCACCCCCGAAGAAGATGGCGGTTTGATCGGTCCTGTTCAAATCGAATTCCTGGAAGGTTTGGATGTCATCGTTGTTCGTGGTCATGCTCGGGATGTCGCCCGCATCACGCGAATCATCAACGATATCGAAAAACTGAGCGTCGAGACGCGTCCGGTCATCGAAGTTCGCGAACTGCTGCACGCCAACAGCGAAGCCGTCGCCACAATGATCAATGAACTGTACGAGAGCATGCTCAACACCCGCTACGGCCAGGTGAGCATCGTTGCGTTGAACAAACCCAACGCAATTCTCTTGATCGGTCGCGAACAAAGCGTTGAGGGTATCATGGAATTGATCGACAAGCTTGATACGCCAGTCGGTCCTTCCAAGTCGATGCGTGTCTTCCTGCTGTCCTACCTATCGGCGGCAGAAGCACAAACCAAGCTGTCGGAGTTTTACGCAGAACCGACTGCCCTGGGTACACGCGTTCGCGTCTCGTCCGATGTCCGCAGCAATGCCTTGATTGTCTCCGCCAGTCCACGTGACATGGTCGAGATCGAAGCATTGATCAAGCAGATCGACGTTCCTAAAAGCGAATCGACTCTCCAATTGGAAATCGTCCAGCTTCGCAACTCCGTCGCGGAAGACCTGGCTCCGATCCTGCAAGAGGCGATCACAGGTGTCTCGACCGGTACCGGTGGTCAGCAGCAGAACCAGACCAGCGCCCAGGTTCGTGCGGCGATGCTGACCTTCATGACCTTGGATGCTAGTGATAAGCAGATTCTGCGATCAGGTATCTTGAACGAAGTTCAGGTCACTGCCGATACCCGCTCGAACAGCCTGATTATTCGGGCTCCGGAAAACAGCATGGCCTTGGTCTTAGCCGTCGTGAAGCATCTCGATTCACAGCCATCGGCCGAATCGCAGATCAAAGTCTTCACGATCGTCAATGGCGACGCCACACAGTTGTCGAACATGTTGAACGAACTGTTCCAGACCGTTCAATCGGCGAACAGCCAGGCTCAGCAAGCCAACCCCTTCTTCGCGGCCGCAGGTGGTGCGGGTGGAGCAGGCGAATCGAGTCTCATCCCGCTTAACTTCACCGTTGATACACGAACGAACAGCATCATTGCTTCCGGTTCGTCGGCTGCCCTAACCGTGGTCGAAGCGATCTTACTTCGCTTGGATCAAGATGAAGCAACGGAACGTAAGAGCACGGTGGTTCGCCTGCTGAACGCTCGAGCCGACATGGTGGCCGAATCGTTAACCGCCCTTTTGGACGAACAACGTCAGCTGCAAACGCTCGATCCTTCTGTGGTCAGCCCGTTCCAGCAATTGGTGCGAGATGTGATCGTGGTGCCGGAACTGTTCAGCAATAGCCTGATCATTAGTGCCACACCGCAATACTTTGACCAAGTGCTCGAGATCATCCGTGAGTTGGATGCACGCCCACCCATGGTGATGCTGCAAGTGCTGATCGCGGACGTTCGCTTAAATGACACCGAAGAGTTCGGCATCGAACTTGGCTTGCAAGACTCGCTACTGTTCGACCGTAGCGTTGTTTCCAGTGGCACCTCAGTCCCTGGTTTCAACTTCAACAATCAGCCACTTGGCAATAGCTCGAGTGCCGCGAGCCTCGCCACGGCAAGTGCCGTTGGATCGCAGGGTCTTACCAACTTCGCCCTGGGCCGCAGCAGCAGCGACCTCGGTTATGGTGGTTTTGTCTTCTCAGCCGCCAGCGAATCGGTGAGCGTGCTAGTCCGAGCATTGGAACAAGAAAGCCGTTTGGAAGTCTTGGCTCGTCCACATATTCAAACGATGGACAATCAGCCTGGCTTCATTCAGGTTGGTCAGCGT
The DNA here is from genome assembly GCF_002967765.1 of Blastopirellula marina. NCBI lineage: Bacteria > Pseudomonadati > Planctomycetota > Planctomycetia > Pirellulales > Pirellulaceae > Blastopirellula > Blastopirellula marina. The sequence continues at coordinate 223,545 of NZ_PUHY01000014.1, read as the reverse complement.
GTTCCCTATATCACGTCGACCCAGCAAACCAACAACGGTACGATCAACTCGACCGAGCTGATCAACACCGGTATCATCCTGAGCGTGACACCACGCGTCAGCCCAGATGGGATGGTCGTGATGGCTCTTCAAGCAGAGCGTTCGGCGACCGGCTCCGATGCGGACGGCGTGCCAGTTTCGATCAACCAGAACGGTGACGTAATTCGCTCGCCACGAATCGACACGCAAACGGCAACCGCCGTGGTCAGTGCTCGCTCCGGTCAAACAATTGTCTTCGGTGGTTTGATTAACAACTCGGTCGAAGTCGAAAATCGTCAGGTTCCGCTGATTGGTGACATCCCGCTCTTGGGTCGCCTCTTCCGCTACGATCGCTACAACTCGCAGCGAAGCGAGCTGTTGATCATCATCACTCCGATCGTGGTACGCACGGAAGCCGACGCGAACTACCTGAAGGAGCAAGAGATGTGCCGCATGAGCTGGTGCTTGGCCGACGTCGCCAACTTGTATGGTACGGACGCCTTGTCTGGTATCGACCCGTCGATGCCAATGGATTCTGGAATCATGGCGATCAACCCTGATGAAAACCCAACGGGCTTCCCAGAGATCGTGCCACCGCTGTACCAAATGCCACCGGCCGGTCCACAGAACCCAGTGATTCCATTCCCGGAAACCTTGCCGCAGCCGAACATGCCGCTGCAAGGCACTCCGCAGACGAACTTTCCCAGTATCCAACAACCAAACGGCTCGCCGCTGCGTCCAGTGAACCTGGAAGCAGCTGGGGTCCGGCCTGTTGGCTACCAGCAAGGCTTCTATCCAAATACGCCACCGCAAGCTCAGCCACAACAGGGCTATTACGCCCCACAGGCTCCGCAACAACAGCCGGTTCGCTAGTGCCATTGGGAAGACAAAAGGAGAAACACCATTATGCGACGCTTCACCATCGCGATCAGTTTGTTTTGCCTGACTATCGTCTCGGCCAGCGGATGTGCTTCGGTCGGCAAGATGCCAAAGATGCCGTGGGAATCGGATGAACCAGAATACAAGATGCCCATTAAGATGGTCGTCAACTGGAAGGACACGGTACGGTATAACCCCAACGATCCTCCGATTCGCGGCTTTGGCGGACGGGTCCACTTCTACGACGAATCGAATCGTCCGGTGCGTGTGGAAGGTCAACTAACGGTCTACGGTTACGATGAATCGGGTCCCGAAGGATCGGACCCAGAACGTCCCGATCGCAAGTTCGTCTTCGAGCCAGATAAGCTGCAGAGTCATTACAGCATGTCGAAGCTGGGACACTCGTACAGCTTCTGGGTTCCTTGGGATCGAGTTGGCGGAGAACAGAAAGAAATCATTCTCGCTCCGTTTTTCCGAACCACCGCAGGCCAAGTGCTAATGGGGGAACAAACCCAGCAGCCGCTGCCAGGCATTGTCAAACAACCTACGCAGCAATATCCGCAGCAAACGGCACCGAGCCCCAGCGATTTCCTTCCGCCAGAAGTCGCTCAGGTCAACTATCAGCGCAACTCGTATCCAGTGATGAACACTCACAGCAACATGCAGCCAAGTGGATCGCAGTTACGAACTACGACGATTTCGTTGCCAACATCGGTCGAAGGCCGACTGCGCAATTCGTCATTGCCAGCCCAAGCACCGAGTCAGCCTAATGCAGCAGCCTACCCGACTCAGAATGTGGCCCCGAAGATCGAGCGAACTTCGCGTCCGCTAATGCAGCAGCAACAGGCCATTAATAACGCGGGGCCCTTTCAGAGTCGGGCCCCTCAATCGATGCAGCTGAAGCCGGGAATCAACATGCAGAGTTACCGGCCGGAGTTCACCAACGCGTCGAACTATGCCGACTACTTGTCAAAGGGGAACTCGTTACCAAACCAGCAAAGTGTTACTTATCCTCTAGGTTCGGTTCCAGGACAACAACCTGGTTTTCAACCTCAGACACCCCAGGCTCAAGCGACACAAATCGGTCCACGAGGTCAAAATCATCTTGTGATGCCACAGTCCCCGTCACCGTGGCCACACGGCCTTCCACAGTCACGGTAACGTTTGGAAACTTAGCAACCTTGCTAACCCGCCGGCTCACATCGCTGTTGACCACATTTGCGGGAATCGAAGGATGCTCGAATTTGATCGCTAACTTTGTGGGCAGACGAGGAGTGTCGTTCTGCCCGAAGCCGTTTTGGAATGCTTGGTTACCAAATAGGCTATTGAACGCACCGAATTGACCGAAGCTGCTCGCCCGGGAACTGCTTCGACTTCCCAACGCGCTGGTCGCACCCCCAGTGGTGCCCGTTGCTCCGCCAAACGGATTTAGCGCGTTCTGAGACATCATCGAGGCGCCACCGTTCGTAGCGCCCGATGTTCCGGCAGCTCCCGAAGTCGAAGAAGCACCAAAGTTGCCACTTGCCGAGCTCGAACCGCTGGAGATCGAACCGTTACCGAACGTAGGGGTCGGTAACGGCGATGAAAACATATTGTTGCCTGGGCTAATGGAATTGCCGAGGTTGCTGTTTGAGTTTGAGCCGAAGTTGCTGCTTGGCTGCTGAATGGTTTGAGCCGACGCGTCCCAGGCTCCCCAGCTGAGGGTTCCTAGCAAAGCGACACAGGCACCGGCAATCCAGTTCTTGCGCATGGTTTTTCTCGTCCTTGGCGAGCAATCTTCAAATTGGGTAACCGCGCGTTCTATCTGATACGCCCCATTATCGCGGACATTCGAGGAAATACCAAGGGAATTTCGCGATTCACGGCCCCGCAGTGGGTCATGCTATCGCTTTTCCAACGAACAACGGGTTGATCACTATCATCGGTCAAACGGCCGCGACAGCAGCGGCTTTCCCGTGCACCACGGTACAATAGGTTCGTCTGGAAACGTTCGGCCACTTGTTAGGGATACCCCAGCGGTATATTCCGCTACAATCTTGAAACTTTACCTGATCGAATCTGGTATGAAGTTTTAGTACGTCAGCTCAGAAACCGTTCTCTGTTCACCACTTAAGGTGCTTTGCAATGCGATTCCCGCCCACCCTCTTCAGTCTGCTCCTCGTATCTTTGGTGGCTGCCAACTGCTTAGCGGCCGAGCCTAATGCCGCTCAGATCATGTCAGACCAGACGGTTGCCTTTATCCGGGTGGCCGATACTCAGGATTACGTCAAAAAGCTCGATCAAACCGCAATTGGGCGTGCCGCGAACGACCCTCAGATGAAGCCGTTCGTCAACGGCATCTGGCAGACCATCAAACAATCGATAGCCGACGCCGAAGAGCGAAGTGGTATCACCTTGGAAGAACTGCTGAGCATTCCCCAGGGGGAGCTTGCTATCAGCGTGGTCGCGATGCAGGAAGGTGTTCCCGGTGTGGTGATCTTCTGCGAACTGGGGGACGACACACGTGTGACCGAGAAAGTTTTGGACCTGCTGGAAAACCTGGCCGCGAATGACGGTGCCCCGGTCGAACAAAACAAGTTCAAAGACTCCGAAATCATGTTGATCCATGGTCGCGGCGGCCCCTTGGCAGTCTGCATCCACGACAACACCTTGTTGGCCTCGAATCGCATCGAAGCGCTCGAAGATATTATTGATCATTGGGAGGGTACACGAGAAGACAGTTTGGCATCGGATGATCGTTTTCGCACGATTGTCGCCTCGTCGCGCGGCACCAAGGATGAGCCTGCCCAGATGGTTTGGTACGTCAATCCAATGGAAGTCCTTCGTTCGATCGTTCGCAATCAAGACGGCGGCGGGTACATCATGGCCTTCATGCCCGTGCTCGGGTTGGACGGCGTGAAAGCCGTCGGTGGAAGCACGATCTTAGCAGCCGAGGAATTCGATACCATCAGCCATTTTCACGTGATGCTCGAACGCCCGCGAACTGGGATCATCGAGATTATTCAGATGAAGAATGCTTCGACCGAACCAGAAGCATGGGTCCCGGACGACGTTACCAATTACATGACGATGAACTGGGAAGTTGATAAGAGCTACAAAGCGATCGAGAAGTTGTACGATAGTATCATTGGCGAGGGCAAACTGGCCGACGACATCGATCGCCGCATCAATCAGCCCACCGGGATCGACTTCAAGAAAGAAGTAATTGACAACCTGGAAGGCAAGTTCACGCTGGTTCAGTGGTACGAACCGCCGGCTCGAATTAACAGTCAGGCTACGTTTATCGCCGCCAAAGTTAAAGATCGAGCCGCGATGCAGCGAACGCTCGACGGTCTTGTGGAAGCTTTGCCACGCTTAAACGATATGGTCGAACGTCGGAATTTCGGCGATGCGACTTTCTTCCAACTGAAGATCGCGGATGCTCCGATTCCAGAAGATGTCTCTGACGAACGTCGGCAACGCATGCAGAATCGTCGTTCGCTTCGTCCCCATCCTTGCTTTGGCTTGATTGGCGACTTTGTATTCTTCGCGGATCGACCCGGCATCGTCGAGCATGTCGCGCTAACGCAGGGTGGCGACACGCCTCGTTTAGCGAATGATCTCAGCTTCAAGCTGATGATGAATCGTTTGCTCGAGCAGGCCGGGGAACGAAAAGTTGCCATGGTCAGCTTCTCGCGTCCGGAAGAAGGACTACGGATGTTCTACGACCTGATCCAAGCCGATTCGACGCGGAGCTTCATCAACGGCCGCGCTGAGAACAACAACTTTTTCAGCAACCTGGAAGGCAACTTGAATGCCAATCCGTTGCCCGATTTCAAGGTCATCTCGCAGTACCTTGCTCCCCAAGGTTCGATCATGGTGGATGATGAAACAGGCCTGCACCTGATTCAATTCTCCTTGAAGCGATCTACGGATTAACACTCAGAGCGTTCCTCCACGATTCCCCACGCCTCAGCGTTTTTAGCTGGGGCGTTTTTATGCGCCCGTCATCGACGAAACTGGCACGTTCCGCTAACGGAGCGTTTTCATTTCTTTGCGAAACATTTCTTCCGTACACCTTTTGCAACGGTCTGGTTCCCCGAGACGGAAGGATTGGCTGAAGCCTCTTGGGCGCTACAATCCGAGCGAGAACTAGCTGTCCCTAGATGTGCCCAACAATTGAGAAGAGACTGTATGACTCGCGTTCTAATCCTGGCGATCACCATCATTACTGGGCTGGCAAGCACCGCTGTGGCGCAACAAGACGCCCTATCGTTCGACCAGCGGCTCAGCGGCTACGACTATCCCTTTCCGGTTAAGACGTACGATTTCAGATCGCAAGGACACGATTTGGAAATGGCATACATGCACCTCCCGCCCACCACGCAAGGGATGCCAAACGTTGTTCTGTTGCATGGTAAGAATTTTAACGGGGCCTACTGGCAGCGTACGGCGAAGTGGCTTCAATCGCTCGGTTACGGTGTGGTGATGCCAGACCAGATTGGCTTCGGCAAATCAAGCAAACCGAAGGATTATCAATACAGCTTCGCAGCACTCGCCAACAATACGCACGGCTTGTTGGAATCTCTTGGAATCGAAAAGCCGATCGTTGTCGGTCATTCCATGGGTGGCATGCTGGCCTCGCGATATACTCTGCTCTACCCAGACTCCACGCAGCAACTGATCCTCGTCAATCCAATTGGCTTGGAGAACTATCTCCAATATGTCCAGTACAAGGACGTCGATTTCTTTTTCCAGAATGAATTGCAGCAGACGCCTGAGAAGATCGTCGCTTATCAAAAAAAGAACTATTACGACGGTGCCTGGAATGAACAATACGCTGCCCTCACCGAGCCCTTGGTCGGTTGGGTGCAAGGACCTGACTGGAAGGATCTAGCTTACGTCAACGCGCTGACCTACGACATGATCTTCACCCAGCCGGTCGTCGAAGAGTTTAAAGACTTCCAGGTGCCAGCAACGCTTATTGTCGGAACCCGCGATCGCACTGGCCCCGGCCGAAACTGGAAACGCGATGGTGTCGAATACGAACTGGGACGTTATGACGCGATTGGTCCGAAGATCAAAGGCCGAAATCCCGACATCGATGTCATCGAACTTCCCGGTCTCGGCCACCTGCCACAGATCGAAAACTTCGAGATGTTTCAGGAAGCGTTCAAGCTGGCGTTACCAAAATGAGCATTCTGTCTTCTTAAGGAAGCGGGCATATGTGGTGACGGTGGTTCGAATGAATTACAAATGAAGACTTTAGTGAGCAGGTTGCCCTGCTCCGCAAGCGACTCATCTTATTCAATCAACACGATGACCAAATTTGGATTCGCGAAACGCTCGTTCCAACTGCTGGAAGAACTGCACGACAACAACAATCGCGAGTGGTTCCAGCCCCATAAGCAGGAAATCCGTGAACTGTTGCAAGATCCATTCGCGGATCTGTTAGAAGTTACGTCGCGCAAGTTGAAAAATGCCCGGCGGCCGATGTCTGGCAGCAAACAGACCATGTTCCGCATGAATCGTGACGTTCGCTTCTCCAAAGACAAACGTCCCTACAGCGAACACGTGAGTGGTCTGCTGACGCCGTCCGGCTTCAAGAAAGACGACACCGCCCTGCTCTACGCGCACCTTGCTGCCGATGGCGGATTTATCGCGGCAGGTTTCTATCAATTGGAAACAAGAGTCTTGAATTTCTTTCGCGATCGTATCCTCGAAGATGCGAAGCAATTTCGCACGATTACGAAGAAGCTGCTCAAGTCCGGTTACGAATTCGCCCAGTTCGAGCCACTTAAATCGATGCCGCGTGGTTACTCGCAATACTCCGATCACGAACACGCCCCTTACCTGAAGCTGAAGTCCCTGGTTGTTACGCAAAATCAAACACCTAACGTCTGGATCGACGGGACGATCGTAAACCAGCTGGTCAAACTGCATAAGGCGAGTACGCCACTCCTGGAATTTGGTTTGGATGCGATCAGAGCTGGCCTCTGAAACCGCGTCAATCGAATTGAGACGGGGATCGTGATAGAATGATGCGATCTTACCTTCCCCCCACAATCCCTTCCCGGAAGCTCAACATGCCCACGTTCCGTCTGGCTACTTACGCGGTCATTACTCTTTCGCTGTTCACTTGCCACAGCTTCGCGGGCGAATTCCAGCCGACACAGTCGCCGCTGCCAGTTCAGCCGCCGGAAGATGCGATTGTGCTTCTCGGCGAGAATCAGAATGGATTCTTGAGCAAATCTGGCGGTACGATCGATTGGCCGAACGAAGATGGCGTGGTGACATCGACTCGTGGCGAAACACGTTCCAATCATATCGTCTCGCAATTGCACTTCCGCGACGCCGACATTCATGTCGAGTTCCTGCTTCCGGAAAAGGGAAGCGGGAATAGCGGCATCTACATTCATGGCAACTACGAATTACAGATCATCGACTCGGCCGACAAAGAAAAGCTCGACCAGGGAGACATGGGCGCCGTCTATGGTTTTGCCCCTGCGTTGGTGAATGCCGCCAAAGGCCCTGGAGAATGGCAAGTTTATGACATCCGCTACCAAGCCCCTCGCCGCGATAACAATGGGAAGATCACTGAAGAAGGTGAAATCACTGCCTGGTTAAACGGAAAGAAGGTGCAAGACGCCACGAAGCTCAGCGAACCGCGCTCGAACTATCATCCCTTTCGCTATCAGACAACACCTTACCTCGATGCCATCGCCGAGCAGCAGCTAAAAACATCGATCGGCCCCGTCTTTCTACAAGATCATGATAACCCGGTGCAGTTTCGTAACGTGTGGGTGAAGCCGCTGGATAATCAGGCGTTTTCTTACCAGCCTGAAGAGAACTAGTCGCATGGACTCGGCATTCGCCGAACCTCCCCCGGCACAACCACCTCCCCGGTTTCCGCACTGTGAACCGCCGCAAAGCAGGTCGCCAGACCAGTAAGGTTCTGCCCAGCACTGTTGGTCGGTTGACGGTTTTCCGCGATCGCCGATAACAACTCGCCCATCGTGCCGTGAAAGCCATCGGGGAACCAGCATCCTTCGAGTTTCGGCTGGGCAATTCCTTGTTTGGTGGAAAGCGTAAGCGTTTGCTCTCGCTCGTGCGGACCGGTGCTAAAAATGCTTCCTTCATTGCCCGCCAGATAAGTACTTTCCTGTTGGCCATACGGTGTGGCTGCATCGTAGGTGAGCGTGACTTGGGTGTGCGGGTAGAGAATCGTTACGTTCGCTGACAGTGGCGGCATTAGCGTTTGATCGCTGGTGCGTGTGGTTGAAGCGAAGACTTTCTGCGGGTTCTCACCGTCAAGCAGATAGTTAACGAAGTCGAACGCATGGATTGCGAAGTCGTAAAGAAGCAAGTGTTTGATGTTCTCGAACGGTGTCCCAGCGACCCAACGATGATCCCAACGTTTGGAAACGTGGACACCATGAAGTCGCCCTAGTAGACCAGTTCGATAAGCCTCACGCGCATAACTGAAGTGAGGAGCCCAGCGGGCATTCTGGTTCACCGCGAGCAGTCGCTTCTTTTCGTCCGCCAAAGCAACCAATTGCCGCCCGACGTCGAGATCCAGCACAAACGGCTTCTGACTTAAGACATGCTTTCCAGCATTGAGTGCCGCTTCAATCAGCGGTGGCCGGACCTCCGGGTGAGTTGTAATATCAACCACCTCAATATCGTCGCGGGCAAGAAGGTCGCGGAAATCAGTGTAGATGTCGGCCTCAGGAAAGTATTCCTGCTGACGCTTCTCAGCATTGCTACGAATCACATCGCACAACGCTGCGATATCGTACTTTGCGTTTCGGTAAGCGTTGAGATGTTGCCCTGTGATTCCGCCACAGCCGATTAGCCCAATCCGCGGTCGATAATCAGGGGGATCGGACGGGCGATAGGGAAGATCGGGAGCGATGATTGTCTCATTTGAATGGTCAGGCTTGTTGGATGCTTCCTTCGACGAGCCTACCTTCCTTTTGGCGGTCATAAATCCTTCTTTGAATCTTCCTATTTTGCCATTGCCTCGAACTTTGCTTTCCTTGCATCGGCGATCGCTTTATCGATTAACTCGAATTTCCTCGGCCAGATCTCTGAACTTGGCTTTACATCCAACTCGAGAAACTTGTCAGCGAATTTGCGTGCCATCGCTGCATCATTCAATACATTGGAGGCAAAAATTCCAAGATTTAATGCGTTATGGTTGGACTTCTGCTGCCCCAGCAAAAACATCCCCCGTAAAAAACGCTCGTGATCACAAGCAGGATCTTTAAGGATTTCCGTGACACTCGTGTATCTCGAAACGTAACGAAAGATTTGAGCGTAAAGGATATCTCCTTCGTCTCCACCCACGTTTTCCGCCATTTTACTAGCGAACCGAGCCGTATCCCCTGGCTCTCCTCCCCAGCGAGGTAACCTTGCCACTGCTTCCTCGGAGTAGGTGCGATGATATTTTGGCCACTTGGCGGCAGAAGCGCGGAGATAACTTTCGATTACGGCAGGCTCCCATTGAAAATTCTTGCCGGCCATAATGGCACAGGTGTAAGCTTCCGCTGGAACGTCCTCTTGATCGAAGATCGGCTCAAGAACCTCCCAGGCCCGTTTCATGTAGTCCTCATACTTGACGGCACCTTTCTCGGTAACAGTTGAGGCCGGCCCGTTACCTCGATGCAGATAGGCAGTTCGATAGTAGACATGAAACATCACCAAACGCATGAACTGACAATCCTCGGCATGGCTCGCGATCCAGTCTAAGTAACGCGAGTTACGTTCTTCCTTGGGCAGATCAACCTCTTCGTAAGTGACCAATTCGTCGATCAGATACGAAGTTGGAGTCTCGTGAGAACTGTACCGAAAATGATCGATCTGCCCATTCCAACGCCGGGCAATTTCTTCAATCACGTCGAAACGCTCTTCGGCGATGAGTTCGTTTACGCGACTTTTCGTCCCCTCGATTATCCCCATTCGGTCACCGGTGAGTTGCCAGAGCGAAGCATTGTCCCCCTTACAAGTGACCAGCATACGTTCCTCGTCGGGAAACAGATAACACACGGTACCGGGATAAATAACCTCCATCCATGTCGCGTTTGCTACTCTTTCATCAGTCTTCGTGTCGTAAACTTCTAAGGATTCGCGGTCCATCCGCCAAAACGTCTCGCCAGAGCGATCGAAGGCCATGGCGATGCCACCTCTTTGCTCAAGCGGCATCGTCTTGAAAGTCTCCCCGTTTGGGCCAGTCTCCACCCTTCGAATCCAATATTTCGATGCCGCATCTAGCAGCATGATGTAATTGGGGCCCGATTTCATCCAACCAAATGTATAGCCAGCGCGAATGGGAGAGTCACTTTCATCGAGTGGACCTTCTGAGCTGAATTGGTGAATTTCTGGCCTATCGCGCATGTTGAGCACTTTCCACCACCGATTGTTGCTAGTCGCAGCCATCAGAACATGTTTGATGATTTTGGTATCGATACCAGGATCGATCTTCGTAGTCCTCTGAAGTAGAGGTGTAATGAAAGAGAAGCCTTCCATGTCAGCGCCAAAAACCTGGCTTCCGTCGTATGTGAACCCGACGGTAATTACAGCTAAGTCTCGCAATTGATGAGTGATGAGAACTTCCCCCGTCTTTCCATCCAGCACGGCCACCTTGCCGGCGTTGTATCCAATCGCGGCATGCGCACCGTCCGGCGATATAGCAATCGAGCGAACATTCTCTGGCATGTCTTTCCGTAAGAGAGTCCACAACTTCTTGCGATTCTCAACGTCCCACAGAAACACATCTTCTGATTCAGTTTGGCAAAACAGTAGTCGTCCGCCATTTGCTGGCGATTGCGCAACGACACCGAATTCTTTCAAAGGAATGTCAGCGATCTTCTCGAAATGAAATTTGACTGGGTTCTCAATTGGATCAAGGACTTCCCGAGCCATGCGAGCAACTTCCGTTGTTGACTCGGCGCACTCTGAGGTATCTGAACCGAACAGCACAACCACAATAAGTCCTGCCGCCCACACCAATGGATTGAGTTGCCGCATGTATAAGTCCTTTCGCTGACAGGGGAAATAAATCCCCCAAAATCTACTGCCTGAGTATTGAGCGACTCATGATACCCCGATCGGACGGCAGCTTCATCTTTTATTTTCCTTTCCCAGTATTTTCTAACGCCAGTGCAGTATGACTGACCCTGGAAACTCCGTTCTTAATTGATTTGCAGGTAAAAACAGACTCCGCATTCCTTGCATCAAAGCGTCGCGAAAGTGCTTGAGACAACCGCTCCCACTGAAGCTCCTAATTCGCGATCGATTGGGAGAACGCTCCATTTCCCCACCGATGTAGGTAAACCCTGCGGATTAGGAACCTTACGTGTGCCCCGAGGCACTGCCGAAATCGGTTGCCTACCGTTGCGATTGGGTGCTAAATCGAGTAGTAGTATAAAATTACCGATGGACAACGTATTCGCTTCGACAACTCTCTTTTCACAAAGCAGCCACTCGTAATGAGCGAAAAGGAAGCCAAGACGGCCGATCAGAAGACCATTCTGCTGGTGGACGACGATACCGAAATCGTTGAAACCATGCGTTTCGCTCTCGAGGGGAACGGATATCGTGTGCTGGTTGCCCGTGACGGCAATCAAGGTCTCGCCTTGGCCGAACGAGACGATCCTGATTTGATTGTCCTAGACATGATGATGCCTAAGCGCAGCGGCTTCCTCGTGCTAGAGAAATTGCGACAGACCAACCGCGTGCCGACCAAGGTGATCATGGTCACCGGCAACGAAGGCAATCGCCATAAGGCTTACGCTGAGATGCTGGGCGTTGATGACTACATCCGCAAACCTTTCCCGATGGATCGACTGCTCGAAGCGGTCCGGAAGGTATTGGGTTAGTTGCAACTCGTTCGTTAAGCGCACGATCGGCTGAGATGTGGGAGCGCATTCGCCGATGCTCCGATCAAGTTAAGCTGTGGAATTTGGGCGAAATCACTTCGCTCAATCACGCTGATTTGGACGTTGCAAAGCGATATCTTGCGATTACTTTCTACCGATCGCCCTAAGACGTACGATATCGCGTTTTCTGGCCAATTTCTGATCACTAACACCATTTGGTTTGCTTCTATCGCGCGCAAACTTCTCTATTTTGAAAAAAATACGGGCATCCGATTTCTGTCTGACAATCGCACCGAAAGCGAAGCTAATTGCCTAGTTACAACTAGTGCCATTTTTCACAAGCCGCAGCCTTTCAAAATTCGATCCAATCTTTCTATTGCTTATATTCACCCTTCGGTCGATACTTCAATGAAGGGAAGGCAAAGTGATCTTGTAGCCGATCCGACGCAAATTCTTCCCATTTGTTCTTTCTTCGCGACGTTCTTTCTCAATCGCGCTCGGCGTTTGGCAACCTTTTATCCGAGATGTTGCGTGCGCATGCGCGGACCGAGAGAATAAGCAAGTAAGATACGACTTGGCAAGAATCGCAGAATTCGTCATACAAGACCCAACTGCCCCATCCCCTAGAGCTTTCGTGGCCAAGATTGGCTATCGATCTTGGTCGCGGTCTCATTCCTAATTCAGGTCTACCGAGTTGGACTCGGTAACCAAACTCAGGAGGGATCAGCAATATGGCCGGCGGTCGTGAAATCGTTTCTTTCCTGGCAGAACGCCAGAACCTGGATCAGTTTCGCAAAAAGAACTGGCAGGGAACGTTCGAGGCGTACCTCGATCTCATTGCGGAACATCCCGCCATCACGCGAAATGCCTTTCAGCGTTGCTACGACATGATCCTTTCCTACGGGATCGATACGTACGAAGTATCGCGTGAGAAGAAGGTTCATTATCGCTTCTTCGACGATCCGCTGGATGGTGGTCGCGATGCGATCTTCGGCCTTGAAGACGCCCAGGTCTCGCTGGTCAACGCATTGAAAAGTGCCGCCCACGGTTATGGAATCGAGAAGCGTGTACTTCTCTTACATGGACCGGTCGGTAGCAGCAAAAGCACCATGGCTCGCTTGCTCAAGAAAGGGCTCGAACGGTACTCCGCCACAGATGAAGGTGCCATTTACTCGCTGGGCTGGATTGATCCCCACAAGCCGGACGACATGTCTGCCGTTCACTGGTGCCCGATGAATGAAGAGCCGCTGCATCTAATTCCAGAAGAGTTCCGGGCTGATATCGCAGCACAACTAACCAATCCAGCAAAACAGAGTGAGTACCCCCTCAGCATCTCCGGCGAACTCTGCCCCTTCTGCCGGTTCATGTACATGGACAGCCTGGCACGACATGGTGGTGATTGGACGAAAGTGATTCAGGACGTGCACGTCCGCCGTATCCTTCTCAGCGAAAAGGATCGTATCGGTATCGGTACCTTCCAACCAAAGGACGAGAAGAACCAAGATTCGACGGAACTCACCGGCGACATCAACTATCGCAAGATCGCCGAGTACGGCACAGATAGTGACCCACGTGCATTTAACTTCGACGGTGAATTCAACGTCGCCAACCGTGGCATCATCGAGTTCATCGAAGTGTTGAAGTTGGACGTCGCGTTCCTGTACGACCTGCTAGGTGCCAGCCAGGAACACAAGGTGAAACCAAAGAAGTTCGCTCAGACCGACATCGACGAGGTGATCCTCGGTCATACGAACGAACCGGAGTATCGTCGACTTCAGAACAACGAGTTTATGGAAGCCTTGCGAGATCGTACCGTTAAGATTGACGTGCCATACGTTACCAAGCTCTCCAATGAAGTAAAGATCTACGAAAAGGATTACAACAACCAAAAGGTCAAAGGGAAGCACATTGCCCCGCATACCATCGAAATGGCCGCAATGTGGGCAGTCCTAACTCGGTTAGAAGAACCAAAGAATGCCAGCCTGACGTTGATGCAAAAGCTGAAGCTTTATGACGGCAAATCACTGCCTGGTTTCACCGAAGAGAACATCAAGGAACTCAAGTCTCAAGCCAAACGGGAAGGGATGTTGGGCATCTCGCCTCGTTATGTCCAAGACAAGATTTCCAACGCACTCGTGGCACATCCCGACGCGACTTCGATCAACCCATTCATGGTGTTGAACGAGCTCGAGTCGGGTCTCGGCAACCATTCGTTGATCACCAGCGAAGACCAGCGCGATCACTATCGCCAACTGCTCGAGGTGGTCAAGGAAGAATACGAGAACATCGTCAAGAACGAAGTCCAACGCGCCATCGCCGCAGACGAAGACGCGATGATGCGACTCTGTGCCAACTACATCGATAACGTCAAAGCGTACACCCAGCGTGAGCGTGTGAAGAACAAGTTCACTGGGCAGTACGAAGAACCAGATGATCGTTTGATGCGATCGATTGAAGAAAAGATAGACATTCCCGAGAGCCGTAAAGACGACTTCCGCCGTGAGATCATGAACTACATCGGTGCTTTGTCAATCGATGGTAAGAAGTTCGATTTCAAGACGAACGAACGGTTATACAAAGCTCTCCAGTTGAAGTTGTTCGAAGACCAGAAAGACTCGATCAAGCTCACTAGTCTCGTCTCCAGTGTCATCGACCAGGAAACGCAAGAGAAAATCGACGTGGTCAAGCAACGACTCATCCGCGACCACGGTTACGACGAAGAGAGCGCGACCGACGTGCTCAATTACGTCGCCAGCATCTTCGCTCGAGGAGATGTGACCGAATAGCAAGCTGCCACAACCACTCACAACGAGGTGCCATGCGAACGTCCTCGCTTGGTAGTTGCTGTATGCTGCTTTCCCTGTCAGGGCCAAGCAAGCGACACAGCCGTCCATGAAGACGAGAGCATGGCACCCGTTATCGGACAACGGGCCTTCGACAATGATCGCCCGTCCTATTTCCAACTTTCCGATATTGCCCGCGCAAGGAGATCGTGCCATGGGGCTGAAGATTGATCGCGACGTCCACCGCTTCCGCGAAATCGTGCGAGGTAGGGTCCGTGATAATCTTCGTAAGTACATCACGCACGGCGAGATGATCGGGCGCAAGGGGAAAGATCTCGTTAGCATCCCGGTCCCCAGCATGGATGTACCTCACTTTCGTTACGGCAAAAACAAAGGTGGCGTCGGCCAAGGTGATGGTGAGCCAGGCGATCCAGTGGGTAAAGGAGATGATGGTGACGGTGCTGGGCAAGCTGGGAGCGAGCCGGGCAAGCACATGCTGGAAGTCGACGTCCCGCTCGAAGAACTCGCCGCGATGCTTGGCGATGAGCTAGAACTCCCCAAGATCGAGCCGAAAGGGGATGCGAACATCTCGCAATATAAAAATCGGTACGACAGCATTCGATCGACCGGCCCCGAATCGCTACGACATTTCCGACGTACCTATGTCAAGGCATTACGCAGGCAAATCGCCTCAGGCATCTACAACCCCAAGAATCCCGTCATCGTACCGGTGCGGGAAGATACGCGTTATCGCAGTTGGACCAGCATCCCCCAACCAGAAGCGAACGCCGCCGTGATCTACGTGATGGATGTCTCTGGCTCGATGACCGACGACCAGAAAGATATCGTCCGGACCGAAGCATTCTGGATCGATACCTGGCTCCGCAGCCAATATAACGGCGTCGAAACTCGTTATGTCATCCATGATGCCAGTGCCAAAGAAGTCGACGAGCATACCTTCTACCACACCCGCGAGAGCGGCGGCACGCGGATTAGTTCTGCTTACAAAGTGGTGCAAGGCATCTTAGAGAAAGAATTCCCCACGTCGGAATGGAACATTTACTGCTTCCAGTTCTCCGACGGCGACAACTGGGGAGAAGACAACAAAGCCTGCATGCGGGTACTGGAAAATTCGCTGATCCCGGTCTGTAACTTGTTTTGTTACGGACAAGTCGAGAGCCCCTACGGGAGTGGCGAGTATATGAAATCGCTTGCTAATCAATTTGGCAAGAACCACGAAACCCTCATCTTGTCCCACATTGAGGACAAAGATGCGATTTACGACTCCATCAAGCTCTTCCTAGGTAAAGGTAAGTGAGGTTCTTCATCTTAAGGTAACGGTTTATGTCGACAGCTGATTTTGATTCCGTCATGCCACATCGCTACTTGGTACGCGTGGGGCACAATCAGGTTACGGTGGTTTGCCAGACGGCGGCCGAAGCAATCCAACGCGCGAAAACACAATTGCGTCACGACTTCCCAAGACTGTGGGATGTGATCAGTTCGCTTTCGGAAAGCAAGTTCGAGGTCCAGGATCTCGATCAACCATCGAGCTAGGCGAGGGAGGAAATCCATGCCCATCACGCATCGAAGTTTCGCGAATCTGCCCGAGGAACTGGCAGAAGTGCAAATCGAAATCGAGCAACACGCGCTCGATTACGGCTTGGACTTCTTCCCCACGATCTTCGAACTGGTCGATGTCGACCAATTGAACGCGATCGCGGCGATGGGTGGTTTTCCAACTCGGTATCCCCATTGGCGTTTCGGCATGGAGTACGAACGCCTCTCGAAAGGTTACCACTACGGTCTTCAGAAAATCTACGAGCTGGTGATCAACAACGACCCATGTTATGCGTACCTGCTTTCCAGCAATATGTACGCCGATCACAAGCTGGTCATGGCTCATGTGTACGGCCATTGCGATTTCTTTAAGTGCAACCAATGGTTCAGTAAGACCGATCGCAAGATGATCGATCAGATGGCCAACCACGGAAATCGTATTCGCCGCTACATGAATCGCTTCGGTGTCGAGGAAGTCGAGAACTTTATCGACGCCTGCTTAAGCATCGAAGACCTGATCGACATTCACTCTCCCTTCATTCAGCGGTCACGCTCGGAAGATCGCTATAAGTTCCACGCTCACACTGACGAGGACGCCCAGCCAGAATCCGCTCCCAGCTTTCGACTTCCCGCCAAGGGATACATGGATAACTTCATCAATCCCCGCAAGAAAGCGAACGATGCGGAAGAATCACCACGGCCAGCCCGAGCGATCCCGGTGCCGGATGAACCGACCAAAGATGTGATGCAGTTCTTATTGAACTATGCTCCGCTGCGTCCTTGGCAGTTAGATGTGCTGTCAATGATTCGCGACGAAGCCTATTACTTCGCCCCGCAAGGGCAAACGAAGATCATGAACGAAGGGTGGGCTACTTACTGGCATTCCACCATTATGACTCGGCATGGACTGACCGCGTCGGAAGTCATAAACTACGCCGACCATACCTCCGGCACGTTAGCCTCGAGCCCCACTCGCTTGAACCCGTACAAGCTGGGACTCGAACTTCTACGAGATATCGAAGATCGCTGGAACCGTGGCTGCTTCGGCCAAGATTACGACGACTGCGATGACTTTTACGAACGCCAGAACTGGAATACCGATGTCGGCCTCGGACGTGAAAAGATCTTCGAGGTCCGCCGAATCCATAACGACCTGACCTTCATCGACGAGTTCTTCACGCTCGATTTCTGTCGCCGTTACAAGATGTTCCAGTTCGGTTACAACGAAACAACCGAATACTACGAGATTGAAAGCCGCGAATTCCCCAAGGTCAAACAGCAACTTCTGTTCAGTTTAACCAACATGGGCCGCCCCGAGATCTTCGTCACCGATGGCAACTACAAGAACCGCGGCGAGATGCTGCTGACCCACCGCCATCAAGGCATTGAACTGAAAATGGACTATGCCCGCGATACGCTTACCAACTTGTTCACGCTTTGGAAGCGTCCAGTCCACATCCATACCATTCTCGATGAGCAAGAAGTCGTGCTGAGCTGGGATGGAACGCATCACGAATGCGTCAAACTCGAAACGAGCTAGTTGATTGAAAGAAGATGTTTAGCCACAGAGGACACCCCGTGAACGGAAGAGTCTAGTCAGAGCAACCACTGATCCCGAATACGTGAAGCAAATCAGGAAGAAAGCATCCATGCTTATCGGTGTAATCGGTGGTTAAAACCTCCCGCTGCTCTTCGGTGATCATCGTGTCCTCGGTGGCAAACCCTCTTCTCCTTGTTTTTATCATTCATACTTCCCAAAAGGAGAAACATCGTGTCTCACGGACTAAGACAATCGCTGGATAACCATCCAGCGCCGAACAGGAAGTTCGAAACGGCGCTAAACCAGGGAAAGGTCACGGCTACCGACCTGACGGTCGAAAAGGTGGGCGTTTCGGCTCGACAAATCGATTACCGATTCAACGAGGTCAAGTCTCATGAAGAAGCAACGGACGTTGCGGAAAACCTGGTTCGCCGTGTCGACTACTTGTTGGAACCGCTGGCGATCATCGAACGTGATCCATCCGGACGTCAGATTCAAATCCGCTCGCAAAAACCAAGCAGCGACGGCGATACGCGGCGTTATTATGAAATGAACGTCGATCACAGCGGCGTCTCGATCGAACGTTATGCAGCCGCTGGAGGTGATCGAGAACAGGACGAAATCCATCTCACCCGAGAATCGTTCGAACGCCTCTGCCACGACCTGGACGATGCTTCCGTAAATTCAACAACGAAGCGATGATTGCCTGACCGATCGGAACAATTTGTAACCACGGATGGGCACGGATATTTGGAAGCGAATCGCCGTTAAATCCGTGGTTAATATTCTCTTCGTTCTGCTTCGCCTGCTCTCACAACTCGGGCTACTTCGACCGGACCGCGCGATTTGATAGACTGAATGTTTCAGTTGTCATGTTTCGCCCTCTTGTAAGAAGTCAGTTCCATGAGCCACGGTCGTCCCGGTTCCGCCCCACTTCCTGAACCCTCTATTATCCCGACCGAGGGTTGGCACTGCGGTCATTTCTATTACTCGTTCGATCGGGCCCTTCTTTTAGGATTCTCGCCGGAAGAACTCGCTGACGGCTGCCAAGAGATCATCGCGATTCTCAATCCGGAAGCGGAAGGTAATCCGCAGCGGCTTCAGGTTTCGATCGTCAGCGGGCACAAAGCCGATTTCGCCTTGATGCTAATGGACCCAAATCCATTGGTGATCGATATGGTTCATCAGAAACTATTGGCCAGTAAGTTCGGCGCGGCGATCACACCGACGTATTCCTTTGTTTCGGTCACCGAAATCTCGGAATATGTTCCTTCAATTGAACAGTTCGCCGAACGTTTGATTCGCGAGGGGGAAGAGAAGGACTCGCCTTCGTTCGAGGCCAAGGTCAATGCCTACGCCAAGCGTTTGCCGATGATGAATAATCAGCGTCTGACACCAGACTTCCCTCCTTACCCGGCGACTTGCTTCTACCCGATGAACAAGAAGCGTAAAGTCGGTGAAAACTGGTTCACGCTCCCTTTCTCCGCACGAAATGCGTTGATGGCCGAGCATGCTCAAAGCGGGATGCAGTTCGCGGGAAAAGTTTCGCAGTTGATCACGGTCAGTGTTGGCCTGGACGACTGGGAATGGGGTGTCACGCTCTGGGCACGCAATCCGGAGTACTTAAAAGACATTGTCTACAAGATGCGATTCGATGAAGCGAGTGCCCGGTACGCCGAGTTTGGTCCGTTCTATACCAGCTATATCAGCACGGCTGAAGAGATGCTAAAGCATTGCCGAATTGGTAAGCTGGATTAGTCACGCTACCAGCCATAGCGGTTTGCGTAATGGCTATTCATCCTTCTTCCGTCTGACGGGAAGCCGACATGACCTCTTCCAACTCCAATCGTCCTTTGAGAATGGACGACTTGAAGAAGCCTGATTTGGCCGAAGGGGGAAATCCATTCCGGGACGAGTTGGCGGAAGAAGGAAAAGAAGCGGACGTCAACGCGCCTGCCGATTATCGTGGCGCGTACGAAACCGAGGCGAACTCGCGGGGCATCGTGCTTTTGCTTTCGTCGCTAGTTGCCTTCTTCGCAAGTGCAATGCCCATGACTCGCTTCTTTTGGCCCATTGCCAGCGGACTATTGGGACTTTTCGGGTGGGTCGTGTCTCTGATCATCGCTCCCGTTGCGCTCGCCTACGCCGTAGCTGACTTGAAGGCAATTCGCATGGGTCAGCTCTCGGGAGATGGTGCCTGGCAAACCCACTGTGCATTTTGGATCTCGCTGCTTACCATCCTCAACGCAGCGGCGACCGTCGTCGCGATCATTTATGAAAGCTTCATGGTCGTCTAGCAGTCTGTTGATTTTCTGCTTCGGTAGCGAGTCATTGAGATTGGAGCGAGGGCAAGACGTGAGTCCGCAGGCATATCCACTAGATATGTCGAGGAATTCACAACGCCGCAATCGCCCCAATCTCAATTAAGTAGCCGATCTGAGAAATTCAACAGGCTGCTAAGCTTACGACTCTGGCGCTTCTTTGTTTTCTTCCTTCATCGGGGCCCGCTTGAGGTTTTCTGCTGCTTTCGCCTTTTGAGCCGCCTCGAGCTTGGCCGTTTTTCCCTTATTCGGGATCAAGAAGATTCGAACCTTGGTTCCTTCCGGTGGAATCTTTTCGGTGTTGGCCTCGAACCAAAGATTGTTATTCGCATCGGTGCTAGGCACGGGCAGGTCAAGCATGGAAGAACGGAAGTTACTCACACAGATTAGCTCGCCTCCTTCCGCCGCGTATACCTGTTTGCCAGGCAAGGTATCCGGATCGATGCCTTCCTTTTTCGCCTTCTGGATCTCTTCTAAAGGAATATCCTTCCAGAAATAACTGCCTGGAAATACCCAGTTGTAAGCCATCTCTTTCTTTCCTTGTGCTTCACGCACCCACTGCTGAGCTCGAACCGATTGCAACTTCTTTTTGTCGTCGGTCCACTGAACAAGCACGTCGATGACATCACCAGACGGGGGAGTGTACTCTGGATCAAACGAGACTGGCTCGCCCTGTTTCGCACCAATTCCCAGCAAGGCAGCATGCACCACATAGGCGTCAACCGGCACCGCCACAATCGACTCGTGTTCCTTCGTTCCCCTTAAACAGGCAAACATTTCCAGCGACCCCTTACGAAGGCAGACTTCGCCGTCCATGATCACCATCTTCCGCTTGGTGTCGATCCAGACCGGCATATTTGGCATGAGCTTACGAATCCCGTTGGATTCCTGTAGCTTCACATCCTCAGGGTTTACCATCGGAGTTTCGGCTTCCGCCGGCTTTGTCTCGGCGGGCGAAGCTTCCTTTTCTTCTTCCTCTTGAGCGTTAACCGTCGTGATCGGTAAGAGGCAAACCGTTAACATGAGGGTTAGAAAAAGGCAACGAACAACGCTCGACAGGAGGCTAGACGCGGGCATGGCATTTCTCGGCGGAAAACGGTAACCGGGGGGCGTCAAAGTCAGCCCATATTGCTAAGATGATCAAGCCAGCATGCTCCCCTTTGACAGGCATTCCGCATGCGGCGATCACGATGGACCTATTCTAACAAACTCTTGCTCGATGGAAGCCATGGCCACGGATACTAGCTCCCAATCCCAAGACGCCCCAGCCACCCACAAAACAAAACTTCCGGCTTGGGTAAAGCTTGCCAAGACAGCCCCTAAAGAGGCTGATTGTCGCGATTGGCAACAGTGGAGTAGTTACCTTGCAGCCCGAAAGGATGTGGCACCATTACAAAGTCTGGTTTCTGGTAAGAAGTCATCTCCATTCGCCTGGGCGCTATTCGCCGATGAAGTGATCGATAGCTGCACAATCCCGCTGTTGGAAAAGCTGGGAGAGGTTGCCTCAGGACGAACCAAACCAACCGCTAAGCTGGCCGATGAATTGGAAGCTTGGCTGGGAAGCCTTGATCGTCGAATTGCCGAACGCAATTTGGTGCTCGAATTGTTGGCATGCACCCATGCCTTGCCACAGTTGACCTCGGTGCTGGATGCCGACTTGTGGTGGCGAATTCTCGACAAGGTCATGAGCCACGCAATCGATGCGACCTCCACCAATTTCGAGAAGAAGATCTTCGAACAAGGACTCGCCGGCGAGTTACCTCTGACCCTTGCGTACATCTTCCCCGAACTGAAAGCCTGCCGCGATCTAGGCAAAGCAGCAGTTCAGGTAATTGATGAAGGGATGCAATCGCTGACCGACGGCGAAGGCCTGGTAAAAGTAGACCAGTTACTGCACCTGCGTGCGTTGTTGGCATGTTGGACGCGTAGTCAAGCGATGATCCAAGCAACCGACGGCTGGAAGCTTTCGTCCGATGCGTATACGCAGTATCAATGGACGGTTCGCCATTTATTGCGGTTTACCCGAGCCGACGGAACTCAAACGCTGGCCTCCGGTCTCTCAGGGGTTTACAACAAGCACCTATACCATACCGCATTAGCCCAAGGCAAAGACGAAGAAGATGACGTCATTGCCCATCTGACACTTCCCAATGCCAAAGGGAAAGCGTCCGAGTGGCAGCTTCCCTACCCCAGCTATGAATCAACCTGGAGCGAGTTCGCGTACCTGCGTGCCGATTGGCACCGGACCAGTCCTCGCTTTGCCGTTCGACACGACCTAGAACCGCTAATCGTCGAACTCGAATCGCGTGAAGACGTCCTCCTAAGCGGAGCATGGGACACCAAGATCACCGTCGACGGCTTCGTCCTGTCGCCGACCAGCAACTGGGAACAAGTCGGCTGGCTGGCGGATGACGACGGCGATTACCTGGAACTTGAGCAAGAGTGGACTGAAGGGGTTCGCCTACAGCGGCTCTTTTTCATGGCTCGTGAAGACGACTTCCTCTGGGCGATGGATTCGGTCTTGCTAACCGACCCAGCTCAAAAGATTGAATACCAAGCCCATCCACCTCTCACACCACAAGCCCAGATTGGTTTGGCGGAAGAGACGAACGAAGTGTTCCTCGATTTACCCAAATCGAAAGCAACCTTGCTTCCCGTCGGTATCAACGAATGGCAAAGTGACTCTTCGCTGGGCAAGTTCGGTATGGTCGAAGACAAACTCACGTTACGTCAGACCGGTAGTGGCAAGGCGTTGGTGGCCCCAATGTTCTTCGACTTGGCGAAGAAGGGCCAAGGTAAACCGCTTACCTGGCGACAATTAACCGTGGCCGAAAAACTGGTTATCCAGCCGCGAGATCGTGCGGTTGCCTACCGCGTGCAGACTGCCAATGGCCATTGGGTCTTCTATCGGTCCCTCACCGAAAAGGCCAGTCGCACGTTCCTGGGTGTGAATTTGATTTCCGAGGCCGTCGTGGCTCGGCTTGACGAAAACGGCGACATCGAGAAACTTCTGGAAGTCCAAGCTTCCTGAACACCAGCGATCCTCCCATGCAGACTCGATTACGCGAAAATCTCGACCGCGTACGGCAAACCTTGGCAGAAGCCGCCGCGGCATCTGGTCGCCAGGCGGACGCGGTACGCCTGATCGGCGTAACGAAATACGTTGATATCGAAACGACCCAAGCTCTCCTCGAATTGGGCTGCCAAGACCTGGGGGAAAGCCGTCCGCAGCAACTTTGGACGAAAGCAGAAGCCTTGGCCAGTTTCTCGCCGCGGTGGCACATGATCGGTCATTTGCAGCGCAACAAAACGAAGCGAACCATTCCGCTTTTATCCGTGCTGCACTCCGGAGATAGCTTGCGTTTGCTAAGAGCAGCAAACGACGATTGGACAGGTGAAGCTCCGCTTTCGACGCTGATCGAAGTCAATATTTCTGGCGACTCTGCCAAACATGGCTTCCCGCCCGTGGATATCGAGCCTGCACTGCGACAAATTGCCGCGTTGAAACAGCTGAAGATTGTGGGCTTAATGGGCATGGCTTCGCTTGAAGGAGGTCGAACCCAAGCTCAAAAGGATTTCGCGGCATTGCGTCAGTTACGCGACAAGCTGCGTGAAAACTGCCCGGATGAAATCTCGCTCGACGAGCTTTCGATGGGAATGAGTCATGATTTTGACTTGGCAATTCGTGAAGGTGCCACGATGGTGAGAGTGGGTTCCATACTTTTCGAGGGTATTGCGTGAACGTCAACGTTCAGCCGCACGAACTGGGTTGCGTTTTGGAAATCAAAGCGCAACCCGGTGCTCGCAAGGCCGAACTCCGCGGTTTGCAAGCTGGAGCCTTGAAAGTCTGTGTCACTGAGGTGGCTGAGAAAGGGAAAGCGAATAAGGCGATTATTACCCTTTTGCGCAAAATGTTTAAGCTTCGCGGTTCGCAGCTTGAGATCCTTTCCGGGGAAACTTCCTCGCAAAAGAAGTTGTTAATCCGAAACGTTTCGCCTGATTCGTTGGTACAACTCTTAGTCGCCCATGGTGTTACTGACGAGTAAAATGGACGATCCGTCCAATTTATCTTGTCACCGATCGTTTCCTAAAATACGATCTACCAAAATTGCTAGTCCATTACCTTCCTATCGAGCTAGTCTTGAGGCAAATCGGCGGGAAGAAACCTTATCATTTCAACGCGCGGAAAATTCATGAAACGGCGGATTGGAAAATTCGTTGGTCTCATCATCGTCACCATCTTTGCCCTGGCTGTCATGTACGTCAGTGGCGGGCGCAACCATTTTAGTGCCCCCCAAAAAGAAACCGGCGAGACCACCGTTCCCACTTCAGGCAGCGAATCTCTGGCACCTGTCACATTGATGCCGTTGCATCGACAGCCAATCGAGATTCTCGACACCTACGCTGGTACCATCGAGCCACTGGAAAGCTTCTCGCTTGCATTCCAGCAAGCCGGGCGGATCGAGTCGCTTGGCACCACCCCCGAAGGCAAGATGCTGGACATTGGCGATCGTGTTTCTGCGGGACAGGTGCTCGCGAAACTCGATACTCGGATCCTCCAGGCTCGTCGCAACGAAGCCAACGCCAACATCGAAAACGCCCAAACCGAATACGAGCGTCTCGCCAATTTGCAGAAGCGGAGCCCGGGTGCCGTTACCGAAACATCCTTTCAGCAGGCCATGCAGCAACTGGCCGTCGCCAAGGCGATGCGCGACATTGCTGAAAAGAACCTGGAAGACGCCGTCTTGATCGCACCGGAAGATGGCGTAATCTCGAAACGATTAGTCAACGCGGGCGAATCGATCAACATGCATCAAGCGGCCTTCGAGATCGTTCAGGTTGACAAAGTCTTGCTGACCGTCGGTGTGCCCGAATCTCGGATCATCGCCATGCAGCGTCAGTTCAATCAAACACGCCGCAAGGTAGAACCTTCCAACCGAGCAAGCTCGCCGAATCCGGCCTCGGACTTTAAGGTCTACGTCCGACGATTTGACACTTCGTCCAATTTGGAAGGGGATTCCGTTTTGGAAGGAACCGTGTATCGTATGGCGGAAACGGTGAGCGACCGTAACGGATTGTTCGAGGTCGAGGTTCTACTCGATAACCCGAATCGTTTGCTAAAGCCCGGTTTGGTCGCCAAGGCTGACTTTGTCATCAGTGAAATCGAAGGGTACCAGATTCCGGTTGAGAGCGTCGTCTTCAACGATCGGACTGCAAATTTGTTTTTCGCCGCTGTTTCGCCGGAGTCTCCCACTACCAAAATCGACTTCGCTGGCATGGACCTGGCGAACGTGCCACACCTGATCGCTCATCGTGTCGAGATCCCCCGCTACATCGAGCAAGGTCGTCACTTTATTCTTTCCTCGATCCCAGGTAATTACGAACTGCTGGTCGTCCAAGGCCAACATCGCCTGGTCGACGGTCGGCCTTTGGAAGTGATGGGAGCAGTCAACGAAAAACAATCTCCATTGTTCTCGCCTGCCAACGACCAGGGTCCCATGACAGAAGTATCGCGTCTGAAAACCGACAACTCCGGAAAGTGAGCTAGGAGCAACTTCCCATGAAAATGAGTGCCGGAGCGATCGAGCAGCCGCGGTTCGTGATTGTTTGCACGGTGATTGTCCTATTTGCCGTCGCACTGGTGATCATGAATATCGCCGTACAGCGTACGCCTGCGATTTCTAAGGCGGTTGTTCTCGTCGCCGTCCCCTACCCTGGGGCACAGCCAGTCGAAGTTGAAGAACAAATCACCAGCAAGATTGAAGATGCGCTGCAGAAGCTAAAGAACGTCGACTTCATCGCTTCGACCAGCATGCGTGGATCGAGCATCACGCAGATTATCTTCCTGGACGGCGTCGATCCCGATCAGGCTCGCGGTGAAGTGAAGGATTTGGTCGATGAAATCCGCCGCGATCTTCCCGTTGCCCGCGAAGTTCAGCCGTCGGTGACCGATATCGACTTCGAGAACACACCACTGATGCTCGTCAATATGACCGCTCCGCAAGGTTTCGACGAAGCAGCCCTGAAAACGCTGGCCGAAGAAGTTCAGGAGGAACTTGAGACCATCCCGGGAATCGCCAATACGCAGCTCTTTGGCGGCCGTGAGCGCGAGATTCATGTCAATGTGAACGTTGATTTAGCGGCGGAATATGGCTTGACATTGGGCGATTTTCGCCAAGCCCTGGCGAACTTTCATGCCGAGATGCCTGCTGGTGAACTCGATACTGGTACGTTCGACTTCCGCGTCCGCAATGAGACCCAATTCCGGGGTGTCGATGACATTCGCAATGCGATCATTAGTAACTCTGGTGGCAAGCTGATCAAGATTGGTGATGTCGCCGAAGTCGAAGACACGTACCGCCGACTTCGCAACGTCGCCCTGCTCAACAGCGATTCGTGCGCGACGATCATCGTTAACAAAGAAGCCGATATCAATACTCTGGCTGCCGCGATTTCGGTGAAAGAGAAAGTCGAAGAACTGCGTCCACAGTATCCAAATATCAAGTTCTCAATCACGCGCGACACGTCGGCCGAAATCTCGATCATGTTCCGTGTGCTCGGTTCCAGCTTTGTCTTTGGAGCGATGCTGGTATTGGTGATCCTGGCCTGGAGTATGGGTCTGCGAATCTCGCTGCTGGTGCTGACCGCGATTCCTTTAAGTTCGGCCGTGGGATTGATTTCGCTTTATGCCTTGGGGATTCCGATCTCCAACATGGTGATCTTCGCCTTCATCTTGGTGCTCGGTATGGTGGTCGACGGTGCGATCATTGTGGCGGAAAACATTCACCGTCATATCGAACGTGGCGAAGATCCAGTCGATGCCGCCAAGATTGGTATCGAAGAGGTTGGCACTCCGGTGATCATGGCCGACCTGACAACGATCGCCGCTTACCTTCCGATGCTGCTAGTCCCCGGCATCATGGGGGATTTCATGCGGGTGATGCCTCAGGTGGTGAGCGTGTCGCTGTTTGGAAGTATCTTGGTCGACCACTTCTTTATCCCGGTGGTTGCGGCTCGCTGGTACGGACGCCGTAAACCGAGTGAAGTGGTCGCCGACGAGTCGGTTCACTCCGCGATTCCGCGAACCCACGACGACGCCGAGATCCGGATTCGCCCAAACCTCGGCTTCTTCACCAAGGTGTATATCTACGCATTACGTTGGAGCCTGCAAACTCGCTGGGCGATTGTTGCCTGTACGGTGTTGGCCTTAGTTTGGGCTGGCTTCATGATGGTACATGTCGAGAAAGAGTTCTTCCCACCGAGCGATCGTGGCCAGTTTGAAGTAAAGTACGAGCTTCCCTTGGGCAGCAGTATCCACCAAACAATCGCCGCAGCAGAAGCGATTCAAGAACCACTCCGCGAACTTGCAGCCCGTCCAAATAGCGAGTTGGTGAATTTCGTCTCGGCGCTCGGTTCGTCGGAAGGTTTGGCTAGTCGCTTGGAAAACGACCCAGCGGTTGGTCCGGAATTCGGCACCATCATGGTCGAATTGCTTTCTCCTTTAGATCGCGAACGCCACGAACGAACGATCCTAGCCGAGCTTCGAGAACGATTCGATCAAACTATCAAACAGTTCCCCGGCATGACTTACACCATTAAAGAGGTCGAGGAAGGCCCGCCTGGTGGTGCCAAGGTGGCTGTCCGCTTCACTGGGGACGATCTTGATCAACTTGGTTATGCAGCCGACTACACAACCGAAGCACTTCATAAGATCCCACAAGCAGTCGACGTTCGCTCAGACTACCGCAATTTGAATCCAGAAATCGTGGTCGAGCCATTCCCGGAAATTGTCGGCTTGTATGGCATGACCGAAGCCCAGGTTGCTCAGGCGATTCAGACGGCGATTAACGGCGACACGACGATCGAACTGAATCTAGGGGACGAAGATATCACCCTGCGTCTACAAGCTTTGGATGAGTATCGCGCATCCAAGGATCAACTGGAACGAATCATGCTGACCAGCCCCAGTGGGAAGAAGGCGACGATTGGGCAACTTGCTGAGCTTGATCGAACGACCAGCTTGTTTGCGGTGAATCGTTACGATCGAAAGCGAGCCGTCACCGCCAAGTGTGATGTGGTCGACAATCCCGATACCGACCTGATCTTCGAGCGGTTGCGGGAGGAAATTCTGCCCTCCCTTGGCTTCCGTGCCGTAAACGATCCGTCGATCAGTTTCATGGATATGGCCTTCGTCGGAACCGTCGGCACACCCTCGGAAGGATTACGGGCCGAGTTCACGGGTGAGAGTGAAGAAACGGCCAAGAACATGAACTATCTCACGGCCTCGATGGCGATTGCCGTGGTGTTGATCTTCGCGATCCTGGTTTACCAGTTTGGTAGTTTTCGCCAGGCGTTCATCGTGATGCTAACCGTTCCGCTGAGCTTTGTGGGGGTGGTCGCGGGCATGTTTATCAGCGACTTCCCGTTTAGTTTGGCCACGTTCATTGGCTTGGTCAGTCTCACCGGCATTGTGGTGAACGATGCGATTGTGGTGGTCGACTTCATCAACCAAGCAAGAAAGCGTGGCTTGAACGTTCAAGATGCGATCATTGAAGCAGGTATCAATCGCTTGCGCCCGGTGATGCTAACCACGGCAACCACGATTGGCGGGCTGCTGCCGCTGTACTTGAACCTAAGCGGCGGAGCTGAATTCTGGCAGCCGCTGACCGGGGCGGTGATCTTCGGTTTGGGATTTGCCACGATCTTGACGCTGTTGGTCATTCCGGTCGCGTACAGCTTGGCTTACTTCAACGCCGATTGGCAACCAGGTGCGTTTGCCCGCTGGTGGGGATCACGCTTCGGCCGGAAAGCAGCGGCCAACTAAGCCGCTGCTTGAACACCAAAGGAAATCTAGTTGGTCGCTTCGACCTCAGGCTTTACTTCTTCCTTTTTGCCATCCAAAACTTCATCAACCGCCTTCTTCATTTCGGCGGCGAAATCGATCTCGTAGTTTTGATCTGGAATATCTTTTGAATCGGCCAGATCCTTACAGGCCGTGATGAATTGGCGTAGCTCTTCGTCAGAGACCTTTTCACGAAACTCCAACTTGCCGTCGGAGTTTTTATCGGCGATTCGTCCTACGACGAGCTTCTCGAATTCTTTCTCGTCAATCTTCTTTTCAAACATACCGTGCGCGATGCGCTGTAGCTGTTTGACGGCATTCGCTTTCTCTTCGTCGGACAGTCCGGAAGGATCAATATACTTGGTCCGGGCAACTTCTACCGGAATCGCCGCGATCATTGGGGACTTCATAATCTTCTCCCCCACCTGCTTCAATTGCTCGAAGGTGATCTTTCCATCGCGACTTCCGTCGGCCAAACGAGTGATCTGGGCTTTCATTCCTTCCTTCTGCTCTTCTGGCAGATCGGTGTCGTCGATCATCTGCTTCATGCCAGGCTCGACCACGTTAGCAGCCACGGCGTTCCAGTTCGTCGTCGCGTAGAAGTAATAACCGACGCCGCAAGCGACGCCTGCCAAAACGAGACACACCACCAAACAACCAATGACGATGGTCGTGCAGCCGCTGCCACCAGAGGATCGTCTGTCTTCTACCGTGAACTGATCGTTGGACATCGCCGCAAACTCCTTTGACTAATGAATTCAATACGAGAGCTCGTCTGCAATCGCATTGATACCTCCCCGGAATGGGGACGATTATCGCCGATTCTACTTGGCAGGCAATAATGGAACTTCGTGGTAGGCGGCAAAAGCTTGCTCGATTTTTTCGGGAGAAGCCACTCCAGCATGCACATAAAGTCCATATCGCAGCAAAAGCGACTCGCCTTGTTTTAGTTGTACCGGTTTTTCATACGACATCGTGGCCCCCATCCAACCATCGTTGCGCACATGGAACGCGCTCGGGAAGGTTGGGTTATCACGGTGATTCATCAGCGTAATGCCCTCGTTGGTCGCCGGCGCGATCGGCCCCGAATAGTCAACCCAACGGGCTGGCTTACGGAACACTTCCTTCTCGTCAACTTGTCCCTCACTGTTACGAATCGTTCCCCCGCCGTCGTGCACGCCGACCGTTTTCGCCATACGCACTCCCAGCGGACCAAATGGCGTATCACCGAAAGTCACGGGTTCGTTCTTCGCGGTCAATTGAATGTCGATCGCCAACAACCATTCATCGTTCGTCAAAGGAACGAACGTCATCGTACGTGATTCTTCGAGTAGTTGCTTGTCACTTTCGGTATCAATCCAAGCGTTTGTCATCTGTATCACAGCACGATCGTCGCGATCGACGAATTGACCGATGCGGGTATGCTTGATCTTGCCAGGAGAAGGATCGGCCCAAAAGTCGACACCGTTGACGTCGTGATGCGTCACCCAAACCGAGTTGTGATGGCTGTGCCCATTCGGATCGTGCGGATGCCCCATGCGGGTCAAGCTTTTGCCCGACGGTCCTACCATGGGATAGAGGAACGGCCGCTCAAGATCGGGGGCGAAATGGTACCGCGATATCTCCTTACCGTTGCGTGTGACCGAGATCTGATCGTGTGGCAAAGGCAAGACCTGCATTTGCGGAATCGGCTTAGCTTGAGGCAGCGGCTCGTCAGCATGGACCAGAAGCGGCAAGAACATCAGCAGTAGCAGAGAGAGGCGGGAAGCCATCGAAAGAACTCCAGGCAAAGGTGGGAAATCAGAAGGAGTTCCTACAGCGTATCCGCTGGCGACATGGTGCTCAAACAAAAACGGCCTGACAAATTGCCAGGCCGTTTGCTTAAGCTTGCTCTGAACTGTGCGATTTATTCGTCTTCATCGAACTTATATTCGATCTTCAGCACTTCCAATTCATAGGTGCCCTTCGGTGCTGGAATCTCGACGACATCGCCAACTTTCTTACCGATCAGCTTCTGCGCCATCGGGCTGTCAACAAGGATCTTGTTGTTCATGAAGTCCTCTTCGCCCGAACCAACCAGCGAATAGACTTCTTCTTCGTCCATGTCGACGTCGCGCACGGTGATCGTTGCGAAAAAGCCAATCACGGAGGTGTCGACCGACGACGGATCGATGATGTGGGCTTTGCTCAGCTTGGATTTCAGCAGGTTGATCTTAGCCTGGATCATGCCTTGAGTTTCCCGCGAGCCGTGGTACTCGGCGTTTTCTTTCAGGTCACCTTCGGCACGGGCGTTAGCTACCTTTTCCGTGATTGCTGGCATTTCAACGTCTTCGAGATGCTGCAACTCGGCCTTAAGCTTCTCGTACCCTTTACGGGACATGGGCATTCTATCGGCCATGCTCGACATGTCAGAAACTCCCTAGCTGAAAAAAAAACGCGACCTGGGTCAGGCCGCATGTTGGTCTTGTTTGTGTTGTTCTTTTTATTGTTATTGAAATGTGAGGCGTTTGTAAAGCCAGCTTCCGCCAACCGCTAGCGTATTACCCTAATTGGGCATAACACGCCGAAAAATCGGCAGTAAACGATTGCTTTTCGTCTATTCAGGGAAGTAAAGAAACGCCCCGCACGACGAGCAAAACACGGGCTTACCAAGCTTCAAGTCGCTAACCGTCTGGATTCGCAGCTGTACATTACACTGCGTGCAATAGCCGTTAACGACGGAGGATAGTGCTTCCTCACCCCTAGTTTTCACCACGCGTTTGTAGTCGGCTCGAATATCAGGAGGAATGTCTTTCTCAACGCCTTCTAACTCTTCGAGCACGCGTGCGATTTCCGATTCTAACTGCCCACGTTGCTGCTCGACTTCGGCTTCAACTTTCGCCAGATCGGCCTGAGCACGCTCGACACCTTTGTTGGCTTCGATCGCTTTCGCTTCCAACTGGTCAATCTTTTCCAGTGCCTCGAGAATTTCGTCCGACATCACGCTGTTGGCCATTTGAGCGGCCGCGATTTGTTCCTTGAAAATCTGGAACTCGTCGTTCGTCCGGGCGGCATTCAGCTTACCTTCGGTCGCCTCGATCTTGCTTTCGCTTTCCTTGAGCATCAACTGCTTCCGGTCAGCGGTCATCTTGGTTGACTTGATTGCTTCCTTCGTTGCGCTAACCACTTCCTCGGCGGCCGTCACGCGATTGCGCGCGGCGTTCACACGAATCGGGCACCGCGTCAAACGACTTCGCAGGTCGCTGAGCTGTCGGTGGATCCGGTGAAGTTCCTGGAGCACCTCGCTGTATGGTCGGTCGGACATATTCCATCCATCAGGGGGATAAAGCGTTTCGATGTTCTGGATAATGTACCAGTCCCCTTGGTTCTAGCACACGCCACACCCTTATTTTACCCGTGAGCGAAAACAAAAAAGCATGGGCCCTTGGACAAGACCCATGCTTTTCAGGTTCACATGATTTGAAAATCACTTAGCCTACGCGGCATCCGCCGTATGCAGGAAGCCCGCCAATTGCTGGCTACGAACTGGATGTTGTAGCTTTCGCACGGCTTTGGCCTCGATTTGGCGGACACGTTCGCGGGTCACTTTGAAAATGCGTCCCACTTCTTCCAGAGTATATGTGTAACCGTCTTGGAGGCCGTATCGCAACTTAATGATCTCGCGTTCGCGATAAGTCAACGTCTTCAGCAGCCCGCCGATCTTGTCTCGCAAGATTTCGTTGGAAGCCTTGCGGATGGGGGTTTCTTCATGCCCATCCTCGATGAACTCGCCGAAGCTGCTATCTTCGCTCTCGCCGATCGGACGATCCAGGCTCACCGGGTGGCGGCCGATGTCCATCACACGGCGAACTTCTTCAACCGGAATTTCGCTGCGACGTGAAATTTCTTCCATGGTCGGCTCACGACGCAGTTCCTGCAGCAAACGCTTTTGAACGTTACGCAGTTTCGACAAGACGTCGATCATATGAACCGGAATGCGGATCGTACGAGCCTGATCGGCGATTGCCCGGGTGATGGCCTGACGAATCCACCACGTGGCATACGTCGAGAACTTGAAACCACGGCGATATTCGTACTTGTCGACGGCACGCATCAGGCCTGTGTTGCCTTCCTGAATCAAGTCGAGGAAGCTCAGACCCCGGTTGCGATATTTTTTCGCGATCGAAACGACCAATCGAAGATTACCGCTGGAAAGTTCGCGTTTGACACCTTCGTATTGATCGAATTGCTTGCGGAATTTCTCGCAGCGAGCACGCAAGCTACGGGGACTTTCCAGGGTGAGCAGCATCAAGTCGCGAAGTTCTTTGCGGAGATTGGCGCGTTCGTCCTTGGCCGCGGGGATATCGCGGATCAGGTCCAAGCGAGCTCGGATTTCTTCCATCCGTTCAGCAAAGTCTTCTAACTGAGCCATGACCGGCTGCACTCGACGCGTTCGCAGGCTCAACTCTTCGACCAACTGCAAACACTTCTGGCGACGGCGAATGAAGCGTTTGCGAGCGGCCAAGCGTTCTTCGCGTGGCGTGCTCTTTCGCAGCAGACGCTGGAAGTCGCGACGATTTTGTTCCAACATGACGCGCAACGTCTTCAAGTTGTGCGGCATGCGACCTTGAATTTGTTCCTTGGTTAGATTCTCGGTAAGCGAGACCTTGATCGTACGATCAAATGGCAATTCACCGCGGTGAACCTTTTCCAAAATCTCTACGGTGTGACGTAGTGCGAAGTCGCAGCCGAGAACCAAACGGCGGAACTGCTTACGAGTGATTTCAATCTTCTTGGCAAGGGCGATCTCTTCGGTGCGAGCCAATAGCGGAATGGAGGCCATTTGCGAGAGATACATACGAATCGGATCGTCGCTGCTCTTCGTGATTTCCTCCGAGCCAAACGATTCGCCACTGCCATCTTCATCGAGCGCTTCAGCAAATTCGCGGGCCGAAGGTGATTTATTGGAAGGAGCGTCATCGAAATCATCTTCTGGCGGATCGGTAACCAGTTCGATCCCGCGATTCTCGAGTTCAGCCAACAGGCCGTCGAGCTTTTCGCTTCCACTGGCTTCGTCCGGGAGATATTTATTGACCTCGTCATAGGTCAAATAACCTTGCGACTTGCCTTTTTCCAGAAGTACAGCCAACTCTTGATCGGCGAATTCCATAGTGAAGACCTCCTTGCCTTCCCATAAAATACCTTGGTCATTTACGCAGTGAAATTGAAATGCGGGTCAATTCAATCTCTGCGACGTCAAGCGGTATCCTTTACCCATCCGTGGGAAAGGAAATACCCTGGCGATTTCGTTGTTGCTCGATGATTTGATTGAGGATGTCGAGCTCGTCCTCAGGGGAAACCTGTCTCTGTTGTATGGAAGCTTCTTGTTGACCAGAGAATCGATTCTCATGTTCACGTCGATAGGCATCGACAATGAGTTTCAATTCTTCGCTCGGATCTCCAAACTTCTTGTTTGCAGCTGATTCGTCGAGCTCTATCAACAAGTAACGCAACGACTCGTTTTCAACGGCATCCAAGATCCCAGGAAACCCACAATCCTGATGGGCATCGCTACGGGCCTTGAATACTTGATAAACGGCTTTGCCAACCTGACTGTGAAGTTCGTCAGGTCCAATCTCCTCAATACACCAGTCGATTGTTTCGGGTAGCGCCAACATTAGCTGGAGCAGTGTTTTATCCCAAGTATGAAGTTCGTCAATACGATAGACCGTGTTATTACTGACCGGCGACTTCTTTTCCTCAGACGCGAATCGATCTTTCGCGCCGGTAGCCTGTCGCAAGGCCGACAATCGGGTTCGTAATGCGGAATCTTCCACCTGAAACTGGCGAGCAATGCGCGCCAGAAATTGATGTTCGCGAAGCCGGACTTCCGAGGAAGTTTCCGAGGCCAGGTTGGGTGCTTTGGCCAAAGTATTTAGGACGTCTTCCAGCGCATCGTTCGCTCCGTGCAGGTCATTCGCCAGGTCGATGCCGGCGGTCGCGATTCGAATCTTGTGCTCTAAGGCATCCAGCGATTTGGCCAGGTGAGCCCGGAATGCGTCAGCTCCTTGCTGTTGCACGAAGTCACACGGATCTAAGTTGCTGGGGAGCGTCGTAATTCGCAGGTCGACTTGTTGAGCGATGAACAGTTCCAGCACTTCGCTGGTTCGCTTTTGCCCAGCTTCGTCACCGTCGAGCACCAGGTAAACGGTGTCGGCGTATCGTCGCAGAAGTTGAATGTGACGTGCCCCTAAAGCGGTTCCCAGCACGGCCACGGCATTTTTCACGCCAGCTTCGTGCAAGGCAATCACATCGGTGTAACCTTCGACGA
This sequence comes from Blastopirellula marina, assembly GCF_002967765.1. Lineage (NCBI taxonomy): Bacteria > Pseudomonadati > Planctomycetota > Planctomycetia > Pirellulales > Pirellulaceae > Blastopirellula > Blastopirellula marina. The sequence goes on along the minus strand of NZ_PUHY01000014.1, from coordinate 188,433 downwards.
CGATCACTTTCTTACTGCTGGTGATGTGATCGCGAGCCAAGTCCAACGCGTAAACATTGTCGCTCTTCGAGAACAGTCGCGTTTCTGGCGAGTTCACGTACTTGGCCGACTTGTCATCGGCGTAAGCCGGCAGAATTCGACCGCCAAATGCGATCGGACGGGACTGAGCATCGCGGATCGGAAAGATCACGCGTCCCTTAAAGCGATCGTACGCGTTGCCCGACTGCGACTTGCCGATTAAGCCCACCTTTTCCAAAACGGGCTGCGTGTACTGGCTTTGGTGCGATTTGTTGCAAAGCCACTGCCAATCGTTCGGCGAGAACCCGATATGAAAATGGTGAATCGCGTCCTGCGTAATACCGCGATCGTGTAGATAGCGTCGGGCTTCGTCGGCAATGGGATCTTTCAGCAGCAACTCATGGAAGAGTCGCTCGGCCCAAGCCAAGGCGTTGTATTGATACTTCTTGTCGTCCGGGCTTCCAGCTGGGGCGACAGGCCCTTGCGATGGCAGGGCAATATTGGCTCGATCGGCCAACAACTCCAGAGCTTCTCGAAATTCGATTGACTCGCGACGCATGACAAAGCTGAAGACGTCGCCACCGATCCCACAGACCCAGCACCGCCACGATTGGCGTTGTGGATTGACCTGAAAACTGGGACGCGAGTCGTCGTGCCAAGGGCACAAGGCGACGTAGCCGCGACCTTGCCGTCTCAGATTCAAGTACGAACCGAGGATATCAACGATGTCAGATGCGGCACGCACCTGCTCTTTGATGTCTTCTTTCGTCGCGTTGTTGTCTGGGGGTAAAGCCACCCTTTGGACTTCCTTCCAGGGTTGAACGGGAACCCTTTGCCCGAAAATGTCAGCGTGATTGCAACATCCTTGCGATCACCACTCAGCCTGAGTTTGACATTCTAGGCAGTGCCTTCCGTGACACGTGGGAGCAATTTAGCCCATTTCCCGATTTTAGGTCAAGTTCGCATTGACCTCTGCCGACACACTTTTGGTTTCACGCTAGCGGTTATCATTTACAATATCGATTTTGGGCTTTTAAGCGTAGTACTTTCGACTTTTTTCCCGTTGCCAGCATTGCTGTAAGAAAAGAGCAAATAATTTGGTCTCTCGTTTTTTTCCTCCCGCCGAACAAGCTGATGAACACGATTTGGTGTTGGTGGGTGGCCGACTGACATCGGAATGGCTGATGGACGCTTACCGTCACGGAATTTTCCCGTGGCCCATGTGGGGCGACTGGATGCCAATGACCTGGTTCTCCCTTGATCCCCGTGCGATCATCCCCCTAGATGGCCTATACATTAGCAGCCGGCTGAAACGAACCATCCGAAGTGGCAAATTCACCGTGACCTGCGATCAGGCATTCAGCGACGTCATGCGTGGCTGCTCGAAGCCGCGCCACAAGAAGGATGGCACTTGGATTACGCCCGCCATGATCAAGGCCTACAGCAAGCTAAACGAAGAAGGGCATGCCCACAGCATCGAGGTATGGCACGAAGGAGAACTTGCTGGCGGGATCTATGGTGTATCCATCGGTGGGGCATTCGCCGGCGAGTCGATGTTCCACAAAGTCCGTGATGCTTCGAAGGTCGCGTTAGTGGCGCTCGTTTCACACTTGAACGCACGCGGCTACCAATTGTTCGACATTCAGCAATGGACCGAACATACCGGCAGCATGGGAGCGATCGAGATCAGCCGACACGACTATCTGACACTCTTGAAGCAGGCCGTGGATCTTCCCGTTACCTTCGGCACCGAGCTGGCCCCAATCCTGCCGTAAGCATTACTCGCTGATAAGTTTCTTCCGCAGTAGATCGAGTCCCTGCTTGGCCATTCGTGGTGCCCAAATCTCTGGGTGCCCGGCCAGGCCGCTAGTAAGCGATTCAACGCCGTCTGGCCCCGCCAGTGCGATGGCATATTCGTCGGCCGACTCTGGATCGCAAAAAGTCCCCAGGGCCAAAGCAAAGTCAGTTTGATTCCCTTCTCGAGCAGAAGCCGCCGCCTGTTCGACTTGCTGTTTGGTGGCTAGTTCGCTCAAGGGGAGAATACTTCCCGCGACGAGAGACGTTCGCTTTTCGTCTACACTTCCCAGCCAGAAAGCTAACATCCCAGATGTGGAAGATTCGACGGTCGACAAGGTCTTGCCCTTTTGTTGAAGCAGGTAAACAACCACATCTTGCAGCTCTTGCTCTCCTTCGCCAAAGACCAACTCTCCTACGGCGTCATGAATCTGTCGGACGGTATCGTCAATCGCCGCATTGCACTGTTCGGCGGAAGTCCCGGTCGCAGTAATTCGGAGCGAAATGGTCGCTTGATGAACCGTAATGCCAACGCGCGGTTCGCGACCTCGCTTGATCAGATCGGGCAGCAGCGCCTCCATGTGGCTCTCACCGACACCAAAGCACTTCACCACGTGGTGGCGAATGATTTTCTTGATGGTCCCCTGCCCTCCGAGTGAAGGAACGACGGTTGCCTGCCACATCTCTTTCATTTCCGCCGGCACGCCGGGGAGGGCGATGAAGCGAGACGCATTGCCATCGATCTTGCAATCGAGATCGATCCCTGGCGCAGTCCCGTTGGGGTTTGAAATGACACGACTTCCCTGGGGAAACATGGCTTGAATCTGATTCTTGGGTGGCATCTGCCGTCCACGCATCGAGAAACGTCGCTCGATATGCTCCAAGCTCTCACCATGCAGTTCCAATTCAGTTCCGGTTGCTTCGGCGAGTGCCTGCCGAGTGAGATCGTCGTCGGTTGGTCCCAACCCGCCAGTCGCGATGACTAATGCGGCACGCGACAGGGCAATGCGAAAGACCTGGATGTTCGATGCCAGATCGTCACCGACGGTTGAATGGAAACGAACTTCGATTCCCAACGCTTCCAATTGCTGACTCAACCACTGCGAATTGGTATCTAAACGTTGCCCGCTGGTCAGTTCGTCTCCGATGGCGACTATCTCTGCAAACATACGCTTCCGTCTTCCTAGTGCGAATCTCGAGTCGATTGGTGGATGGAATCTATTCCCTACGATACCGAAAGCTGCCCGTTTCGGCACGACCCCGATATTTTGCGAAGGCGCACGGCGGACGCCAATCGTTATGACACGTCGCGCCTAACCACAATTGGCACGTTTATGGTTCCCCTCAGACGCGGGACAATGCTTTTCCTGCCGATGCTTGCCATGAAAGCGGTTCCCCACATCCGGACGTGCCGTGGCAAGTCCGACTCCGCCAACCTCAAGATTTACGTACTTAGATATGGCCTCAAATAACGCAAAGCCTTCCGTCTCGCCCCAAATTACCTCGATATTCCATCAAGCATCGCGCGATGGGCGTCAGTTGGTCGAACGTTTGCTCCGGCAGAATGGGGAGAGCTTGGACTGGATCGACGATCTTCGCCAACTTCAGGGACGATACCTGGAGAAGTCCCCTCAAAAAGCTCAGCGTGATTGTTCGGCCGGCTGCCCTGCATGCTGTATGACGGCTCAAGTTGATGCCACACCAATTGAAGCAATTGCGGTCAGCGAGTACCTCAGGGCCTATCTCGAACCAGACGAACTGTACGCCGTGAAAGCTCGACTCACGCGTGTCACGAAATTGCGCGAAGCGCAGCTCAACGCGCAAGCTCCGCAACGACCGCTCGCGTGTGGTCTATTAGGGATGGATGGAAAATGCACGGTCTATCCTGTCCGCCCGGTTGTTTGCTCAGGCGTCTTTTCCTTGAACCAAAACGAATGCCGAAAAGCGGAGCGAGAGGCGAAAGCAGGCGACTTCTCCCAATCGATCCCGTTGGACAACGAGGCGATCCAGGCAACCGGAGGGATTTCCGGAAGTTTGCAGCGCGTGCTAGTAGAACATGGCTTGGACGGCAATCTGTACGAGCTCAGTTCGGCCGTGTTGGTCGCGATTCAAATTCCCGATTGCTTGGAAAGATTCCTCAACCGAGAAGATATTTTCAAAAACGCGATCTGCACAGATGCTCACTCCCCCCCCAGAAAACGTATCGTCCCAGCCCCGAAATTCCTCCGCCGCCCTGCGTCCCGACCTGCCTAACGAGAATCCGCCGTCTGTCTATCCCAGGTTGCCAAACCAAAATCATAATTGGTACCGTAGAGGATTATTGATGCGATCATGATGGAACGTGGACGAGGGATTCATCTTTAAGGTAGATGCAGTTCCCTTGGGGCTTCTTATCTTTTGGAACGATAGACCTATGGAATTGACGGCAGGATTCGAGCACTTCGTTCGCACAGATGAACCATTGGCCCAATACACCGGATTAAAGCTGGGTGGATCGGCCGAGTACTTCGCAGAACCTACCTCGGTCGAAGAATTGGCCGCTGTGGTGAAACGAAGCCGCGAACTCAACATTCCGACCCGTGTTCTCGGAGGGGGCTCGAATCTCCTTATCAACGACGACGGCGTACCTGGATTGGTCATCTATCTGCACCATCCTGCGTTCAGCACGATCGAAATCGACGGAAATCGCCTCACCGCGGGTGGTGGAGCCAAGCTGGCCCACGTGATCAGTACGGCGGTCGGAAACGGACTCGCCGGGCTCGAGGGACTTGCCGGTGTTCCTGGAACGGTTGGTGGTGCTTTGCATGGCAATGCTGGTGGAAACGGAGTCGACATCGGTCATCGCACCGTGGAGGCCACTGTGATGACACGCGCTGGCGAGATTGTCACCCGGACGGCACAAGACCTTCATTTCACATACCGCGAAAGCAGCCTCGACGAATTAGTGATCTTAAATGGCGTGTTCGAACTCGAACCGACCGATTCTCAGGAATTGACTCGACGGATGCAGAAGTTCTGGATTGTGCAGAAAGCTTCCCAGCCGGGCGGTTCCGAGAATATGGGGTACCTCTTCTTCGATCCCCCGGGTTTGTCAGCGAGTTCACTGATCGAGCAGTCAGGTCTCAAGGGGACCAAGGTAGGGGGAGCCGAAATCTGTGCTGAGCACACCAACTTCGTCCTTACCAGTCCCGAGGCAACTGCCAGCGACGTTGCTCGTTTGGCTGAACTGGTTCAAGGCCGTGTAAAAGAAGTCACTGGCATGGACCTGAAGTGCCAGCTGACATCTTGGTAGCACCGGCAGCAGCCCGCCCCCTTCCCCTCACGCACCATACGAAGGGGGCGATTCCGCCGTAGCAAAATAATCGTTAAACCAGCAATCAAGTTGCCCGACTCGCGCTGCCGATCTGACATCATGGGTAAGACTTCGTTTCCATAAAATCGTGCAGAGACACGTTTATAGGAAGCGAAGGATGCATTATGCTCTTCAAAGTGGAATGTGGAACTCTCCACAAGCCAAGGATTGGCCAGCTTTCACAAGGATGTCTCCATTGAGTCGCAGCACTCAAACCCCATCGGGTTTGTTGGGCTTGGGTTCGCCCGTTGCTCGCCAGCTATTGGTGTGCGTCGTTATCGTCGCCGCGTTCGCGCTGATGATGATTGCCGGGTGGAACCACTATGCGGATAAGTTCGCATCGCGGGAGGAGTTCCTTCTCACGCCGCGTGACATTCTTATCAACAAACAGCCCGATTGGATTCATTCCAACGTCTTGGTCGATACCATCGATGAACAGAAGCTTCCCGAGAAGCTCGACTTGCGCGATCGCGACCTAACGTCGAAAATCGCCGCTGCGTTCTCGAACCACGCCTGGATCCGCAAGGTCAACAAGGTCGTTAAGCAGTATCCTGCGAAAGTCCTGGTCGACGTCGAATACCGACGCCCTGTCGCGGTTGTCGAAGTCGTTTATGTTGAAAAGAATACCCAGAAACGCGGTCTCGTCCCGATCGATATCGAGGGAACCATCCTTCCGGATCGCGACTTTTCGCCAGCTCAGGCCGTGCAGTATCCACGAATCTTAGTCGACCTGAAAACGCCCAGGGTCGGGCCAGGTCGTAAGTGGGAAGATCCTCGCATCACGGATGCCGCCACGATCGCTGCGGAATTGCTTCCGTACTGGAACGACTTGAAGCTAACCCGGATTGTGCTTCGGGAAGATGGTGGCAGCCACTTCGAGTTGGAACTGGCGGATAACACGCGTATCATCTGGGGCAGTCCACCTGGCAAAGAATTGCCACAAGAGGCGATGGCCAAACACAAAGTACAGGTCATCTTGCAGAAAGCTGCCGAGTCGAGCCTATCGAGTAACGAAACTCAACCTTCACTCGATCTACGAACTGCCGGCCGCGGAACGACCGCCGCGGACACAGTCCACCGGTAACCCGCTTAACGGCCAGTCATGCAAAGCGGTTGCCCGCTTGAGATGGATCAAACGTCGCTGGATTGGCGTCATCCGATTCCGGCGGCGTTGGCCACGAGCTCGGAGCACAAATCTCCGAGCGACGAATCGGGACTTCATCAGGGGCTTCAATCCCCAAGCGAATCGTTTTCCCGGTGACTCGCAGGACGGTGATCGTAATCCCGTCTCCAATGTCGATCTTCTCGCCAACTCGGCGGCTTAGAACTAACATCGCTTCCCTGCCTCTGTAACAAAGAGAACTCTCAAAACCAGCGACCTGCCCCTGGAAGGTGTTACGTGCCTTCAATCGCGGTTCCCTTCGGCGATAGTGCACGCAGTCTACCGCAGGTAACTGAAAGCCAACCTACGGCTTACCGAGAGTATAAGAAGTTGTCATAAAATTCGGTCAAGAAAATAGAAACTGCGACCAGTTTTCCTGGAAAATGCGCGGAATGACCAGAGCGACAACTTCTAATGAATTCAGTAAGAAATACTTACTTCGCAGGTATCTGATTCAACGTGTAATACAGTACATCGTGCCACAGAGATTCTCCACTTGCATTCTTGATCCCAGGGAAGTGGATCTCGTGAACATGGCCTTCCTGTGGCTTATTTAGCGTAATTCTTAGGGACTTGTTGTCTGGTGCAACTTCGATCCCGGTGATCTCGGGCTGGGTATGATCGACTTCAGGGCTACCATAGCTCGATTGATAGATATAGGTATATGTTTCGATCTGTATGGCATCCGCTTTCTTCGCTGACTCGGGATTGATTGGCTTAGTGAAGCTAACCGTGAATCCGTCAGGATTGGCTTTCACATCCAAGATCTCGAATGGTGTAACCCCCGTCCAATTGATTCGTTCTAGGGAAAACGGCTTGTTACCACGAGAACCCCAGCCACGATTCGTGCCACCGACGAACAAGTTTCCGTCTTCGGTCACCAGAATCGGTAGCGTGCCTGACCCGATGTTTTCCAGAAACGGAATACACGCTCCCTGGTAGCGACCATTCACCTTTTCCATCACGACACGCATGATCGTGCTGTGCGATTGATCCCCAACCAGCATCTGGCCGGCGAATGGACCGAACTTGCCACCTGAGCGATCATAGTCGATACCACTGGCCGATTTGCCCATCTTGTCGTATGGGAACAAGACCGCGGCCGGCATGTATTCCGGGATCTTCTTAGCCTCGATGTGAAAGCGACTATTGCTTTCTGGCTCCTTCGGCGGTGTGCCAAGATTCGGTGCCAGATCGTACCACTGGTTGCCGCCCGGATGCCCAACGAAGTGCCCCGGCACCAAGTGCTTCAAACCACTCGTTCCGTTCCAGGGACCTTGATTGTCGGTGTAGAACATGTCTCCTTCCGCGTTCATTCCCATTCCGCCTGGGCTGCGAATCCCACTAACCGTCGGCACGGTCGTTCCATCTTCATTCACTCGCAAACACCAACCTCGAAATGGAACCTGGCTCGAGAACGAACCGGTCAGGCAGAGCGTAACCCAAATGTTGCCTTCCTTGTCGAACTTCGACCCGAAAGCGTACTCGTGATAGTCACCGGAAACGCCCCAGCCATCGGAGACCACTTCGAACTCGTCCGCTTCGCCATCGTCGTTGGTATCGCGAATCTTCGAGACATCGCAGCGTTGGGTCACGTACAGCCACCCTTTGCGATAAGCCAAGCCTAAGACTTCGTGTAGACCATGTGCATAGCGTTTGAATGTCGTATCCGTTTCTGGTGAGCTCGCCTTGGGGTTGGTCACCATGTAGATCTCACCACGGCGAGTTGAAACAGCCAGCTTACCATCTGGCATCATCTCGAGAGCCCCCGCCTCTAAAACCACTCCATCCGGCACGGGAAGCGGGGTGATCTTGTAGTATTTGTCTTGCTCCTTCTCTTGGGCCACTGAGATGCTGGCCGTTAGACAAACGAGAGCGAAAAGCGATGCGGTGCAGTAACGAATCATAAGAAACGCCTTTGAATTCTCGGCGGGTAATTTATGCGGGAACAAGTGTGATCGGCTTACCAGACGTACTTGAGCGTGAATGTCCGCTCGACACCTTCTGGGACTTCGATCACCAAGTCGGATTGATCATTGCGAACGATTGCCTTCGCGCCGGTTACTTGAAGTTTCAAGCCGTTGCCCATCTGATACCAGCCGTCCTTCAGAGGATGGATATCAGCTCCGGTCAGGGCGCGGAACAAGAGCTTACCCTCCGGCGCGTGCCCCTCAAGCGTGATTGTCCGCGTGAGTGAAGGGAATTCCCCCTGTTTCTCGGCATCGTAAGCTTCCGAGACCGTCAAATCGCCATATCGGTAGCGGAATGTGGGATTGTTGAGTTCGTCCAGGCGGTACCCAAGAAACTGATAGCCTGCCTCCTTACCGCTCGCTTCCGGCCACTTGGCGGACGGATCGGAAAGTACGGCCAGCGGGGCACCTTCTGGTAGATGGACAACGTTGTCTCCCAACGGCGGCTGGAATCCTTGCCCACGGCCGGTCCAGTGACGGGAGGCGTCGATAAAGGAGCCTTGCCAGATCATTGCCAGGTTCAAATTCGCCGCGTCGAAGGCTAGGTTGGCTTTCTCCGGAAAACCAATTCCGATCGCGCGGCTACCAGCTCCTTCGATGAAATTGCGATAGATAACTGCTTTGCGCCAGGCAACCAGTTCAATTGGCTGTTGGCCAACACCGAACGGCTTCGCGGCATCGGTGCCATCTTTCAAGTACCGCCAAATAGCCTCGACTTGTTGATCAGCGTCGCCGCTGAGGATGTTGCGCATTACCGACTTACCGTTGGGCCACGCGGTTGGCATACGGGTTCCTTTGCGGAAGCGTGGTGGATCCATGACGTAAGCTAAGAACCAATCATGATTGAGTCGCTTCGTCATTAACGTCATATCAATCCCTTGAACACCAGAGGCCTTCTCGCCGGCGAAGGTGTGACATTTGATGCAGCCGAAGACTTTATCGCCGACCATATGACGACCAGTCGCTTTGATGCGACCTTCCGTCTCAGGAATTTCGATAGGTGGATGTTCGGGTAGCGTGTCCAGTTCAGCGAATAGCGGAGCGAGCCCGCCAACGTTTGCGTAACCAAAGTTTGGCATCACGGTCTGCATGTAAGGACGATCCTTCGCGCCTTCGCTGAGCACCTTCTTCATCCAGGTTTCCGTCAGCTTCGCCCCCACACCTTCGAGCGTTGGCGGAATTCGTCCTTCATCTCCCATTTCCGCCTGAGTGGTATGGAAGAAGGCATTGAGCTCAGGTGTCACGCCTCCAATTTCATTTCGATCGTGGCATGCGTAACAATTGAACGTGACCATGTGCCGTTGAACCTTTTGCCAAGGTTTCCATGGTTTGGCGTCACTTTGCTTGCGATGGTTGATTGCCGCAGCCAAAGCTTGACGTTGCCCTGCGGTCAATTGGTAATTCGGAGCGTTTTCAGGGCTTTCGGCCAAGCATCCTTTCGCCAGATCAAGCGAGGCGAAGCTCGGCCCCAGCAGAGCGTTAGGATCTGGCTTGAGATCTCCCATGCTGTGACAGTTGGCACAGCCGAGCGAGACGAATTGAACGCGTCCTTTCTCAACCCGCTGTGGATCGACCTGAAAAGATTTATTGGCTTCGTCGCTGGCCGTTTCCTTCTTCATGAAGACATGATCAGCAACGTAAGCATTGCGGAGACCGCCTGGTCCGTCGAAGGTGACGTCAAACTCTTCTTCGCCACCCCCTTCGAAGTACTCGACACGCAGTTCATGCATACCGGGCTTCAATCGAACTTTGCCCGAGCGTCGCTGTTTGGGGTGAATGCCGTCATTGATCGCGACCTGCTTACCATCAATTTCGATGCGGCTACCGTCGTCGGAATCGATATGGAAGGTGTACTCCCCTTCCTGTCCAATGTTCAGGAAGCCTTCGAAGACCAGGGCAAAGTTATCCTTACGATGGGCGATTCCCAGATCGAACGACATCGTTTCGCCTGTTTCCTTCGGCGTCAGCTTCGAGAAGTCGGGCAACTTGCTGAAGTTCGGTTCTTCATAGTAGGCATACTGTAAGTTCGCTGGAACTTCGACATCGAGATCTTGCAGCAAGTATTGGGCAATCTTTCCCGCGTCAGCACTGCTCAGTCGCAGCGACGGCATGCGACCGGAGGCACGAACTTTCAGTGGATCTTGCAGAAAAGCAGTCAGCGAAGGAACCGAGTATTTCGCGGTAAGATCACCGAGCGGCTTCCATTGGCCTGATCCGGCCATGTTGCCTTCCTGAGGCCCATGACACGCGACACAACCGACTTCGTGGTAGAGAGCTTTCCCGTCGTTGATCTCCCTCGTTCGTCGTCGACCTTCCTGCAGTCGTCCGGTCGAAGCTAAGAAGTGGGTGAGATTCGAAATCGCGTCCTCTCGCTCGGCCGCTGGCAATCCGCCGAGAACATCGGGCATGGTCGCCCCTGGCTTCAGCTGGTGCGGATCTTTCAAATACGCCGACAAGTACTCTGGTCGAACGCGACTACCAACCAGCGACAAATCAGGAGCGGCCTTGGGAGCCAGGTTACCCAGTTGCGAACCAGTGTCGGCATGGCAGGCCACGCAGTTCAATTCGCTCAGCAGCAATTCGCCACCGAAAGCGTCACTGGTCTGCCCATGAAATCGCTCGTAGCCAGGAATCACCGGGCCTGATTGAGCGTAAAGAGAAACGGAACCCAGTGCGGCGAAAGTCCATGCCGCAACGGCCACGAAAGTACAGCGCTGCAAGCTCATCATGCGTCGTGCCAATAGTCAGAAGCAAGGATTGGGAGGTTGTCAGGAGATATTGCGAGGAGAGCCAGGAAGGCGACTGACCACGGAAGGGCAAATCGTTCAGGCCGAAATCGACTTTGTCAGGGAGGGGTATCTGATGATTCTGCGCAATAATCTCGCCAGGATCAATAACTCTCCTGCCGAGAACTTGTTATCACCGCCCGATCAAGCGGAGCCGTGGCCAAAGAATTGATACCACCTATAACGAGATATTGCGGTTGGCTTCTTCCGCGAGTTGCTGGAGCACCTCGAACAGGCGGTCCATTTTCTCTGGAATGGACGGGTTCTCGAGATCAATGTTGTCCTCGTCGAACTCGCGCAAGATTGGGATCGCGTCGTTAAACCCAAAGTTAGCTGCCATACCTAACAATCGATGCGCCGCAAAAGCAAAACGCTTGGAATCCTTCTCCGAAAATGCGGATTGCAGCTCTTCATACTGCGGCAGATAGGCGTCGCAGTACATCGTCCACAGCTTGTGACGCAGCGACAATGGGTAGGACGCCAATGGATCTTCAACGGTTTCCCCTGACTCTCCCGATGGCTCAGCCGTCGATGCCTGATCGTTAGCGGAATCAGACGACTCAGCTAACGATTCTGGTAACAAACGAAGCACCATTCGCAAGCCTTCTAAAGTGACAGGCTTGGTGAGAAACCCATCCATGCCGGCATCTTCGGTCTTGGTCCGGATTTCCTCCGTGGCATGGGCCGTGAGGGCGATAACCAACGGCCGGGCATGATCCGAATTCAAGCACTTACCGATCAGATCGTAAAAGAACTTGAAACCGTCGCCATCGGGCAATTCCAAGTCGAGCAAGATCATGTCAGGCCAACTTTCATCGACCTTCGTAAGTCCATCTGCAATCGAAACGGCAAACCGGTGCGGAACGGCCAACTCGCCTAACATCTCGCCAACAACTAGGCGATTCGCCTCGACATCTTCAACCACCAACAAATTGGCGGACTTCAAGGCGGGCATCACTTCAATCGGCGCGGTCTTATCGTGTCGCCACTCGTCGAGTTGCTCGATGTGGCCTAGCGATCGCGGGAAAGGAATGTCGACGATAAAAGCCGTCCCCTCGCCCAGTTTGCTAACCACACGGACACGACCGTTCATCGCTTCGACAAGCCGATAAGCAATGCTCAGCCCAAGCCCGGCTCCCCCATGCTTGTCACGATCTCGTTCCGCTTGTTTGAAGGGCTCGAAGATCGTCTTTTGATCTTCGGCTGAAATCCCAGGCCCCGTATCGCGGATACAGAGATTAACGAGCACTTCGTTCGCCTGCTGACGCTGCACGGACGCTTCAACTGAGATGCTTCCCTCGGTCGTAAACTTCAGTGCGTTTTGAATCAGGTTGACCACAACTTGCCGCAATCGGTTCTCATCGCCGAGTACCCACAAATCGAGGTCTTCGTCGATATCGAGATTCAATTCCAGGCCGCGGTCGATGGCTTGATGGGTGAACATCTCGGCCACCCTCTGGAATGTTTCCTTCGGATTAAGCGGTTCTCGACGCAGCTTGAGCGATGTATCGACTTCCAGCTTGGACATATCCAATAGGTCGGTCAAAAGCCCCATCAGAGACTGGGCCGAGTCATGAATCGTGGTCAGCAGCTTCTTTTGATTATTGACCAGTTGCCCACGGAGCAGAACTTCGGAAAGCCCCAAAATCGCGTTCATCGGAGTCCGTAATTCGTGACTCATTTTGGCAAGGAAGCGAGACTTTTCTTTGTTCGCTGTCTCCGCAGACTCTTTCGCTCTTTCCAGTGCCGAGGTGTTTTCGCGTAAGTCATCGACCATGCGGCGGATCTGCCCCACGGCTGGCCGAAAGACAAAGAGCCCTTCGAGCAGAAGCACTGTGAGTGTCACGAGCAGCAATCCATGCTCGACACGTTTCAGGCTCGAAACACGACTTTCGGCCTCCTTATCGTACAGATAGACAATCTGATCCATCCCTGCGAGGAAGTTCGCTTCGTGGGCCATAATGGTCTTGAGCGTCACGGGCAATTCTTCTGCGGGCTTTCGATCAGCCGTTTCTTGGACGAGAAATTGCTCTGCTGCGTCTCGGATAGTAATGAATTCCGGTTCCAGCGTTCGATACAGCTCGGTTACATTCTCACTGTTATTGCCTGGCAAACCCAGCTTTTCGTTGCCATCTTGTAGACCACGATGACATGTTTCCCACAGCGTCAGCGCACTCCGCAGGTCAGCCCGGTCTTTACTACGTTTGAAGGGATCGTCCGACGCGTGGATCTGCAGCGCAAGCTTGGTAATTTTCTGGCTGAGCATTCGTTGGCGACCCGCGATGTTAATCACCGTCGAGTCACTTAGCTGCCGTTCGAGGCTTCGTTGGACCAAAATTTGACCAACGATGGTCAACAGAGCGACCGCACTCAGAGCGAGAACGTACAGAACGGTCAATCGATTGGAAGACGATTGAGCAGTGGGAACCTGTTCCCCCTGGGCGGGCATAGGCTTAAACCGTACTTACGAACTCTTCAATTGCCAGCCCGAGATAGTGGATCTTCTTACGAAGGCTGGTCCGTGTAATTCCAAGCATACGGGCCGCCTTAGCCTGATTACCAGACGTCTTTCGCAGAATTATGGTTAAGACATGCCGCTCCATCTCCATCACCGCGTCAGAATAGAGATCGTTCGAGCCGGCATCAATCTTATCTTGAATGAAGTCTTCCCAATCACATACGTGGGTAGAGAGCATTTTAGTCTCAAGACCCACGTCGTTTCGTGGCAGGTCTCGCAAAGCCGTACGGAGGTAATCACCGGCTATCACGGTTCCCCGCGACTCGACGAGTGCACGCCGCAATACGCTTCGCAGTTCGGCGACATTACCTGGCCAAGGGTAATCGGTCAGCAAACGCAAAGCGTCAGGAGAAGTTCGCACGGCGCCCGTCTGGCCGATTCGTTCCACTCGGCAGAATTGTCCCACGAAATGATCGACCAATTTCGTCAGGTCAGCCCCACGCTCGCGTAATGGTGGGATGCGAATCATAAATGAGTTGAGCGAGTAGAACAGATCGTGGCGAATCACCCCTTCGGTCGTCAGTCGCTCGGCGTTCTTGCTCGACGTAAACAGAAGCGTAGTGTTCACTTGAATCGCTTCCTGCCCGCCGATTCGCTCGAAGGTTTTGTCTTGAATGAAACGTACTAGCTTGCTTTGCAGCGGCTGCGGAATCGCGGAAATGTCCTCTAACAACACGGTTCCGCCGTGGCATTGCTCGATCTTGCCGATTCGGCGTTCGGTCGCCCCAGGGAAGGAGTTCGGTTCGTGGCCGAACAATTCGCTTTCGAGCCATTCCGGGCCAAAGTCGCTGCAAACGACTTTGACGAAGGGGCGATCTTTGCGGCGTCCATGTTGATAAATTGCTCGCGCCACGAGCTCTTTACCCGTGCCGATCTCACCTTCTATTAGCACAGGCACGTCGTGGGCCGCTGCCCGACCGATTGCCTTGTAAACTTCCTGCATCTCCGGACACTGACCAATCAAGTGGTCCGCGCCGTCGATCATGGGATCGACTTGGGAAGGAAGTTGCACCGGCATCAACATCAAGCGGCGGCTTTCCAGAGCCTGCTGCGTCTTTTCCTGGATTTTCTCGAGTTGCAGAGGTTTGGAGAGGAAATCAAACGCCCCCTGCTTCATCGCCTCGATCGCCAGTTCACTCGAGTTCCGAGCGGTGACGAACAGCACTGGCAGGCGGGCATCAATGCGATTCACTCGTCCTAGGATCTGCAGGCCTTCGCCGTCAGGAAGAAGGTGATCGAGTATCAAGACATCGGGACGAAACTGGACCAATTGCTGCAGTCCGTTAGCACCGGTTTCCGCATGTTGAATGCGCACTTCGTCCTGCGAAAGGGCGGAGGTGACCACCGTTGCTACGCTGGGATCGTCATCGATCACCAGAACGCGTCGTTCCCGCTTCGCTCCGAGGTAGTTTTGCGTTGTCAATTTGTCTTGATGCTTCTGATTGAAAGAGTTTTTGCCGCGATAACTCCGTGGGTTCGCATCATTGCATGCAAGTCATGTACCGACCGCCTTACGGCTTCCCGGCACCAAGACATATCTCTCTATACAGAAAACACTTACATCTACACCTATCTCATGTTAATTATGGAGAAATTCCCCTTGCGCGGTTTCCAGGGCCTGGGATGCAACCTTTTTAGGCAATAGAAAAAGGGATGGCGGTTGCCGCCATCCCTTGTGTGTGGTTACCAGTTGTGAGAACCAATTTCTTAGAATCGCAGGGTGAATTGCGTGTAGAAGAAGTTGGCGTCATCATCCGTCACGTTCGGATTCAGGGCGTGCTGATCCTGGAAGTACGTCCCCGTGAAGAAGTGGGAGTACCCGAAGATGATGTCCGAGTGTGGCGTCATCTGGCACTTGGCCATAAAGTCGATTTCCTGACCCAAGTAACGCGATCCAGCCGCCGTGGTGCCAGGGTACGGTGCGTTAACCACCGTGTACGGCACGTCGTTGCTGTCCTGACGGTTGAAAATGTGATGCCACAGAATCAGCGTCCAGGCATCGCAGGGCTTCATCGTTAACTGGAAGTTGAAGTCTTCGATGTTGCGACGAGCGAACAAGTCCATCCAGCCTAAGTAGGCGTGGGCAAGCGGAAACAGTTGATCGAACCCGTTCCCCGTGATCGCATCGCCAGAAGCCCAGTCGTAGTAAGCCATGAACTTCGGCTTCCAAGCGAGGTCTTCAAACTGGTGGCCAAAGCCAATCGTGTAGAAGCCGGCGTTATGGTTGGCTTGTTGGTATTCACCAAACTGGTAGGCGGCTTCGATGTCGTATAGCACACCATGTTTGCCACCGTTGAGGCGGCTACCGGCGGTTTGGTAACGGAACGGCGAGGCGTTGTTTTCGTAGCCCAGCCAGTACATATCGATCGTCCCCCAATCGCTCTTCTTGTAGGTCGAAAAGACGCCGTAGAAAGATTGATCGAGGTTGGTCGAATCCCACTCGTACAAGGCTTTCTTGATCGGCCGGGTAGCGAAAGCATCAATATCCCAGGCATCCCCACGGTAGAAGACCTTGGCACCGTCGAATCGGCGACGAATGTTGGCCCAGTCGAGCGGCGACACGAGACGTTGGCTACCGTACAACAACTCTTGGCGACCGACACGAGCGAACCAGGCACCATTGCATGTATCGAGCAACTTACCGTCAATGAACGCATTCTGGATTTCCCAGTAGTTTTCATCGATCGGGCGTGGCGGGGCCGTTTCGTATTGGCTGTAGGCGTGCAGAATTTCGCCGTAAACGCGCAGGTTTTCCGAAACCTCATAATTCCCGTAAACACGCAACCGCTGTAGCAGAAAGTTGTCGTTTACGTTGTTGAGGAACGGCTTCATGTGTGCTTCGTTGTGGAATCGAAGGCGATACTCACCGCCGATGTCCAAGACACCATGATTGCCAACACAAAGCCGCTTGAGATCTTCCCCTAACAAGCAACCGTCGTAGCAGGGATCGCATAGGTAGTCGAAGTTATTATCAAAGAAGAGCGGTTTATAGGCACTAGCCGCCGCCTTCTTGAGCGCCTTCATTTTTTCTGCATCGCAAGCGGGTGCCGCCATGTCCATGTTGCTGGTTACGTTTTCGTACCCAATCATAGAATCGGCACTCTCAGCGATTGGAATCGCCGGGATGAAGGCAGAGTCTTCCTCGGCCTCATCGGTGATTCGCGTAACCGTCGCGTTCTCCAACAATGCGGACTGCGGTGGCACTAGCTCTTGGGCTAACAGAGCCAGCGGAGATGCCGCACCTAGACTCACTGCCAGGGCAGCCAGCCAAGAACGTTTCGTGCGGGTCATAAGCCGTTGTTCCTTCAACGAAAGTCATCCGTGGGTCGTCCATATTGTGGGGTATTGCTGCTTTCGGCCCCTTAATCGCGGATTCTCCAGGCAATTTGGGAAAGATGCCGCAAATGCGTTTCCCAGGAAACGGAATGAACAGCATGTGGTCGCAAGTGGCACCAGAATGACCGCCTCAAATTAAGCACCGCGCGATTACTGCGCGTCGGCTTTGCTGCATTTGCCGTCGCGTCTTGCAGTAAGACACGTGCCTGGATCTGGGCGTGAATCGAAACATTGTCATCGCAACCTCTTACTCTTATGTGCCTTACGACTTTCTTTTAAGAAACGGCACACCTCTTGCGTTTCTCCTGACAGGTACCAAAGCACATGGTGCCTATGGGTCCAGAGGCGGTTTCCCTTTATTTACAAACGAACATTCAACATCCCCTCCCGATCAGACTCAGTTAGGAAACAAGCATGAATTGGATTGGTATTCTTAATCGCACACTGTCTCTCTTGGCCTTGCTAGCGGCAGTCGGCCTAAACGGTTGCAGCAAGCCAACCTATTCTGGCCCAACTCTCGACGAGCTCGATCTCAGTTCCTTGGCAGCCGCTGCCAAAGCGCCGACCGACGGAGCGGCAGTACCCAAAATTGCCGATGTCGCCCCACTCGGCGGTGCTCCGGAAAAGGTCAACCTGAAACTAGGATTCATCAAACTGACCGATTGTGCCCCGCTGGTGATCGCTAAGGAGAAGGGTTTCTTTGCCGACGAAGGGCTGCAGGTTGATGTGGAAGCTCAGCCGAACTGGAAGACACTACTCGATCGAGTCATCAATGGCGAACTCGACGGAGCCCACATGCTTTCCGGTCAGCCCATTGCTGCCACAATTGGCATCGGCACCAAGGCTCACATCGTGACGGCGTTTACGATGGACCTAAACGGAAACGGCATCACTGTCTCCAATAGCATCTGGCAGAAGATGCAAGAAAACGATCCGCAGCTGAATAGTCCAACGCCGCCCCACCCGATCTCAGCCGAATCACTTCGCCCAGTGGTTGACGAGTACAAAGCCAGCGGCACGCCGTTGAAGATGGGAATGGTCTTCCCCGTGTCAACGCACAACTACGAGCTCCGATATTGGCTCGCTGCTTCAGGGATTCACCCTGGTATGTACACCCAGACCGACACCGTGGGTGAAACAAACGCCGACGTTCTGTTGTCAGTCACACCTCCGCCAATGATGCCGACCGTACTGGAAGCTGGCAACATCCAAGGCTATTGCGTCGGCGAACCTTGGAATCAGCAAGCCGTCGCCAAAGGTATTGGCGTGCCGGTAACGACCAACTACGACGTTTGGAAAAACAATCCTGAAAAGGTGTTCGGCGTTACCAAGTCCTGGAACGACGAGAACCCCAACACGCACGTCGCCCTGGTCAAAGCATTGATCCGAGCCGGCAAGTGGTTGGACGAAACCGACGCTGACGGAAACCTGGTCAACCGCGAAGAGGCCTGCCGCATTCTGGCCAAGTCGAACTACGTAGGTGCCGACTACGAAGTGATTAAGAACTCGATGACCGGCTTCTTTTACTTCCAGAAGTCGAACAAGCGACCAATGCCCGACTTCAACGTCTTCTTCAAATACAACTGCACCTATCCATGGTACAGCGACGGGGTTTGGTTCCTGACACAAATGCGTCGCTGGGGTCAGATCACCGAACCGAAGCCGGCTGAGTGGTACGACGAGACAGCGAAGAAGATCTATCGCCCCGACATCTACCGCCAGGCTGCCGCTGCGTTGATCGATGCCGGCCAACTTAGCGTAGAAGAGATCCCGGCCAAAGACACCGATGGTTATAAGCCGCCCACGGAGAAAGGCGACTTTATCGACGGCGTCGTTTACGACGGACACGATCCGATCGGCTACCTGAACTCGCATACCATCGGAAACAAGGACAAGTAATTCCGGTATGTGGGGTGGCCGGGGGAGGCGTAGGCGGAAGCCACCTCCGGCCCGTTACCGTGCGTAGTTCCTCGATATCCATTCACTCAAAAGCTTACCCATGAAATACAAAATCATTCGCGTACTGGACGTCGCCGGGCTACGGGTATTCGAGCCGGTCGTCCTTCTCTGCTACGGAGAAGCACCCCGCCAGCAACTCAAGCAGATTGGTCTGTACATTCTGATTCCAATCTTGGTGATGGTTGGCTGCGTTGTCGCTTGGGACCTGTTAGGTCCCCGCATTAAGACACGTGCTGGCCAAGTTCCGACGCCCGGCCAGGTTGTCGAAGCGTATGAAGGAATCGCCAATTTTCACACACGCGAGTATACGAAACTAAGCGACTACAACGAGGCTGGCAAAGCCCGCGAAGAATCACTCGCGAAGACCGAAGCAGCAATTGACGGGCTCGACACAAAATGGGCAGACATCAGCGCCCAATGCGATGTGTTGTACGAACGCCTGATCTCCAAGATTCCGCCCGAGGCTTCCGAAAAGAAGACCGAGATTGAAACGAACTGGTCGCAGCTCAATGCGCAGTTGGCCAAGACCGACGCGTCTCCTGCCGCAATCGCTCGTGACAAGTTCAACTTCGTCGAACAGATTTCCAGCGAGTTCATCGCCGCGAATCTCTCAAAGCTGACCGAAGCGGTCGCACTGCAAGATGCCGTCTACAAGAAGGAACAAAAGAAGCGTGCCGACGCGTTGGTCGCGGAAGCCAACAAGATCGCGACCGATGACTATCAAGGCAAGGTCGCCTACGTGAGTCTTGTGAACGAGCACGTTCAACAGACCAACCTAGAAAGCGATCACCTCAAGAACCTACGGGCCGAACTTTCCGAACGGCGAGGCAAGTCGCTGCCGGAAGTTGAAGCACTGCGGCAACAAATCAGCTCCACGGGCCAGCAAGCCGAGTTCCTTAAGACTCGCGTCAATCTCCTGACGGAAGGTAATCGTCAACAGAAGGTGGATAACGCCGCTTCCGGCATGGAAGACCTCAAACAGCAGTACGCTGTGGCTTCGGGTCCAGAAATGTTCACGTTGGCTCAAAAGCTGATTCAACGTGATGAGCTAATCAATACGATCTCAACTTCCGAGTTCGCCAAGCCGCCAACATTCTTCGATCAGATCTGGACAAGCTTGAAGTGTGTGTTCACCGGGTTCTTCATCGCCACAGCGATTGCGATTCCAATCGGCATTTGCTGCGGGATGAGTCGCGTGTTCATGGCTTCGATGACACCGCTTATCTCGCTGTTTAAGCCAGTCTCGCCGATTGTTTGGTTACCGATCGTATTCTTTATTGTGGGTGCATTCATTACCAAGCCCGAAGATGCCTGGATTCAGCCGTCGTTCCTCAGCTCGGCAATCACAGTCGCGCTCTGCTCGCTGTGGCCCACTCTCGTTAATACAGCCCTTGGGGTTTCAGCAATCGACCAAGATCACTTGAACGTAGCACGCGTCCTGCGACTTAGCTTGTGGGATCGTTTGACCAAGATCATCATCCCATCCGCCTTGCCGCTGATCTTTACCGGACTGCGAATTTCGTTGGGTGTGGGCTGGATGGTGTTGATCGCTGCGGAACTTCTCTCGTCGAGTCCCGGTTTGGGCAAGTTCGTCTGGGACATGTTCAACAACGGTTCGTCCGCCACCTTCGCCCAGATGTTTGTCGCGTGTGGATTCGTCGGAGTCATCGGCCTACTGCTAGATCGCATCATGATCGTGCTGCAGCGGATGGTCAGCTTCGACGGCGCCCCGACTGCCCTTTAATCTTGGATCGCTCACGTTAACTCGGAAGGTACACGCCTCATGGCTATCCTCGAACTGGACAACGCAACCGTGGGATTCGGCGAGTCGCATCGCCGATACACGGTGCTGGAAGATGCGAACCTGAAAGTCCACGAAAACGAATTCGTCGCGATCATCGGTTTCTCCGGCAGTGGCAAATCGACTTTAATTTCCCTGCTGGGCGGGCTCGTCCTGCCAGACGCCGGCGCCGTTCGCTTCAAAGGCAAAGAAGCTGGCGGCCCTGGTCCTGACCGCGGCATCGTTTTTCAAAACTATTCGCTGCTGCCGTGGCTAACGGTTTACGGCAATATCGAACTCGCCGTGAAGACGGTCTTTCCGCAAATGAAACGGAATGAACGTCGCGACTACATCCAAAAGTACATCGATCAGGTTAGCCTGACTGGTTCGGAAAGCAAACGCCCTTCCGAACTTTCCGGCGGGATGCGTCAACGACTATCGCTGGCTCGAACCTTGTCGATGCAGCCTGAAATTCTCCTGCTCGACGAACCACTGAGTGCGTTGGATGCTCTGACCCGTAGCGTGCTGCAAGACGAGATCATTCGTCTTTGGGAAGAAGATCGCCGCACCGTCGTGATGGTAACGAATGACGTTGACGAAGCCGTGTTGATGGCTGATCGCATCGTTCCCTTAACCCCTGGCCCGTCTGCTCAACTAGGCCGTGAGTTCGCCGTGACACTCGATCGCCCACGTGATCGAGCGACCCTTAACTTCAATCCCGAGTTCAAAAAGCTCCGTAACGAAATTACTCGGTACATGCTCGACATCAACGAAGACGCTAAGCAACTCCGCGTGGCTTCTGAGTTAGTCCTGCCTGATATTCAGCCTATTCGCATTGGCGTTGCATAACAGCAGCCTAGAACGACCGGCAAGGAAACATCATGTCGCAAGAACAACGATTCGTTGAAATGTACCGCCTCGTCAAGGCGTATCCCAATCCGTTTGGGGACGACGTGAAGGTGGTCGATGGCTTCAACCTGATTCTTAAGAAGGGTGAAGTCGTCAGCTTGATAGGTCACTCCGGCTGTGGCAAGTCAACTGTGCTAACCATGGTCTCGGGACTTAATCCGATTTCATCTGGCAGCGTGGTCGTCGCCGGACGCGAAATCCAAGGCCCAGGTCCCGATCGCAGCGTGGTCTTCCAGTCGCCTTGCTTGTTGCCTTGGATGACCGCGATGCAAAACGTTCGCATGGGAGTCGATCGCGTTTACCCACATGCCACGCGAAACGAACGTCGACAGATTTGCGAATACTACCTCAGCATCGTCGGCCTGGCCGATTCAATGGACAAGTATCCTCGCGAGATGTCGGGTGGGATGCAGCAGCGAGTCGGCATCGCCCGCGCAATCGCGCTCAAGCCAAACATGCTGCTTCTGGACGAACCATTTGGACGACTCGATTCGCTCACGCGAATGGAACTGCAGGACGTGATCTTGAAGATTCTCGACAAAGAAAAGATCACGACCATGCTAGTCACCCACGACGTCGACGAAGCCATCTACATGGCCGATCGCATCTGCATGATGACCAACGGCCCGGCAGCCAAGGTCGGACAAGTGCTCGAGCTTCCCCTGCCCCGCCCTCGCAACCGTGCCGAAACCTTGGAGCACCCGTTGTACTACGACCTGCGTGGTTCGCTAGTCTCGTTCCTCGAGGAACAAGAACGACACAAGCATCACAAGCCCAAGTCGGCCCAGCCAGAACAGACCGAAGCAGCACTCACCGTCTCGATTGAATCCGAGTCGGACGTCGATTCTCCCCAGTCCAACAGCGTCACGGCCAACGCCTAAGTTCATAAGGTTATCTCGTCCATGACCACGACCATTGCCGAATCGGTCCTCACACACGTGCAGCTCTGGATCTACGATCTAGAGCAAGAGAAGTTTCTCCCCCGTGGCGGCTTCCCAGAAGCCCCTTACGGCGAACTACAGCACGACCTACTCCAAACGGCCATTGATGAACGTCGTTCGGCCGTGCGTGACCTTGGCACCGAAGCGATCGAGATTGCACTTCCGATCACCATTTCGGAAAGCGTAATCGCTGCCGTGCTTCTCACGATACGCACCGACGAAGGCTGCAAAATCGCCATCGAACGCTGGACACGTACTGAACGCGACGAACTCGGACTTGCGGAAGCATGCTACCGTAGCCTCGAGCACTTTGCCCGCATCAGTCCGTACGTTAAATTCCCGCGCGGATCTGGCCTGCCGGGCGAAACGTGGGACGACCGATCGTGCCGTATTATCGCACGCATCGATCAAGCCAAGGCTTTCATGCGTGCTGCGGGGGCTCGTAAGGAAGGTCTTCGCTACGGGCTCGGTATCCCGACGATGAAAAGTGAGCATGAACTGGAAAGCGTTTTGCTTCTGTTGAGCACGGTCGACTTTCCGCTTTTGCTTTCTTACGAAACGTGGAAGCCATCCGACGATCAGTCGCAACTCACGCTCGGACAGTCGTGCTATGCCCTGGGCATCGATGCTCCGAAAGCAGATCAAATTGCTTACGGCGAAGGCATAGTCGGCGAATGCTTTGCCTCGCGACTCCCCGTTTACCGCAGCGAACCTGATAACGACATGGCGTTGGCCAAGCTGTTCGACCAGGACGCACGATTTGCTTTGGCATTACCAATCTTCAACGGCGACCAGCTCGTCCAGGTCCTCCAACTCATTGGCTAGTTGAATGGCGATTGTCCAGCAGAAACCGGATGAACTCAGCGGACACGGCTTCGACCTCGTCGAGATGCTCCTGGCCGAACAACGTGATCTGTCCGCCGTCGAGCGATTCTCGCAGCGGCACGAACAGCACGCCGGTCCGCTCCTGGAACCTACCTATCGCGAACTCATTCCCTTGACCGAGCCAGGCCCTGGCGAGCAATACGCCTTCGAGGTCGACCTCGATGCCTGCTCGGGCTGCAAAGCGTGCGTCGTCGCTTGCCACAACATGAACGGCTTAGAAGAGTCCGAAACCTGGCGGCGTGTCGGAATGTTGCAAAGCAGTGTCGCGACGCAGCCCGCCGTGCAGCACGTGACGACCGCGTGCCACCACTGCGTCGAACCAGGCTGTTTGCTCGGTTGCCCAGTGCAAGCGTACGAGAAAGACCCAGTCCTAGGGATCGTCGTCCACCTCGACGATCAATGCATCGGCTGCAAATACTGCACACTGATGTGTCCGTACGATGTTCCCAAATTCAGCGATACCAAGGGCATCGTCCGCAAATGCGACATGTGCCGTAATCGCCTGGCTGAAGGTGAAGCACCAGCTTGTGTTCAGTCGTGTCCCAACGGAGCAATCAAGATCACCATCGTCGATCAGTCCGAAGTCACCACGCAATCGGACGAAGGTCAATTCCTTCGAGGTGCCGCGAATCCCCGGACGACCCAGCCGACAACACGTTACATTGGAAAGAACCGGCTGAATGCCGAGATGCAATCAGCAGGCACTCAAGAGTTAACCGTCAATCACGCCCACATGCCATTGGTCGCCCTGCTAACGCTTACCCAGGCAGGCCTCGGGATGCTGATTGCCAGCGTGGTGACTTGCCTCCTGACAGACACCGGAATGGTAACCGCCGTGCTGGCGACGTTAATCACCCTGGCTGGTGCCGCGGCGGCCGGTGCCCACCTCGGCCGTCCGATGTACGGCTTCCGTGTGTTCCTCGGGCTGCGTACCTCCTGGCTAAGCCGGGAAGCCGTATTGATGCCTGCGTTCGTCGGTCCGCTGGTGGGTTACGCGGCTTCGTTCTTTGTACCAATGATCGAACCGTTCCAAGTTCCGCTTGGCTTAGCCGCGATTGGTGGCGGACTGGTCACGATCTTCTGCTCCGCGATGATTTACATTGTCACACGCCGACCGTTCTGGAAAGAGTCGATCACGTTCGGGAAGTTTGGCACCACGATCGTCCTCGCCACTTTTGCCGCAGCAAACTTGGAAGCAGCCGTTTCAACCGGCAGCACATCTTTGGTGATCGCTTTCATGCTGGTTGCCATCACGGCGGTACGTCTCGGTTTAGAATTCCAATTCCTCAAGTCAAGTACGCACGACTTGTCGAATCCGTTGGCGCGGTCTGCTCGATTGATCCTGGGTCCGTTGGCACCGATTAGTTGGGGACGAATCGCACTATGGAGTCTCGGTGGAATCGTGCTTCCCCTTTCCGTGTTGGCAACCGGTGGCACAGCCGCGATCGCCTTGACAGGCTTGTCTCTCGCGGCGGTGATTGGGGCGGAGCTGCTCGACCACGTACTTTACTTCGCTGCCGAATCGACGCCTGCTATGCCTAATTTGCCAAAGTAATCGCACTCGCAAAGGATGTTTCGATGAGTTCGACCACGCCAGCTAAGAAGTCCAACGCTTTGCAACAGTTGATTTACGCGAAGGATGGCGAACTGACGCGCGACTTGTTGCTTAATCCAGGCGAGTACGGCCTCGGTAAAGTTCCCGCTAAGGCAAAGCCGAACGGCACCACGACTTCGGTCTGCGGCTTCTGCTCGACAGGCTGCGGACTCGAACTGCATCTGCAAGATGGTCACGCGGTAAACCTCACCCCGGCGGTTGATTGGCCCGTCAATCTTGGCATGGCTTGTCCCAAGGGTTGGGAGTCGTTGACGGTGTTGAAATCAAACGATCGCGCCACGCAACCGCTTTTGAAGGGTGCAGACGGGAAACTCGCGCCGGTCAGCTGGGATACCGCGATGCGTGCATTCTGCGATCGCTTCAAAGCGATTCAAGCTGAGCACGGCAACGATTCAATCGCCTTTCTCAGCACCGGCCAGATCGCCACCGAAGAGATGTTTTTCCTGGGCACGCTTGCCAAGTTTGGGATGGGTATGCTGCATGGCGACGGCAATACGCGACAATGTATGGCCACCGCCGTGGTTGCCTACAAGGAAGCGTTCGGTTTCGACGCGCCTCCGTTCACCTACCAAGACTTCGAAGAGTCGGATGTGATGGTGTTCGTCGGCTCGAATCTTTGCATCGCGCATCCGATCATGTGGGAACGGGTCCTCCGCAATCCACACAATCCCAAGATCATCGTCATCGATCCACGCCGGACGGAAACGGCCGTCGCTGCGACGCATCACTTGCCACTATGCCCCAAGACTGACTTGGCGCTGCTGTATACGATCGCGAACATCTTGATCCAAAAGGGCTGGATCGACGACGACTACATCGCGAAAAACACCACCGGGTTCGATGCCTTCAAAGAGGCAATCGCGGACTACACACTGGAGCGCGGTGCTGAAACGTGCCAGCTTGATGCCGAAGGTATCATGGCTGTCGTCGAGGCAATCCATGAAGGCAAGCGGGTTTCTTTCTGGTGGACGATGGGGGTCAACCAAAGTCACCAAGGCGTACGCACCGCCCAGGCGATCATCAATCTCGCGCTTATGACCGGCAACATGGGGCGTCCTGGGACGGGTGCCAATTCGATCACCGGGCAATGCAACGCGATGGGATCGCGGCTGTACAGCAACACGACCAACCTGGTCGGTGGACACGATTTCCGCAATCCAGAAGATCGCGAGAAGATCGCTGGAATTCTTGATATACCGGTCGTAAACATTCCTACGGAAAATAGCTGGTCGTACGATCGCATCATGGAAGGCATCCGGGCTGGCGAGATCCGCGGGCTGTGGGTTATTGCCACGAATCCAGCACACTCCTGGATTCATCAAAAAGAAGCCCACGAAACATTCGATAAGCTCGACTTTCTGGTCGTGCAGGACATGTATCACTCGACCGAAACCGCTCAGCGGGCTGATCTCGTTCTGCCAGCGGCGGGGTGGGGAGAAAAGGAAGGGACATTCATCAACTCCGAGCGTCGCATTGGCTTGCATAAGAAAGTCATCCCGGCGCCAGGCGAAGCACTCGCCGACTTCCAAATCTTTCGCCTCGCCGCCAATTATTGGG
Source organism: Blastopirellula marina (assembly GCF_002967765.1). NCBI lineage: Bacteria > Pseudomonadati > Planctomycetota > Planctomycetia > Pirellulales > Pirellulaceae > Blastopirellula > Blastopirellula marina. Next base: position 161,851 of record NZ_PUHY01000014.1, on the reverse strand, counting down.
GCTGTGGCGAGATGTTCGACAAATGGAAGACACCTGAGGATGTCTTCCAGTCAATGAAGAAGTGCTCAAGTGACCAGCCGTGTGATATAACGGGCATCCGCGACTACCGCATGCTCGACGATGCCCGCGGAATTCAGTGGCCCGTTAAAGCCAGCGAGAGTACCGCCGATGATTGGATGCCCGAGCAACAGCGGCGTCTCTTCGAACAAGACGGGCAATACTTCCATGCCGACGGGAAAGCGAAGTTCATCTTCGAAACCCCACGGTCACCAGGCGAACAGCCACATGACGCATATCCGCTGCGGCTTCTCACCGGTCGTGGTACAGCAGCCCAATGGCACACGCAAACCAAGACATCGAAGTCGGCGGTCTTACGAACGCTCTACTCGACTCAGCTGTTAGTCGATATGAACCCAGAAGACGCGACCGTACTAAAATTGAAGCCGCATGACGAAGTGATCGTTGAATCGTTGCGCGGCAGCGTGAAGGCGCGTGTCAACATTGTGGCCAGCGTGCAGCCGGGGCATGTCTTCTTACCCATGCACAACGAGCTAACCAACCAGCTGACATTTCCTGAATTCGATACCTATTCCCGTCAGCCGTCGTACAAAAACGGCGCGGTTCGCGTTCGCAAACTCCATTAGCAGATGCCGCCAGGACAAGCAGCAAAATGCGACTGATCTAAGCAACTCGCACGTACTGATCACAGAATGATCACCCCTTACTCCTAGCTACCAAAAACTTTTGCAACTCAAAAGTGGACACACATATCCACTTTAAGGCATTCGAAGCCGGAGCATCGCGATCGTTCAATGAAAAACGGCGCATTCTTTGCATAAAAGCGAGCAACTCTCATCCCAACCTAAGGATCGGCGATTTGCATCGAACGCGATTCCAGCGCGATACCGCTCTTGCCACCAACGCTGCTTTAGGGCGTTTGGTCGTGATTGGCAATGGGATGGTCGGGCATGCGTTTTGCCAATCGCTCGTTCGTCGCGAGGCAACCGCTTCCTGGCAGATTGATATCTTCGGGGAAGAACCGCACGCGGCCTACGATCGAGTGCGACTCACTCAACTGTTTAGCTCTGCAACGCACGACTCGCTCACCCTTTCGCCTCGTTCCTGGTACGAAGAGAACAAGCTCAATCTACTGACCTCGCAGAAGGTCATTCAGATCGATCGCGTTCAGCGAGAAGTGGTCACGTCGGACGGAGGAAGTTATCCATACGACCGCTTAGTACTGGCCACCGGAAGTAGACCGTTTGTGCCACCGATTGAAGGGGTCGATCTTCCTGGCGTCTTCCTGTATCGCACTGTCGACGATCTGCAAGAGATTCGCCGCTTTGCAGAGCGTTGCCAATCGGCTGCCGTGATGGGAGGGGGCCTCCTCGGACTGGAAGCAGGCAAGGCCATCCTCGACCTTGGTTTAAAAGCCCACATTCTGGAAGTTGCTCCAACGCTCATGCCACGGCAACTTGATACCGCTGGGGGTGAACTGCTGAAAGCTCGCGTCGAAGCATTGGGCGTTCACGTTCATACCCTCGCGCGGTGTGATCGCATTACCGCGAAAAACGACCGACTTCGTCTGCACTTCACCAATAGCGACTCGCTAGACGTCGATATGCTGATCATCTCGGCTGGGATTGTCCCGCGGGATGAACTTGCTCAAGATGCCGAATTGACGCTGGCTCACCGAGGTGGCATTGTCGTGGACGACCACCTGCGAACGTCCGACAAGAATATCTACGCGATCGGTGAATGTGCGGTCCATCGAGACAAACACTACGGACTGGTTGGTCCCGGCATTCAGATGGCCGAAGTCTTGGCAGCCAACCTCTGCGGCGAGAACAAACTGTTTGATTACGGCGACCAGTCCGCCAAGTTGAAACTGATGGGAATCGATGTCGCAGCCCTCGGCGATGCCCTTGGCGAAACACCCAATTCATTGATCATTTCCTACGATCACGACGATTCGTATCGCAAGTTGATTTTTCAAGGCACCCGTGTGGTTGGGGCGACGTCGGTTGGCGAGTGGAACGAGATCGACCGCATCCGTGACTTCATCGCTCATACCAAGCGTCTTTGGCCTTGGCAGATTCAGCGTTTTCGCCGCACCGGTCGCCTCTGGCCGGAAGACGAGATGGACCACGCCGATAACTGGGCGGAAACCTCGGTCATTTGTAGCTGCATCGGTGTGACCAAGGGGACGATTTGCCAGGCGATTTGCGAAGGAGCGAAGTCCACCGCTGAAGTGGCGGAAGCAACCAGGGCATCGACCGTTTGTGGAACATGCCGCCCACTTATCCAGCAGCTCATCGGTCAGCCGCATGCCGCCGAAAAATCATTGAGCTGGAAGGTACTTCTTGGTAGTTCAGCATTCGCAATCGCCTTCATTTTGGCCATGCTACTGATCGGTCCCCTCCCTTTCTCCGACTCTGTGCAAACCTCTTGGCATGCGTTCGATGCTATCTGGCGAACGGAAACACCGAAGCAAATTACCGGGTATACGATTTTCACCCTTACAACTGTAGGGCTCCTGTTCTCCTTTCGGAAACGAATCTCGCGGATGAACTGGGGTGACATCGCCTGGTGGCGGATCGCTCATGCAGTCCTGGCCACCTTGGCGGTGATTGGCTTAGTGCTGCACACCGGCTTTCGATTCGGATCGAACTTGAACTTCGCTTTGGCGACAACCTTCATCATTGTCAATCTCACCGGCGGTCTGACGGGCATGGTTGTCGCGCTAGAGAATCGCATCACCGGATCGGTAGGGCGAGTCATTCGTCGACTGCGACCTCGGCTAGTGTTTTTGCACCTCATGCTGTTTTGGCCGTTGCCGGTACTCGTTCTGTTTCACGTCATCACGGTCTATTACTACTAATCGATGTCGACCACGGTTTACATTTCGGCATGGGTACTGTTGACGCTGCTGATTGGCAGCAGTCTGGCAGCGGCTCTATTGACCGAAGATGGATCGTGGAAGAGTGCTTATTTACCTGGCGAGACGACACATGGACATTATCAGATCGAACTGAAATGCTCCGCCTGTCACGATCCCGAATCGGGAGTCACTAGCAAGTCGTGTCTCGAATGCCATGAGCAAGAATTGGAAGACGCGAACGACACCCACCCGGCCAGCAAGTTCAACGATCCGACAAATGCAGCCCGTCTTTCGGTACTCGATGCTCAGAATTGCATTAGTTGCCACAAAGAGCATGTACCGCACGTTACCCATAGCATGGGCGTCAGTTTGCCGGATGACTTTTGCTTTCACTGTCATCAGGAGATTGCCGAAGACCGCCCCAGCCACCAAGGAATGGCCTTCAACACTTGCCAAACAAGTGGTTGCCACAACTATCACGACAACCGTGCTCTCAACGAAAACTTCCTGCGTAAGCATCTCGAAGCCGCAGAAGTACCAGAAGCGCAAACAGTGCCTACTCGTAACGGACTGGAACGCTACCTGGCCAAGCAGAAACAACCGGTCATTCCGCTAACGACAGCTGAGGTCCACTACCCGACCAACATCGAGGCAAGTGACGAGCTGATTGCAGACTGGGCTGGATCAGCCCATGCCAAGGTTGGATTGAACTGCTCCGCGTGCCATACCCAAGACAACGACATGGCCACCTGGCAAAACGCCGTCTCGCACAATACCTGCAATGGGTGTCACGAGAACGAAACCGCCGGATTCCTGCAAGGCATGCATGGTATGCGATTGGCTCAAGGACTCTCGCCGATGTCACCAGCCATGGCCCGGTTACCAATGAATCCCAATTCATTGCATGCGGAACTTTCATGCAGTTCTTGCCACGGGCCACACGATGCCGATGTACGCGTCGCCGCGGTCGAGTCTTGCTTGAAGTGCCATAACGACGAGCACTCCTTGGCCTACCGCCAGTCGCCCCACGCGCAGCTTTGGCAAGACGAACTGGATGGCAAATTGCCGGAAGGAAGTGGCGTCAGTTGTGCGACGTGCCATCTTCCGAGGGAAGTCCACGGCAGCCGCAAGTCGCCGCAGACGCGTGTGCAGCACAATCAAAACGACAATCTTCGCCCGAACGAGAAGATGATCCGTGGCGTTTGCCTTTCATGTCATGACTTACAGTTCAGTCTCGATGCCATGCACGACGCGGCGGAGATTCAATCCAACTTCAGCAGTTCACCCGATCATTCGGTCGAAAGCCTCGAAATGGTCCGCAAATGGTTCGAATCGCGCGGTAATCAAAACTAATCACCCTCTCCCATCTATTGGATTACTTGGACTTCCTCCTTCGTACTTCTAACTCAAAGAGATGAATTCATGAACAAGTTCCTGGGACTCTTCTGTGGCGTGATCGTTGTTTCCTGTCTTGTTACAGCGATGGCCGGTTGCGGCAACAGCACACCGCAGCCGGTCGAATCTGCCAGTGGTAGCATATCCCCTAAGCAGTTTGCCGATGCTGTCCATGCCGTGATGATGGCCGACCGGACCGTCTATGCGAAACACATCGTGACACGCTTGAAGGAACAAGGAAGCGACGTTTCTGCAAGCGAATATTGGGAAGATGAAGAAGGTACGATTCCACTGCCCGCTCAGATGTTCCGCATGGGTTCGGAACTGGTTGCCAAGAACGACGGTGCAGGCTTCACCTATGCCTTGAAATCACTGTGGCCGCTAAACTCGCAAAACGCCGCGAAGTCGCCACAGGAAGAAGAAGGCTTGAAGTTCATCGTCGATAATCCAGACAAGAACTTCTACGGCAAAGAAAAGCTTGGAGACAAAACTTACTTCACGGCAGTTTATGCCGACAAGGCAGTCGCCAAAGCTTGCTGGGACTGTCACAACAATCACTCCAATCGCCCGGATGACTATCCTGAGTTTAAAGAAGGAGACGTCATGGGAGGCGTTGTCGTGCGTGTTCCTCTCGACTAACACGAACCCGGTTTTACCGGCATTGCGGCATTCGACCTTACCAGAATGCCGCAACCGACCAGTGTGTTGCTGTAGACGCCCACCGGCATGAGAAACGACTAATCGCTACAACCGTCACGGAGTGAATCCGAAAAGTTGTTGCTTCCCGCGTTGGCCGACGGTCCTGGATCGACTTTCAACCAGCAACGAGCGGCAAGTTATGCTTTTGGTGTTGCATATCATGTTGCTGGAGGGAAATGAATGTCTTCCAATGGTCCTCGGGATCGACGCCGACACTTCTGGGTCGATCCTAGCCTCCAGGGAAGCCTGGTCGCTCGTGTCGTGATGTATTGGGTGGTTTGTCTTCTGACGGTCGGCGTTGTGCTGATGATCGTCGCCGCGCTCAGCGACATGAACTCTCCGGTAGTCTCCGTAGTCAACATGCTGCTGTGTTACTACGTGCCAGCCGTCTTGGTCAGCTTGCTAGTACTTCCGGTGATTGTGATGGACAGCATCCGTCACAGCAATCGATTTGCCGGCGCGATTGCCCGCTTTCAGAACGCGATGGAGCGTTTGGCCGATGGAGAAACGGCTAGCCCGTTGATCGTCCGCCACGGCGATAGCTGGAGATGCCTGGCCGATCAATTCAACCGGATCGCGCTGCGCATGGAAGAACTCGAGAACGCCCGGAACAGCGAGGCCCCGCCAACCTCTTCCGAGCAGTCGGAAGAGGTTTTGCAGTCAACCAGCTTCTAGCTGTCTTTGCGACGATCGCGTCCGCCGCTACCTCGGCGACGGCGACCGCCACCGCTGTTGCTACTGCGTCCACCACGTTCATAAGGGCGCGACGGTGGTGCATTTTCGTGACGTGTGATGTTGGCTTCGACCATCGCCGAAACCGCATCGGTCCACGATGGGATCTTCTTGTGCTTCTCTTTCGTTCGATCGGTATCGTCACCCGATTCCTTTCGCCGACCGCGTCGCGAACGTCCGCGTGAGCGACTGCGAGGTGCTTCATCCTCGTCGGAATCGAGATCGTCGAGCACGTCGACATCGTCTCGATCATCATCGTCGTCGTAGTCGTCTTCCGCACGTGAACGGGAGCGACGATCGTCTTCGTTTTCGGTCGGGGCCGCGTCAGCATCAACCGCTTTACGGGAGCGACGGCGGCGTCGGCGACGGCGGCTTGGACGTTCTTCGTCATCCCCTTCCGCGCGATCTTCACGATCGGAACGCGATGAGCGACTTTCTTCCTCGGCTTCCGATTCAGCTTCGATTTCGTCATCGTCCGGAGTTTCGCGGGCGGTGACTTCTTCATCATTGCTTCGCGAACGGCGACCACGGCGACGACCACGCGAACGACCGCGACCGGAACGTTCGCGGCGGGACGAACGTTCTTCCGAAGCTTCTTCGTCGTCGGAATCATCTGAGTCATCGGCTTCCGCTTCGACGTTCAAATCGGCAGTGCCTTCATCGATGAAGATTCCGTCGAAGCCCTCGAAATCTTCGTCACTGGTGGCGATTGGCTTTTCTGGGCGACCGATCAGCTCTGAAGCGCGCGATTCTTCCGGCGAGCGTTCCAGGGGTTGGCGGAATGCTTCGAGGTGAGGACTGATCTCTTCTTTTTCTTCCTCCGGTTCCGGCTCTGCCGTCGGTGCGGCGGCTTCTAGGGCCACGGCCTCTTCGACAACCGCTTCCTCTTCTTCGTATTCGTCCTCTTCCTCTTCTTCCGCGGAGGAAAGGCCGAGCATCGAAGAGAGCGAAGCCCAATGGCTACGCTTCTTCGGTTTCTTTTTCTTCGGCTTGGGCGCTGGCTCTTCGACGACCGGTGCCGGTGGCTCAGGCTCGTGATGAGGTGGTTCGACGATTTCCTCGTTGTCGACCGGACCGTCCGAGACCTGCGAGAGCGAATCTTCGACATCGACGGTCGCTTCCGCCGCTGCTGCTTCTTCAGCAGCCTTCTTCGCAGCGGCTTCTTCTTCGGCCGCCTTTTCCGCAGCGAGACGTTCCGCTTCGGCAGCAGCCTTGTCAGCTGCGGCTTGCTCGGCGGCAAGCTTTTCGGCTTCTGCGGCAGCTGCCTGGGCAGCTTCTTCCTCTTTTTTGGCGGCTTCGGCAGCGGCTTCTGCGGCTTGGGCTTGCTCGAATTCTTCCTGAGAGATGGCGCCGATTTGGGCGGCGAGGGATCGCCAATGGCCCGACTTGTTAGAACTGCTCATGAATTGCGTCAATTTGTGCCCTGTTTTCGGGGCAGTGCTTTCCTGCAAAGGGTTATTATCCCCCGGAATGGGTAATTGGCGGGCTTTTCCTAAGCTTCCGCGGCGACCTCACGCTACCTACGACATTTCTTGTGGTCGCCAACCCGGATGGCGGGGATGCTTGCATATTCCCGCTCATCATAACGTGGTCAAAGAATCTTGGAAAGGTGATTCGCTGCTTTAAGTTAGGACGTAACGATTACACCAATTAGGACAAGAACGGCAACAAGCCAGGCCCCTCGCAAAGGCCCGGCTTGCTGAATCCCCCAACGGATTACGGTACTAGTTGGTCGGGTACATCGAGAACGTACCGTTGGTCGCTGTGTTAAACAGCGGTCGGTAGTAACTCTTACCCGCACTCGCGGCACTGCAGGCTCGCGGGTACCAAACCAGGTTGAATCCAACGTTCCAAGTTTCGTCGACGTAAGGAGTTGTGTGCGTGTCGTCGTCCTTTGGAATCAGGTACAGGAAGTTGGTTTCGACGGCCAGGCACTGGGTGATTGGGATGTTCATATCCGCACTCAACAGGCCCATCTGGTCTTCGGTCCAACCACCCGAGAATCGCATCTCGCCACCACAGATATCGAGCGGAGTGCGATAGAAGAACGCAAACATATTGTTCGGTTGATAGTTTTGGCTGATCGTTAGCGGAGCAGTTGCTCCTTGCGGCGTGATCAACGCGTTGACGGTGCTCACATGGTCGGAAGCAGTAAACCAGAAACCGAATTCGTTACGGCTCTGGAACTTCCAGCTCAACTCACCGCGGATTTGGCTGGAGGTCAGACTGTAGTACCAGTCATCGCTCATGTAGTCGAACACGACACCACCTTGCCAGCCCCAGTCGACTCGACGGAATAAACCGGCCGTCAGGAAAAACTGGTCGCGGGTGTTGTCTGTGAAACTTGCTCCATGCAAGTTGGCACTGGTTCCGTTTACACCCAGCTGAAAACCGAGTCCGCTGCTCTTACCAAAGAACGGCGTGCCCCAGTTCAAACCGTACAGAAAACCGAAGCTTCCGTCGGCACCGCGGTTGAGCGGACCTTTGAAACCTTCGACGCCTGCTCGGACTGAGAGGTTTTCCAGCGATAGGCTGAAGCAGATCGGAATGCACCAAGTATTGCACGCCTCGCCGCAGGTGTCGCAGCCCGTACCCGAGCAGGACGTGCAGCCGCCGTCGACATGCATTCCTTCGTGATAGATGCCGGCCGTGGCGTGACCAGGCATGATGACCTCGCCTTCCACGACGGTACCTTCGATGATTTCGCCTTCCATGTACTGTTCGCCGGCAGCGTTACTCAACACCGAGTAATCGACCGGTTGAACATCCCCAGCTTGCACCTTTGAGGCGACATAACTGGCCCGAGCGACGCGTTGGCGTGCGGCATTGACTCGTTCCTGATTGTTCGGGAACAAGCTTCGAATGGCTCGTTGGGGCGATGGGGGACGTGTCGTGTCGTCAACAACGACTTGCGACAACTTGGCAGGTTCACGAGGCTCAGCCGCGGTTGCGAGGTCCGCGAAAGAGCTAACGCACGAAGCCGTCAGCAGGGCAAAGATCCAGGGGAAGACTCTCATGGCCTTACCTTCCTATATGAAATAAACACCGAGGGGGGGACGGTCGACAGCCGCGCAATAGCACGCTGTCCGTTTCATTCATCGTCACCCGAAGACTCAGCACTTTCGGAAAACTCGCAATAATCCGCAAAGTTTTCCCAAGCCACCAAACACCACCACTTGGATGCCCTAGAAAAGCTTTCTATTCCCCCAAAACGCCATGTTTTTGTGATACTAGGTAATTCAGGACAGAATTACGGGTCGTTACGATTGTTCTGTTTTTTTCTGTGATGACGATTCGATAAGCAGTTCTGTAAGCGGAGACTTTAATTTTTAGCCGCGATCCGTCCCCCGGACGAAACAACCTATCGAGAAGGATCTCAACCATGAAAACGCCACTTCTGGCCGCCGCACTCGTGCTGCTCTCCAGCATTCAAGCATTCGGCCAAACCTGCGGCTGCGATAGCCATCCGGTTATGGCGTCGCCCATCGCTTCCTGTGGATGCAATCAGTGCTGCAATCGCTGCGAGCGTCCGTTGCTGGAACTGGTCGAAGGCATCGGCTTTACCTTGAAGACCACCGCTTGCACCATCAAGAGCGGCGTTCACCGCCTCTTCCACCCAATCACTTACTGTGGTTGCAACTCGTGTGCAAAGGCAACGCCTTCGTGCGGTTGTGGTGATAGCGTCCACTCGGTTGGCAGCTACGAGATGATGGAACCAGGCATGGAATACATCGAATCGACGCCTGTCGAGTCGGCTCCTTCCCACCCGAAAGTTCCTAGCATCCCAGGTCCTCCAACCACTCCGTCGGCAACCCCGCAAGCTACGGAACCATCCAAGCTGCAAACGACGCCTCACAAGTGGGAACCCGTTGGCAGCCGTCCTGGCCAGCGTCCGCAAGTTACCCGCTCGACTCGCAGCGTCTTGAGCGCCCCAGGCCGAGCCAATTCCTCGACCACCCGACCGGTCACGTACTACGCTCCTCAGAAGTAAAGCTCGGTAGTCGTTACTACCCCAGTTGTTCTCACGAACAACGACCCTGTCATCCTAGGAAAAAACTCCGGCCCTTCACGAGCCGGAGTTTTTTTATGCGTTGGTACTACCGCAATGCGTTAAGCCAAACGTGCGATAGCGCTTCATTGGTGCTGGCAAGTTTACTTAGATCTGATCCAGCACTTGTCCAAGGTCAGCTGTCAGGTCTTCGGGATCTTCCAGGCCAACCGATATCCGGATGAGTTCATCCTTGATTCCATGGGCCAGGCGAGCTTCCCGGTCGTAACTGGCATGCGACATCGATGCAGGCTGTTCGATCAGCGATTCGACGGCCCCTAGGCTGACCGCCAGTTGGAATAGCTTCGTCTCTTCGACCACCTTCTTGGCTGCCTCGAATCCGCCAACAACCTCGAAGCTCATCATCGCCCCGAACCCACCTAACATCTGTCGGGCGGCAATATCGTGACCAGGATGCGAGGACAAACCTGGATAAAGAACACGCGTCACCTTGGGGTGTTCGTTTAGGAAATTGGCCACGATCTCAGCCGAGCGACACTGTTCACGAACCCGCAGTTCCAGTGTCTTGATCCCACGCGAAGCGAGAAAACATTGGAATGGATCGAGCACCGCACCGGTCGCGTTTTGAATGAAATACAAGCTATCGAACAGTTGCTTATCCTTCACCACCAAAGCCCCACCCAGCACGTCGCTATGCCCGGCCAGATACTTCGTGACAGAATGCTGTACGATGTCGACACCCAATTCGAGCGGACGGGTCAACACCGGCGTGGCGAAGGTGCTATCGACACCCATCAAAATACCGTGCTTCTTGGCAATCTTGGCACATGCCGCCAGGTCGGTAATCGACATGAGCGGATTGCCAGGACTTTCGACCCACATCAGCTTGGTATTTGGCCGGATGGCTGCTTCCAGCTTTTCCAAGTCGGTAGAGTCGGCCAGCGTCACTTCCACGCCGTTCTTTTGCGTGATCTTGTGCAGCAGACGATAGGTCCCGCCGTAGATGTCGGTGCCAGCAACCACGTGATCGCCTGCTTCCAGAAGCATCGACGCACAATGGGTAGCCGCCATGCCGGAAGCAAAAGCCAATGCACCGCAGCCACCTTCCAGTTCAGCCAAGGTGGTTTCCAGGTTTTTGCGGGTGGGGTTGCCGCTACGTGAGTAATCGAACTCGCCCCATTCCCCTGCCCCCGGCTGGACGAATGTGGAAGCAACATGAATCGGCGGAACAACGGCCCCAGTTTGCGGGTCCTTCTTGTTACCGACGTGAATGGCCTTGGTGCGAAACTTCATGAGAGGGCATCTTTCTTAGGCGTTGTCCAACGCTTGCTTCAAGTCTGCAATCAGATCTTCCGTGTCTTCAATACCACAGGCAATTCGGATCATGTTGTCATAGATGCCGAACTTCGCTCGATTTTCAGGCGTCTGCTGGTAATAGCTCATCACCAGTGGCTGTTCGATCAACGATTCCACACCACCCAGGCTCGGTGCGATCTTAAAGATCTTCGCCCCGTCGACCACGTTGGCCGTTTTTCGCCAGTCGGCATCTTTCACCAGGAAGGTCACCAATCCGCCGTAACCACGCATCGTTTGCTTGGCGATCTCGTAGTACGGATGCGAAGGCAGACCAGGGTAATAAACTTTTTCGACCTTCGGATGATCTTCCAGGAACTGAGCGACGGCCAGACCATTCGCATTGTGCCGTTCCATACGCAGGCTGAACGTCTTCAATCCGCGAAGCAGCAAGTAACAGTTATGCGGAGCGTTGATGCCCCCCATCACGCCGCGGAGCTGACGGACCGACTCCAGTTTCTCTTCACTCCCAATGATCACACCGGCAAGCAAATCGTTATGCCCGGCAAGGTACTTGGTGGCTGAGTGCAGCACGTAGTCGACGCCGTAGTCGAGCGGACGCAGGTTGTACGGCGTGGCCAGGGTGGCATCGATCAGTGTTTCTACGCCGTGCTTCTTGCCGATTGCGGCAAACTTCTCCAGGTCGATACAGCTCAGGTGCGGATTGGTGGGCGATTCACTGATCAGCATTTTCGTGTTGGGGCCGATCGCTTTTTCCATCGCTTCATAATCGCCCGTCTTCACCGTCTTGGTTTCGACGCCGAAACGAGCCAAGTGCTTACCGCAGAACTCACGACTACGGTGGTAGCATTCGTCAAAGAAGACGACCTCATCGCCCGAGCTAACCTTAGCCATCAACAGCCCGACAAAGGCCGCCATGCCACAGGAGTAAAGGACGGCCGATTCTCCCCCTTCAATCGCAGCCAGCTTGGCTTCGGCGGTCTTTTCACCAGGGTTACCGTAGCGGCCGTATTCTTCGCGGACCTGCTTCTCTTCGATGTAGCGGATCACCGAATCGGTATCGTCGAAGGTATAGGTCGACGCGCAGAAGATTGGGTCGGTGATCGAATTGCCGGGCTTCATCCGGGCTTCGCCACCTTGCACGGCTGTCGTGGACACGCCACGGTTTGCTTTTTGTTCAGGAGCGACTGACATGACGGGGGTCTCGCGTGAATGCGGGAACTCGGCAGATCCAAGAGGCGAGCGAGCCTCCAAGAACGCAACGGAACCCTTTGATTGAACAGGGCCGCAGCAAATGATCTGTGTTCAAGAACTTGTCACCGGGAGAGCGACAACGGCACTTTAGCAGATACGGCTGCAAGCGGCCACAAATCCCTATTAAATCCAAGCCTCCAGTGTAACCGCAGCGATTCTGGGCCGCAACTGGCCGCATTTTCTATTTTGTCACGGACGCGGTTTCTTAATCGTTCCATCAAGGAACTATTTCCCAGGCGGTCTCGCCAAATACTTAGTGGGTGGATGCTCTATCTCTTTGCTTTCTGCAATTTCCTTGACATCGATTTCCAACCGCCAGTAGCATCGCGACTGTCTCAATATTCCTCGCGACAGTTTCTCTGCGTGACCAACCTATCAGGTCGACAACACCTCAGCCCCAGCGAGTTTCTGACATGTCTCAGCGCACCGATGCTCTAAGCGGCCCAATTCTCGTCTGTTTGGCGATGATCCTCTGCGGCCTAGGCCAGTTCGCGGAAGATCGACGCTTGCTGGCGGCCGAAACGAAGACGCCCGATGTCAGTGTGCTGCTGCATGTGACCGATGAGAACGGCCAAGCGGTTTCCGGCGCCGAACTTCTCGTGACGAAATGGACCGGACGCTACGAGCCGCTGGGAGAAGTTCACCAGACGAATAATCAGGGTGAAGCGAAACTATCGTTTCCCTTCTCGGACGATTTCTTCTATCTGCTGGTCCGTGCCGAATCGAAAGCGAACAAGATCGTCGATCTGCACGTCGACAAAGATTCAACCAGTAAAGAGTTCGATGTCACCCTGCAAGCGCCCACGCCAGGCTATGTGCAGGTAACCGCCAACGACCATCCTGTCGAAAATGCCGAATTCTCTTGGATCGAGTTCACCGACAACAACGGCGAGAAAATCGTCTGGACTAAAGATGGCGTCAGCATGCTCGATATCGTGTGGCCGCAAAGCGATGCCGAGGGTCGCCTCCCGCTTCCTTTGATCCCACATGATGCCATTCTGGACTTCAAGGTGATTCATCCCGATTTTCGACAAGTTCGTTTGGAAGGTACGCCAGTCAAAGAGGGAGAAATCGCGAGCGTCTCGCTTTCCTCGGGCGTTCCCGTCGTCGTCACGGTTGAAAGTCACAACAAAGACGGTTCAACCCTGGCCGATGGAACGAGCATCATGGTGCAGATGTTTACGTCGGGTGCAACACGAGCCGCGGACACGGTCTACCACCCGTTTGCTGTGCGAGACGGCAAAGTCACGTTTACAGCCAGTCCAGAGAAGTACAATCGCTTGCAACTCACGACGAACGACTTCTTTCTTAGTCCGCCCTACTTCAACTACTCCACGGTCATCGAACCACGCCTTGATCTAACGAGTGGTCAGGAGGTGAGATTCGAGGCAAAATCGCATCCCAAGCGAACCGTTCGCGGTCGCATCGTCGATCCAGATGGGAATGGCATTCCTGGTGCTTTCATCAGTACTAGCTTCCAACACGCGGGTAATGACGAAGGAACGGAAAACGAACAATACACCTCTATCGAGGAAGCACTACGTACGTGGACGTCTGCCGGAAATGGCGAAACGGATGCCGAAGGTAATTTTGAAGTCGAGGCTCCATCAGGCACGTTGCAGATTGAACCGATTTGTGCAGGCTATTTCTCCGATCCACCGGTGATGTATTTTCAATGGTCAGGCGATCCAGAGTCGATCATCCCCGACTACAAGTTGCACCGTGTTCCTAAATTAAAAGGAAAGGTCGTCGATGCGTCAGGAAAGCCTCGCTCCGGCGTAGTGGCTCGGTTGCGGCATGAGGGACGTGGCGATGCCGACCCGGTTGTGATTACCGACGCGAACGGCGAATTCGAACTACAGATGCGGCGCATACCTTATTCCACGAAGACGACCAACTTGCAAACCAACCTGGGTGTGCTCGCATTCGATCCCCACAGCAATCAGGCAGGTTTGACCACGTTTGAAGTTACAGACGAAGCCGCCACGCAATCGATTGTCGTTACCCTTAGTGAACAACCGGTCGGTTGGCTGCGTGATCCCTATCACACTTCTGCAACCGAAGGCACCGATACCGAATGGGCGGAACAGGTCGCTCAAAATCGAAAACAGTACGCGCAAGGTCTTCCCGGTAAGACGGTCCCCGACATGCGGGATGGAACTTGGCTGAATACTGAGGCGAAAAGCCTGGAAGATTTCCACGGGAAATACGTGTTACTCGATTTCTGGTTTATCGGCTGCGGCCCATGTGCCCGCGATCAGCCCAGCGTACACGCTGCCTACGAAGCTTACAGAGAACTAGGATTTACCGTCGTCGCGATGCACATCAATGGACAAACGGCCGAGACGGTGGCCAAGTATGCTCGGGAAAATAACATGGACTATCCCATCTTCGTCGACGATCCGGAGGGAACGGTAACCAAGCAGTTCCGCGAATTAGGCGTCAATTACTTCCCGATGTATATCTTGCTCGGTCCCGATGGGAAGATCATTCACAACGACGTCCATGCCCTGACGACATCATTACGTGGTGAAAAGCTAGAACTGATTCACGAAGCAATCCATTCGGCTCAGGATCGGCCGAAGGGGAACTAGAAGTTATTCGTACATGGAGCTACTCGACCTGATTCGTCTCGTCAGACAACTAACTTGGCAACTTAGGGATCTCACATACCTCGCTGCGATCCAGCCAAACTTCGGTACCTTCGGCGATGTCTGGCAACGAATGCGCATCGATTTCAACGATGATTCCCCATTCGCTGACCGACTTCGCCTCCGGGTTATGATCGTCAGCTTGTATCTTCTTCACGCCATTAAACTGTACCGGAATCATCGCATCGTTCGTCCGCAGAAACACCGAGTTGCGACGAATTAAATGTGTTTTAACGTCGCCGACAAGGATAACCCGATCCGCTTCATGCCGCACTTCGGTCACTGTTCCGATAAACAACTCGACCTCGAATTCCGGCGGGTCAAGTTCGGGAAAGAACGATTCTCGAAGTCTCCGACAGCCCCAGTAATATTCCAACCGTAGTTGGGCGTCCCAATCGCTAAGAGCTTCGCCGGGAATAACGCTCTTCCCAGAAATCATCGCGACATCTTCTGGATGAGCCGGAGCGTTACGGGCTCGCTCCCTTAGATCAGCCATTGCTTTGGCAGATGTGAACTCACCTAACTCAGCCAGGTCGGTGTAAGCGGAGCAGCAAACCAATTCAATGACGTATCCATGCCAAGTCAGTATTCCCCGCTCATAGCGAGGGAGTAAATGCTTCACTCGTTCGACCAGCGATTTGAGCAACGTCAAGGATCCTGTGCTTTTCCAACAGATTCGTCGATCGAAACATTGAAAGATCGCAGAGAAGCACGTCACTAAAACTTGTGCATCGACTCGATCATTGCTGGCACCAACGCCAAGCAATCGAGGACGGCAGGTTCGTCTTTTCGTGTTTTGTTAACCTCGGCCGACATCACGACCAACGCATCCTCAAAACCGACCTGCCAAAAGGTCATATTGAAGTCTTGTCCATTCTCATTTCGGCTGCCAGACTCCGAAATCACCAGATTCTTCCCCATCTCTTTGATCTCCATGCCATCTTTTTCGGCCTGAGTCAGCAGAAAGTCTTCCGCGATTGGCTCGGGGAGATTCTGCAAGGTGAACCGCAAAATGATTCCCGCGTGCTCGCTGGGTCGCACCATGATGCTCTCATCCTGTTCGTATCGTAGTTCGTATTTTTCTGGAATA
Source organism: Blastopirellula marina (assembly GCF_002967765.1). Classification (NCBI taxonomy): domain Bacteria; kingdom Pseudomonadati; phylum Planctomycetota; class Planctomycetia; order Pirellulales; family Pirellulaceae; genus Blastopirellula; species Blastopirellula marina. The sequence continues at coordinate 145,826 of NZ_PUHY01000014.1, read as the reverse complement.
TCGAACTGAACGTTGCCGTTCGCGAATACGGCGAGCTTATAACCGGGCGGACTAGGCGTCGGCATGCTGGCGGGCTCGCAACCTACGAGGACCAGCGCGAACGCGATACAGCCAATCGCCTTGAGTGCCGCGGGAGGAAATGGGTTATCTGCGATGGGAAACTCCTTCTCAATTGGAACGAATGTGCCCACCGCCAAGCAGGCAAAAACAAATCTACCACACCATCCCAGGCTTACCATGCCGATAATCAGCTCCGAGCGGTGCGAGGTATTCAGACACAAACCGATACGAACTCGTCAGCGTCGCTTCGTCGACATACAAGACATAACGATACTCGTGATTCACCATGTAATCGTAAAGGGGTTGCCCGGTATCCATCGAATCGGTGTCGTCCATCTCTTCCAACGGCTCCCACGATTCGGATAGCGTCTCGCACAGAGTGATGCATTCGTGCTGCTGCTCTGCGGAAAGGGATTTCCACCATCGCAGGGCATCACGCCACTCCGCTTCATTCAGCAATGTGATGAGGTTGGTGGGAAATTCCATTAAGTCCCTATGAGCGATTCGAGTGCGTGCTGAGCCAGAAACACATCAATTCGATTCGCTGATTCTCGCGGAATTCACCACGGTCTACAAACGAATTCAAACAGTCAACGGACTGATGACTGAATCAGGATCTCAATCGGAAGGAAAGCATATGAACATTCGGATGGGTCACTGAGAGATCCGAGGTTAGTCTTTCGATACGGTAAACCTATTTGAGCCGCGTCTCAAGCGAACACCCCAATCGCGGGAGGCGGTTAAAATCCAAAGTGTGATGACATTCTTCGGATACATCGCAACTATTTTGCGATGCTGAGATTATCCGTCTCCCAGCAATTCTTTTCGAGCGTCACACAGATCTGGCAATTTTCCATGAGCTGGATTCTTTTCGCATAAGCACTGCAAGTGGTAAAGGGATTGGCGTTCCGCTTCGTCCTGAATCGATAACTCGTCCGTTTCCGAGAATCTCCGCAAAACCGAATCCAGCATCACGAATTCTGCTGGAGTAAGCGTCAGATGAACTTCGTGAATGTCATCTTCCCACGACGAAGAACGAGCGGCCAGCTGGATTATTTCGGCCCAGTGGATCAATTTTTTACAAACCGCTTCGCTTCCCCAGCTATCGGTTGACTCAGTTCGTAATCGCACGATACATCGGCGTACTTCCTCCAGGAACGAATCGGAATAATGAGTGATAATGAATTGATCCCAAGCCGCGGCATCATTCGCTCCATCTGCAAGTTGAGTAAGAAACTTCGCAAATGCGTTTCGCAATTCAGAATCGATCTGCATCAAAGCCTCCTTTTTCATCCAACGATTTGACCTAAATGATTGCCGGATTGTTGGTCGTGTACATCACGACACTCGGGAAATCGATCGACTCGATCCCAAACACCACAAATCCACACTCAGTGGTTCCATCATTGAATACAGCGAATTGCAATCCATGATCACGAGCCGTACTTCTAATTCCGAAATAGTCATCTGGCAAACAGAACCGAGTAAACGGCTCAGCAGCGAATAGTATCTTTCGCCAATGCGGATCTAGGCTTAAGTCAAATCGCAGGTCACTCACTTGCTCGATCGCAATATCCCGTAGCGGCACTTCGCCTTCATGCGATACAAACGTACCAGGAGCGACTTCTTCCGAGTCCCACACATAAAGTTGAATCGGCTTGCGACCTTTCGAGAGCGGTTGCCAATCGTTGGCGAGGCCGTACTTGACGATCTTCGTTACGTCAGTTGGAGTTAGCGAACGACCTTGACGGCAAAACGACCACTTCCCATCCCTGTTTCTTCGAAACTGATCGTGCGGTTCAAAGCGTGCTTGCAGCACTTGTCCAGGTGAACCAGCTGCTTCGATGGTCAAATTCAATGTATGGTCACGCACTGACACCATCCAGCGATATCGTATTTCGTCTACCGTGATCGTACGACTGCCCTTGCGCGGTAATGTCATAGTGATCTTCGTTTTAGTTCGAGCAATTCTAACGTAGACGCAATCTGCTAATCCGGGAAATGACAAGCAAACTCAGCAAACTTCCCATATAGCGAACACGGGCTTCCTCACCTAGATGAGAAGGCCCGTGTTTGGAAGGTTCGCGATTTGCCAATTGGCTACTGCTTAGTACGAGGGATGGTAGACCATCGACTCGATCCACGCTCGAATGTTCGTCGGCCGCTCGACGGTTGCCTCTCCTTGATCAAAGATAAATTCCGCCACCCTCGTTGCCGTGGTGATTTCGGTTTCCAAAATCGAGTCTTGACGCGGGAACAGCATGCCGTGATCTCGCTCGAACTGCCCGACTTGATCAGCGCTGCCGTGGGCGGCGGCGATGAACATGGCGTCGTTGATACGTTTCGGCTTGGTCGCGTAAACGGCCATGCCAACGGCTGGGAAGATATAGAAATTATTGGCCTGACCCGGATGGAACGTCTGACCGTTGATCGTCACGTCGGGAAATTGAACGCCGGCGGCGACCAACGCTTGGCCTTCAGTCCAGGTATAAATCTGCTCGGCAGTTGCCTCGGCGTGATCGGTCGGATTGCTTAGCGGGAAGATCACCGGCCGATTACATTGAACATGCATCGCCTTGACGACCCCTTCCGTGAACAGGCCGCCCACAGTGCTTACGCCTATCAAAATCGTCGGTCGAACTTGCTGCACAGCTTCTTCCAGATCGTGCGTGTCTTGCAGCTCATGGGCGTAAACCAATTGCGAAGGAGTCAAGTCCTCCCGCTTCTTGGTCAGTAGCCCATTGGCGTCGAACATCGTGATCTTCGCCCGAGCGTCCTCTTCACTGACGCCCTGCATGACCATCGCTTCCACAATCATGTTGGCGATACCAATACCGGCCGAGCCAGCCCCAGCAAACAGAATGCGCTGATCCGTTAGCTTCTCATGCTTAATCTGCAGCGCGGTGATGAGTCCGGCCAACGTCACGCTGGCCGTTCCTTGAATGTCGTCGTTGTAGACCAGGTATTTATCTTGGTACCGCTTGAGCAATCGGATTGCATCGGTTCCCTTCCAATCCTCGAAGTGCACACACACACCGGGGAAAACCTCGTTGGCGGCTTCCATAAACGCGTCGACAATCGAGTCGACTTCGTCATCGCCTGGCGTCGTTTCTCGCAAGCCGAGGTAAAGAGGATCGGCTCGTAAGGCCGCGTTCGTCGTTCCGATATCGAGATGAATCGGCAGCAACCCCTCAGGCGGGACGCCAGCACAGGCGGTGTAAAGTTGCAGCTTGCCAATTGGGATCGGCGCACCGTTCACGCCAATATCGCCCAACCCCAAAATTCGTCCGCCACTGGTCACGCAAATAAAGCGAACTTCTTTATTAGGCCAATTCGACAAAACGTGCGTGAAGCGATCCTTCATGTTCTTGTTCAGGTACATGCCTTGCGGACGACGGTAAATCTGTCCGTAGGAGAGACACGCGTCGGCAATCGTCGGATCATAAACAATCGGCACGAAGCGAGCCGGATCGCTCATTAACGTAGCGTAGAATAATGTTTCGTTACGTTCGACCAGATCTTGCAGATAGACATAACGTTCGATGTCGGTCGGCTTGGAAGCGAGGTGTCCCAGCACGCGTTCGATCTGACGATCCAACGTGTCGACTCCCCAAGGCAAAAGTCCCTCAAGCCCCAACGAACAGCGCTGCTCTTCGGTGAAAGCGGTTCCGTGATTGAAGTGTGGGTCGTTTAAAATCCCCAGCTGGCTGGCACTTTGCATGTTCTCGATCCGCGTAAAAAAGGGCCGACTTTTAACTGCATAAAGGTAGGCCAGCTTTTCCGCCAGACAAGCAAAGCACGCAGCTCGTTCCGATTAACTCGGTTTTATCGGGTGTCGTCGGCACTTCCATTGGTGGGGAAGCGGCAAAATCCCCCCACAAAACTACGGCATCGTGATAAGAACGATATGCAAATTGACAATCTTTGCCCCCCGTACGCCGCAGCCATCCTAGCTCGCCACGGCATCCAAGTCCGCAGGAAACACCCTGTTTCGCGTCAGTAAAATGATGTGGAATCTTTTACGTAATCGTCAAAGTCAGCCACTTGATACGTCCACCGGTTCGCTTTAAAACCGGGGATTCGTTTTCCGATCCTGATACGGACAAAGGACGGAAAGACCCGCTTCGATTCCCGCCTCACGGAGGTTAGTTTCTCCCGATGACCCGATTCCCCCTCGCCCTGCTTTTGACCTTTGTTTTCAGTTCCTGCTTGCTGGCCGCTCCCGAATCTGGCGACCAGACTCCCAAGAAGGAAACGGAAACCAAAAAGGTCGAAGCCCAGAAGTCGGACGACGCCCAGAAGTCAGAAGATGACTTTCTGCACAAGCATCCGACGCTGGTGAAGATGTGGAAGCACTCCAACGAAGTTCGTGCCCGCTATCAGCTTCACGCTCAGCGAATCAGCCCCGAGTTGACCAAAGCTGCGCAAGACCACGCCTGGTACATGGCCCGCACTGGTCAGTTCAGTCACTCAGTAAATGGTGGCTTTGTCGCCCGCGCCCGCCGGCACAAGTACCCAGGTGCACCCTACGGCGAAATCATTCTGTACGGAGCCGGCAGCATTCCGGATACGTTCAACGGATGGTTGAACAGCCCTGGTCACCGTGCAATCCTGCTAAGCGGTGCCCGCGAAGTTGGCTACGGCTATGCCGTCGGTCGCGATGGCCGCACCTATTGGGTCGGCGTCTTCGGTAACTAACGTACCGCTTTGCGACCCACTTGATTTCAATCTTCACGAGCGAAGGCAGACCACGCCTTCGCTCGTTCGCGTTTGGACAAAAGAATTGCTTGCGATACGGGGCCAATCGCGGCATAACTTAAGTTCGTGCAGCGAACAACCGAACCCTTCAGTGACTTGTTAAGCTGCAGCTCTCACCGATCGATCGTTCCACCCCTCTGCTTATCACGAGAGTCCTTCATGCTTCACTTTCCCGTTACCCTGATTGTGCTTGGCCTGACAGTTTTGTTTACATCTCCATTGTTTGCCGCGGATGTTCCCACCCCGGAGTTGTGCGAACTTCAATTCGAAGACGCCTTCGAGCGTGACGAACCAACGCCTGGGAAAGAAGAAGTCGGCGGTGGCTGGACTACCAACAGCCGCTGGCGAGCAGCCGGTAACCAGCAGGTCGACCTCGTCGATGGTGCGATACATATCACCCGCTACCCTTCGGCCGATCACGGTGTGGCCGTCTTTCACCCGGTCGACTTTCAAGACGGTACAGTGCAGCTTCGTTTTAAGCTCGACAAGGGAGACCAACTGGGTGTCGACTTCGCAGACAAAGAACTGAAGACCGTCCACGCTGGCCACCTGTGCGTAGCGCGCGTGTCGCTTAACAAACTGGTCATCAACGATTCGAAGACAGGACGCATGGACTTGAAGAATCGAGAAAAGCTGCAAGCGGGCGACAAGTCACCTGAACTGATGAAGCTTCTGCAAACTAAAACGGCCAGCTTTCCAGTTCAGTTGAAACCCAACACTTGGCACGATCTACAAATCACGATCACTGGCGACACAATGACCGTTTCCATCGACGGCAAAGAAGCCGGCCAACTGAAATCACCCGGGATAGCTCACCCCACCAAACGCCACATCTCCCTAGCCGTCAACAAAGAAGCCTGGGTAGACGACGTGAAAATTTGGAAGAAGAAGTAGTCGATTTGCCGCCCGGGTAGCATTATGCTACCTTTAAGGCATGAGCCAACCTGTCAAACTTTCCGATACCCTCGTCAACGATGCGAGGGCGACTAGTTCTCTGGCCGAGCGATCGATTGCCGGCCAGATCGAATTTTGGGCGCAACTTGGCAAGGCGATTGAGCCGCTGCTCTACGGCGATCAAGTCTTCGCACTTCGGAAGCGTGGAGATCTCATTTCGCTGACGGAAGTTTTAGAGACTGTCGATACTTCCGCAGGAAAAGCTCGGTTGGAGACACATCTCCAGCAACTTCCCTTCCCACATTACGAACCGACCGACGATCCAGATTATCTAGTCCGCATCGAACAGGATGGTTCCAGAACGACGGGCCGATTCGTCGAGGGCAAGTTCGTCACCGGCAACCCCGCACGAAAACCGAAAGGTAAGGGGCATTCGTGAGCCTCCGGCCTTTATTGCAGCTCGGCGACCCACCTCACCTTGTTGCCATTGCCGGCCCGAACGGCGCCGGCAAGACTACGTTCTACCATTCGCAGGTTTCCCATACTGGGCTTAGACTAGTTAACGCAGATGTCCTGGCGAAGCAACTGAATCTGGCCCCTTACGCTGCCGCGAAAGTTGCAATCAAGATTCGTGACCAACTTGTCGTTCAACGTGAAAGCTTCGCGTTCGAGACCGTCTTCTCTGATCCCGTGGGCGAGAAAGTTCAATTCTTAATCGACGCGGCCAAAGCTGGCTATGATGTCACACTTTGTTTCGTTGGACTGGCGTCCGCCAAGCTTTCCATTCAACGAGTCGCAATGCGAGTGAGCCAAGGTGGACACGATGTACCGATGGATAAGCTGAAAGCTCGCCATCCTCGTACCATGAACAATCTGAAGCTGGCAATCCCCAAGTTAGAACGCGTTATCGTTTTCGATCAAAGCGATCTACGCACGCCGTATCGCTATTTAGCTCGTTTCGAGAAGGGCAAAGCCGTTTTTCTGGCGAAGCATACGCCAACTTGGCTCAAGCGAGCGTGCCCCTGATGTATTAGGCCAGTGTTTTCTGCCCGAGTGCCATTCGCAGCGGGCAGTCCGTGGGGATCTCGCGGCCTTGCCGGTATCGTTGCAGCAGTTCTTTCGAGCGTTGGGCCAGCATACGGCGGACTTCACGGCGTTTTCCTTTAACGCGTGCGATCTTCATCGTGTCGTAGGCGGTCGTTTGATGCCGCATCCAGGCAATCACGGCGGATTCGGCTCGGCGTTCGATCGGGATGCGTTTGGTTCGAGCGACCGTTCCACTGCCGACAGGGGTCGCATGTTTGGTGACCGCTTTGGCGAAGCGATGCGCCATGACGTCGAAGTCTGGATGGAAGTTGAGGAACTTGACGACTGCTCCGAAGAAGTCTTCCACGTACTCTTCTTGGACCTTCTCACGCTTTTCGGCGACTGCCTTTTGGCGTTTTGCGTAGGCGTCGGTCGAGCGTTCCGCGGTCAGGCCTGCCTCGACTTTCCGTATCGTCGCCGCTGGGGCCCAAACGCCACGAGAGAACATGCGACGCCCTTTTTTCTCCTGCACCACCATATGGTCGCCAGCCGCTTTGACACGTCGAGTGAGACCGGCATCGCCCGGGGGAAGCAATTCCCACCCGGTTGGCACAGCATGAACGTTGCCCGCTGCATCGCGAACCGTTCGATCGCGGGGACCAGGGGAAAAAGCAGGCTGGGGCATCGATATCCTTTCGCGTTCAAGACTTCCATGAGCAACCGAGGCAGCTCATCTTACGAAGAATCAGCACGAAATCGAAGAGGGCCAGCACTGCTTACATGTGATGGATATGTTCGTCTTCTTCCGGCAACACACCGGCCATAAGACGTCCGATTGGCTCCGTCGTTTTGAATCGCATCAAAACGATTCGCACGCTGGCCGTGATGGGTGCAGCCAGAAGCATGCCAACCGGTCCCCACAACATGCCAAAGAAGGCAAGCGCCAGCAGAATCGTCGCGGGGTGCAGTTGGAGGCCATCTCCCATGATCTTTGGCTCGATCACGTTCCCCATCACCATCTGGACGCTGCCAGGCAGAAGGATCGCCGCGGCGACCATCATTGGCGAGTCACCGAACTGCACCAAGGCAATCGGCAGCGGCAAGAACGTTGCAATGATCGAACCGATCGATGGAATGAAATTCAAAAAGAACGCAAACAGCCCAAACATCGAAGCGAACTGCATTCCCATCATCGATAGCAAAATCCAGACTAGCACACCTGTAACGGCCGAGATGAAGAACTTGGTGGAAATGTATTTCCGAACGTTCTGATCGATCTCGGCATAAATGCCTTTCGAGATCTTGTACGGATCACGACCAGCCAGCATGAAACCAACGAAGATGGACGTCAGGATTGTGCTGCTTAAGATGTTCAGCAGTGTCACCCCGGCCCAACTGGCAACCGCCAGGTCGATCTGTCGCAACACAAGTGTGATGAGTTGCCGAAATCGATCTTTCTGACTCTTGGTGCCGACCACCAAGCCAGTATCGTCTTCCGATGCATCGGATTCACTTTCCTCATCGGTCGCATCATCAGCTGGCAGATCTTCCAAACCGAGAGGATCGTTCCCTTCATCTTCCGACGGGGCCTCCTCATCCTCTGGCAACGGCAAAACGGGCTCTGGATCGGGCTCTTTCTTAGGAGGATCGATCTGGGCCTCCAGATTCACGTCGGCAACGTCCGGAGCATCCTCTTTCGTGATGACGGGCTTGCCGGTGGCCGGGTCTTCGGTCTCTGGCAGGACAGGGGCATCGTTCCCGCTTCCTTCGTCTTCTTCAACAATGCCCATCTGTTCAAGAATGCCAAACGCCCAGTTCACGGGTCGTTCGAAGGCCTGTTGAACCTTGCCCATAAAGACGCGGTTATTGGTCACTTCGGAAACATTCTGAATCACAGAAAGTGCCAAGAGTGTCATCAGCACCAACACCAACACCACCATCAAGAGTGTCAGTGTGACCGAAACGAACTTGCTGAACTTCAACCGGATCATCTGAAAGTCGACGACCGGAGCAACTAAATAGTTGAGAAAGAGGGCCAGCGTAAACGGCACCAGAACGGCCCGCGCATACGACAGGCCGAAGGAAAACGCGATGAAAGCCAACACGAGAAGCGCGCCGGTTTGAAGCCACGATTGTTCTTCCGTCAGCTTCTTGACCGACAATCCTTCTTGATTCATTGATGCTCCTAAGTTCCCAATGACACGGCGTTCCGACACGTCATTATTCCCGCGAACGGGGGCGCCGTGCAATGGGTTGGAGCCGGCTGGCAACTACTTGCTTAATTCCGCAGATAGTTCCTGCAGTAATCGATTGACGTAATTTCCCATCCGAGGTGGCGCTTGTTTCGCGCCATCGGGCGTCGATTTCAGGGTTTCAGCCAGCGGTTTTGCTCGCTCGTCCATGGCATCAATCGAATTGAGTGCCAGCATCGACACGTAGACTCCGTTCTTCGTCGGGTCGACCATCTCCCCTAGTTGATCGAGGGCCAACTTCACGTCTTCTTTATTTCCGTAGCGTCCTAATGCTTCGGCCGCGATACAACGCACACTTTTCGACGAATCTTCCAAAGCTCCACGCAGGGCTTCTCGCGACTGGCCGATCGCTGGTTCCCCTTGCATCAGGATCCCCAGAGCCGACCAATATCGAACCGTGATATCGTCCGATTTCAGCCCATCCATCAGGTTCGGCAGGAAATCAGGGCTTCGCTGAGCCGCCATTTCGGCGGTTGCTTGCACGCGGGCCAGGTGGTAACGCTTCGGATCGTGCCCCAGTTCGTAAGGGGAAAGATCACCACGCTGCGAATGGATCTCCGCTTCCGGCATGAAGCCGATATCGCGGATTTCCTGCTGCCACTGATGAATCGCGAACCGCATCTTCTCGAGCTGATCGGCATAGGCCGGGTCGTCGGCCAGGTTGTTCACCTCGTCCGGGTCGGTCGTCAGATCGTATAGTTCCTCGGCGGGCTTTGTCTCCCAAAAATGACTTTGCGCGGCGTTCAGTTTCCCTTCGTCGTACAGCTTCTTCCACACCTGGGTCGTCGGTGTCTGGAACATGTAATCGATGTGCTGACCGTAAATTTTGTGCGGCATGAACTGGCGAATATAGACAAAGCGACCATCGGTGCACGAACGAACCATGTCGTACCGTTCGTCCATTCGACCACGGAAACCATACATGTACTCAGGGTTCTTAGTTTCGAATGGCCCCATGAATGCATCCCCATCCATCCACGGCTTCGGCTCGATGCCGACCAGGCTTAGCACGGTTGGTGCCAGGTCGATGAAGCTGACCAAGCGATCTGATTCGCCGCCAACTTCATAATCCTTAGGAGCCAGTTTCTTAAACTTCTCCGGCACATGGACGATCATCGGGACATGCAGGCCCGAATCATATGGCCAACGTTTGCTGCGCGGCATGCCGCTGCCGTGGTCACCGTAATAGAAAATAATCGTATCTTCGTCCAAGCCATCTTCTTTGAGTTGGGCCAAGACCTTGCCGACCTGTTTGTCCATCTCGGTGATCTTGTCGTAGTACTGCGCCCAGTCGTGACGCACTTCCGGGGTATCAGGATGATAAGCCGGGATCGGTGCTTTCGCTGGATCGTGAACTAGCGTGTGCGGACGTTTCCGTAGTTGGCTTTCGTGACTTGTCGTGAAATTGAACACCGCGAAGAACGGCTGCCCTTCCTTGCGACCTCGCCAGTGAGCCTTGCCGTTGGACTGATCCCATACGAAACCTTCTTTGGCCAGGTTGTAGTCCTCCTTGGAATTGTTCGTACAGTAGTAGCCCGCTTCGTGCAAATAGTAAGGGAACATATGCACATCAGCCGGCAGCACGGTATTGCTTCGCATATGCTCGGCACCAGTCGCTGGCGGATAGATGCCTGAAATGATCGTCGTACGAGCTGGCGCACACACGGGGGCATTCGACCAGGCTCGCTTGTAACGCATTCCCTTCGCCGCGATCGAATCGATGTTCGGCGAGTCAGCGTAGCTATCGCCGTAACAGCCCAGCTCCGGTCCGTTATCTTCGCTGGTAATCCATAAGATATTCGGCCGCGGCGCCTCGTCCTTCTCTTGGGCAGCCACCCAGTGGCAACTGATGACAACGAGCAGCAGAACCGACAAATATCGCAACATGGGGAATCTCGCGTACTAGGATTGGGGCAATCGAGGAATGTTCGCCGAAGCGTGATCGAAGAGGCCTTTTATCATACCCCCTTTGAGATCGCTTGTCATTTTTCTCAGACAACCAATTTTTTCTTGCCGCAGGGGCCCAACTGTTTCAGAATGCGGGCTCGGAAATCCCCCTTCGCGTCCCCTACCCTGCTTACCTCGATCATGCCGACATCAAGCCCTGCGATTATCGATACGCACCAACACCTTTGGGATCTGGCCAAACTGGAACTTCCCTGGCTCAACGGAGCCGGACCTCCCTTGGCGGGTAAACACTGGACCGAGGAATATGCCAAGGCCACCGAGGGACTGAATATCGAAGCATCGATGTACATGGAAGTCGACGCTGCCGCAGATCAGAAGCAGCGCGAGGCGGACACAATTCTTGGCTTGATTACTTCCGGAAAGACTACGACTCGCTACGCGATTCTGTCGGCCGATCCTGGTAAGAACGGGTTTCGCAAGTTCGTCGATCAGTTTCGCGAAAACGACGCGGTCAAGGGATTCCGCCAAGTGCTGCATGGGGGCAGTACGCCCGCTGGTTACTGCTTGCAACCCAAATTCATCGAGAACTGTCGCTATCTCGGGTCGCTTGGCAAAACGTTCGATCTCTGCATTCGCCCCAAGGAACTAAAAGACGCCGCGCGTCTGGCAGAGGCCTGTCCGCAAACCCGCTTCGTGCTCGATCATTGCGGCAATGCCGATCCGAAAGCATTCTTCCCAAGCAACGATTCACGGCGTGGGACGCCTGATCACGACGCCGACCAGTGGCGACAAGACATGGCCACGTTGGCCGAACAAGAGAATCTATTCTGTAAGATTTCTGGCATCGTCGCGCGCGTACCGGACCAATGGAACCCGGACGACCTGCGCCCGATTGTTCAACATTGCGCCGAGGCGTTTGGTGAAAGCCGGATTGTGTTCGGCAGCGATTGGCCGGTCTGCAAGATGGGTGCCTCGCTGCAAGATTGGGTCGCAGCCCTCACGCAGATCATCACGCCCTGGTCAGCTGACCATCAATCACGGTTGTGGCGCGAGAACGCCCTGGCCGTCTACCACATCTAAGATCAGGGGAAGCAAGAACCAAAAACGAGGAGGACCACGGATGCAATCCTCCCCGCCTCAGGGATCGTGACTTTTTGCCGAGGCCAATTTAGGCCGGCGTTGTCTTAGGCAAAGTGACAAGGATTGAACAGATCGTCCAAATCATCGTCGCTTCCGACGATGGAGTCGACACTGTCCCCTTCCGAAGCAGGAGCATCGGCACTTCCCTCGACACCGCCGGTCGCGGCTGCCGCAGCCACCGCAATCAGCACGCTATCGGCGTCCGCCTTCGCACCACCAAAGCCCGTATTTCCAAGGTCGTCAGTCACGACGGTCAGCGTCGCCGTTCCCTCAAAACCAGCCGTCGGAGTGTAGACCAGGCCGTTGAGCAGTGAGTTGATCTGATCGATCGAGCCTAGCAGCTTATGGCGGAAACTTTCGAATCCGTTGGCTAAGGTCAGCACTCCGTTGTCGACACTGACGGTGACTTCCACCATCGCGTCACCGGCGTCCATGTCGGAAACCGTGATCGCATTTCCGCCAGCTGCATCGAAGACCAGCGGCGTATCGTTGTCAGTAGCCTGCTCACCTGGCACCGAATTGATCGGAGCCGCGTTCTCGTTGGCGACACCACTCGGTGCGGATACAGTAACCACAACCGTTGCCTCGGAAGTCAGGCCATGCGAGTCCGCGATCGTATAGCTGAAGCTAACGTTCGCTGGCTCAGCCAGATCCTCGAATTGACCATTCGGGTCGAAGGTCATACCTCCGTCGGCGTTAAGGGTCAGCAACGCGCCCGATGTCAATTCGACCGTTTGCCCGACGTCTTCCGCGACACCATTCACGGCGGTGATGGTCATCGTGTCGCCATTATCGACATCGGTATCATTCGCCAATACGCCGGTCACTGTCAACGAGAGTGCGGTGTCCGATTCGGTGGCATACGCATCGTCGGTAGCAATCGGAGCGTCGTTGACACCGGTGATCGAAATCTCGACGTCCGCGGTTGCGGTCCCTGCGGATGAATCGGTGGCGGTATAAGAAACCGTTTCTACCGTCGATTCTCCTTCGGCCAAGGAAGCATACTTGCCAGCCGGGTCGAAACTCAGGCTGCCATCGGCGTTGATGGTTACCGTGGCCCCGGAAGTCAGTTCAACCGGATTTCCAACGTTCACGGCGTCGCCATTCACCTCGGTGACCGACAATGCATCGCCGGTATCATTGGTAAGCACGCCAGCCGGATCGACCGACAACGGCGTATTTGCGTCGGTAGCATAGCTATCCAACTCCGCCAGCGGCGAAGCGGTCACCTCGTTCACCGTGAGAACAAACGACTCGGTGGTCGTCTCTTCACCGTCGCTAACCGAGATCGTGACATTCGCCGAACCAAACGTTCCTGCGAGCGGGGTCACAATCAACGTCTTGTCCGCCCCCTCACCCGTGACGATGATTCCAGCCGGATCGACCAAAGCAGGGTTGTCTGACTCAACAACAACGGTCAAATCTTCAATCGCGGATTCTGCGTCGCCAATCGTGAACGCCAACGGGTCGGTCGCCGAATCTTGATCGATCGCTTGGTCCTCGACCGAAGTGATCGTCGGAGCGGTGTTCGCCACCACTTCATTCACGGTTAGCAGAAACGATTCAGTCGTCGTCTCCTCACCGTCGCTAACCGAGATGGTGATATTCGCCGTGCCTGTGAGGCCTGCGAGTGGTGTAACGATTAGTGTCTTATCCGCACCTTCCCCAGCGACAAGGATTCCAGCCGGATCGACGAGTGCTGGATTGTCCGATTCGACGCTGAAGGTCAAATCTTCAACTGCAGATTCCGCGTCACCAATGGTAAACGCCAGCGGATCGGTCGCTGAGTCTTGGTCGATTGTTTGGTCATCGACCGACGTAACCGTCGGCGCCGTGTTCGCGACGACTTGGTTTACCGTCAGCAGAAATGATTCCGTTGTCGTCTCTTCACCATCGCTAACCGAGATGGTGATGTTTGCCGTACCGGTGAGGCCTGCGAGTGGCGTGACGATCAGTGTCTTATCCGCCCCTTCCCCGGTCACGATGATCCCAGCTGGATCGACCAAGGCAGGGTTATCTGACTCAACACTAACGATCAGATCCTCTATGGCAGATTCCGCATCACCAATCGCAAATGCCAACGGATCAGTCGCTGTGTCCTGGTCGATCGACTGATCGTCGACCGAGGTGATCGTCGGAGCGGTGTTCGCCATCACCTCATTCACGGTCAGCAGAAACGATTCAGTCGTGGTCTCTTCACCGTCGCTAACCGAGATGGTGATGTTTGCCGTACCGGTCGCTGTTGCTAGAGGAGTGACAACCAGCGTTTTATCCGCCCCTTCACCGGTAACGATAATCCCAGCCGGATCGACGAGTGCTGGATTGTCCGATTCGACGCTGACGATCAAATCTTCAACCGCGGACTCGGCATCACCGATGGTAAAAGCCAACGGATCGGTTGCAGCGTCTTGATCGATAGACTGGTCATCTACCGAAGAAATCGTCGGCGCCGTATTGGCAGCCGCAGAAACCGTGAGTACGAACGATTCGGCATCGGCCATGCCATGTTGATCGATGCTCATCACGCGGATGACATACTCGCCTGGCTCGACATCGGCACCTGGGGCAATGCCCAGCGTGGCTTCCCACGTGCCTGGTTCTTGCGTCAGCGTCACATATTCCGGTGTTTCGACATCGAGCAACAGGAACAGTTCGTCCCCTTCGTTCTTATCGGTCGCCGTAATCACGACCTCAGCACTTTGGCCTGCTTCGATCGATTGATCCTCGATTGGCTGCAAATCAGGGGCGTGATTCACAGCGATAGTGGCCGTGGCCACGGTGCTCTCGTACTCGCCGTCACTTACCGAGATCTCAACGATTCGCGATGTGGGATCGGCATCGGAGTTGGCGTTGTCGTACGTGAGAGTTTGAAGAACCTGCGCGTAGTTCTCAGCTGTGTCTTCGCCGGTGAGCAGGATCGAACCTTCGCTGTACTCGACATTGATATTGGTCCCTTCCACATTGACCGACAGACCCTCATCCGCTCCGTCGAGGGGATTCGTCAGCGTGATGGTCGCCGATTGAAGCAGGTCGTCGTTTTCGTCGGAAACGCTAACATCGCCACTCACCACGTTCACAGGGCCGTGCTCCACCTGGAACACGGCGTCATAGTCGACACCTTCCTGTTCTTCTCCGTTCAAGTCGACCACCGGGCGGCCGACACGAACGTCGATCATCAGTTCTTCGACGTCGGCATTAATCGGGTTGCCGTTCTCGACGGCGATAATCTTAACGCTGTACAGACCCTCCTGCTCTGCAGTTGGTGTCCATTGGAAATCACCGGAGAACGTCATCGACATTCCTTCCGGTCGCTCGTCGGCATCTGGATCGAGCTGATACATGACCGTCCCTGGCCCACCTTCCCCTTCGCCGACCGTGGCGCCGAGTTCACCGAGGTTGAAGCTCAGTGTCTCGCCGGCGAACACGGTTTGCGTGGGAACCGCTGACAAATCCAAGTCCAGCGGAGTTCCACTCAACATGCTGCGATCTTCCAGTTGCTCCCCGAAAGAGGATTGAAACCGGGGTCGTTTGAACCGCATTGAGAATCTCCGTAAGTCTGATGGGCAATCGTTCGACCTCGCTCCCATGCGTGGTCGGTTACGAGGGGCATTGTCCGCTCGACTTGAGAGAATTCCACCGTGATGAAAAGTTTTTGACAACTTTCCACGGTGACAGCATCGTCGGTTTCGATCTCCCAATGCTTGCGCGATCGCAACGTGCTGATGAATGCGAACGCTACCAATCCAAGGAGACTTTTCGTTCGAACCAACTTCGAAGTTTCCCTCAGAAGCGAATGACACGGTAATGCACGTACTTCTGAAGAATTTTCGCAAAGCTCATCAAAAGATCCGCATTGATTGCTTATCAACATGCCAATACGCTTCGATGCATTCAGGTAGCACGAAAAAAAGTGAGCAAATCTTGCTCAGGTTCGTTCCTACTTGACCAAATGTCATGTGATAGCAGCACCACGAAAGTGGTAGACGGAGTGGCGCGAAGAACATCTAGCAAATTTGGTGGGTCGAGACGCATTCTTCCGGCACTCTGCTTATCAGCAAACCGGACGACAGGCCCCTCACCCTAACCCTCTCCCCCGCAGACCGTGGAGAGGGGACAAGACATGGAAGAACTTCCTATTTACTCGCCGTCTTGCGACAGCACGCCGCGGATGATGTCGCGATCGAAGTAGTTGGTGCTCATGCCGGCATCGACAGGGATGTTCTGGGCCTGAATGCCACTAGAACGCGGGCTCAGTAGAAACACTGCCACGTCCGCAGCCTCCTGCGTGGTGACGGCCGATTTGCGTGGGATCGCTTGTTCGGCAAACAAGTAGGCATCGACATAACCGGGAATGCCCGCTGAGGCGGAGGTCTTCAGCAAGCTAGGACCAACTGCGTTGAATCGCACGCGCGAGAACGCACTGAAGCTCTTCGCCAAAAATGCCAGCGACGAATCTAAAGCCGCTTTGATGGGGGCCATGAAGCCGTAGTTCTCACTGGCCATGCGGGTGGTCGAAATCGAAATGGTCACTACCGATGCGTCGGGATCGAAAACATCCTTCATCGCATTGGCCAGCTTGACCAACGAGAAGCAAGAGATGTCAACCGCTTGCAGAAACTGGGCCTTGGTCGTTTCGTGAAACGGCTTCATCCCTTCCGAATAGTCAGCGAACGCGATCGAGTGTACCAAGCCATGAATCGTGGTTCCCAAAGCATTCAGTTCGTCGCGAACGCGATCGATCTCTTCCTGACGTTCGACATCGCACACCAACACCTGCCGATCGGCCAGCAGCTTGGCGGTCGACTCTTTGCGGGCTTCGCTACGGACGATGTAAATCACCGTCGCACCAGCTTCTTCCAGTGTTTTGGCGATGTGCCAGGCGACACTCTTGCGGTTCGCCACGCCGGTCACGACGATGTTCTTGCCAGCGAGTTTCAGAAAGTCGTTCACGCGTGAAACCTATTGCGTCGAGACCTGTCGCAGGTCGATTAGTCGAATTGCATCTTGGCAACGGTGCAAGCAAAGTCGAACCGAACTGCCAGCTTGCCACCCACGGTCACTTTGCCGGTCATGAAGAAGGCATCCGCCAAACGATCGTTCAGCTTCACATCCATCTCAATGCAGTCGCCTGGGCGAACCATCTTCTTGAATTTCACTTCATTCAGCCGCGTGGCAACCGGAACACCTTCCCCTTCGACGACGAATTTCGATAGCAAGATGGCACCTGCTTGCATCGTCGCTTCGCACAAGATCACTCCCGGTACCAGCGGATAGTCGGGGTAGTGACCTTGGAAGAAGTACTCGTCCGGCGTGAAGGTCTTTTTGCAAACGATGCGATCTTCGGTTTGCTCGACAACTTCGTCGACCAGCAGCATCGGTCCGCGATGCGGGATAGCTGCTTCGATAGCAGGATTCGCCATGGTGGTTCCTGAGATGATTGATTCGGGAGTTCTAGTTGGGGCTGTCGACCATTTGCGATGGCGTCGACGACTTCATCAGGAACGAATCGACATCGTTCGCCACGATCACGCCATAGTTGATCGCACCCAGCCAGCCCGACATGATGATGCCGACGCTGCCAGCGTGGTACAGACCAGGAATTTGCTCCGGCAATGCCCGACTGACGGCCAACCCTTCAAACTTCGTCCCGAAGCTGGAACCGAGCGAATGCTTGGTGTAGTGCTGGAACGTCTTCGGTGTCGAGACCTCCACATGATCGATTCGCTCGCGAACATTCGGAACGTACTTCTCGAGTGCGTCGAGCGTCGTCTCGGCCAAGTCGTCTTTGCTGGCCTTGTACTCGTCTTCCGACAAATTCGCCCAGTCTTCAAACCGAGCATTCGTGCTCGAGACAACCAGCGATCGGGGCCGACCTTCGGGACGGGTTCGCGGGTAATAGAACGAATAGGTTCGGCTCGTGATGTCGCGGCTCAACAGCAAATCGGTACGGAACGTCGGTGCCGTGCTGCTGAACAGCAAGTCGCCCGTTTCTTCCGGGATTTGTTCGTCCGGCTTCATCGCGATGTAGACCTGAGTGCTGGAATTGTTTAACCGCACCTCTTTGGCCTCGTCGATGAACTTCTTGTCGAAGTATTGCTCGCCAATCAGATTGAAAATCGTCAGCTTCAAGTTCGAGTTCGAGACAATCGACTTGCAGCGAATCGTCTTACCGTTGACGACGATACTGTTCACCTTGCCGTTCTCGAGATTGATCTTCTCGACGTCAGCGTTGATGCGTACATCAACGCCTGACTTCTTGAGATCGGCGTGCATCAACTGAATCAAGCGGTCGGTGCCTCCTTCAAAGGTGAACACCCCCTTGCTCATGAAATTCGAGAACACAATCCCGTAGCTGATCGCCGGATCTTCCAATGTCGAGCCGTTGGCATAGGTGATCGGCTCCATCAATAAGCGGATCACGTCTTCCCGGCCTGGGAAGAACTTGGCGAACAACTCCTTCGTGGTCATTCCCTGATCGTCGTAAAAGTTCATGCCGCGGGCCGTATCGAAGAACGCCTTGACAGTTTCTTCGGGCAGCTTGAACTCTGAGATCAGCAGTTTCGTGAAGTCGTCGCGGTTGAACGTTGTCGACAGCGAGAACATCGGGTTGTCGAAGCGAATGTTCTTCAACTGTACGATCGAGTCGGCGATCTCGCGCGTCCAATAGCGACGGCAGCTCTTGATCATCCCGATCGGAAAACCATGCAGCGAGATGTCGAAGATATGCCCCCCCGGTCGTTTGAACCAGGTTGCCATACCGCCGAGCTTGTAATGCTGTTCGCATAACAACACGCTCCGTCCCTGGCGAGCCAGTGTGTTGGCCGCGGTCAAACCGGCCAGCCCGCTACCAATCACGACAACGTCGTATTCGTCTTGCGTGTCTTTGAGAAAGTCTTTCGGCATGATTTACCTATTGGCATTCTGGTCCCCTCGTCCCCGTCCTCCAGGGAGAGGGCTAGGATGAGGGGGGCGAAGCAATGAACGTGTGCTATTTAGGTTGTGTCGTAGTCAGGAAGAAAACAGTTTCTGGATTTCTTCCGATGGCTTGTCGTGGTGCAAGTTATCCCCCCTCACTCTGGCCAGCTCCCCTCGGGGGCGAGGGGACGGCGCTGGGCTTGAAATCCCAGGCGGTGAGTGGCGTGGAACGTACTTCCGTCACGCGGCATCTTTCAGGCAATATCGATTGGCAACTGAAACGCCGCTCATAATCGAGCCGATGATGCCGACGTAACCTTGATCGGTACCACAAATATACAAATTTTCGAGGTGCGTGGTGCCGTCGAGATGTTTTTCTGGAGCGCCATACACCGCCCCATTCTTGTGCCAGGTGTAACGATGGATCGTCTTCGGCGTGAACATATCAACCGCCACCACATGTCGGCGAAATTCTGGGATGAAGCGAACCACGCTGTCGCTGATCAAGTCGTACCAGCGATTCTTCTCAAAGCGATAACGCTCTTCCGATAAGTCGGTCCAGCGGTCGTAATTCGCCAGCGCTGTCACACGCAGGAAACCTTCGTCCAGGTTGGCGCCGTCCTGATAATCAAAGTTGTTCGGCGAGCAGATGACGCCCGTTCGGACGTCGCACAGGTCGTCTTCCGGTTTTACCCAGTGGAACGTCGGGGAATCGTTGAAGAAGACGATCGTCGAGTCGTATCCAACTTCGACTGGCTGCTTCTTGATTACCGAGATCGTTTCGACAAAGCTCAATCGGCCGGGTTCGCTCGGAGGTGGCGTGATCCCCTCTTCGCACATCCGCATCGTTTCCCACCAACCTGCGGACGAAATCACTTTGCGGCCAGAGATTTGTCGGCCGTCATCAAGCGTCACGCCAACGGCGTTGCCATCTTCGATCTTGATCGAAGAGACACCCGTACGAAGCTTTAACTCGCCGCCCAGTTCGCGATATTTCTTGACCAGGTTTTTCAGCAGCAGCCGCACACCTTTCAGCGGTCGGGCGAACCCTTCCATGTAGATGCTGCGGAACATGATGCAGAATTGGCCCCAATCCATGTCCTGCTCGCGGGCGTTGCCGTACCACATCAGAGGACACAGTAGCATTTCGATCAGCAATGGATCGGAGATAATCTCGGCCAGGCGAGCACGCGCCGAACCCGCATAGTTTTCCGCGGTGATGTCATCGTAGTCGATGATCTGTCCGCGTAGGCGATCGAAGTTATCGACCTGCTTGGGAAATCGTTGGGCAATCTGGCTTCGCAGCAACTCGATATCGTTGTCGAACTTTAGTTCCACACCGGGGAACATCACCTTCGAGCCCAACTGCGGGCAAAGCGCGAACTCGTCCCACTTGAATCGCAGCTGGCGTAGCAGCCGCCCCAGCGGGCCCTTCTTTTCGCCCTTCTGGGTGAAGTTGGTCACGGCGTGCAAACCAACATCGAAGTCGCGGCCAGCCATGCGATAGAACGAATTCAATCCGCCGATCGTGTTGTGCCGTTCCAGAATGCAGACACTTTGACCGAAATAGGCCAAGCGAATTCCGGCCGCCAGTCCGGACATGCCAGCGCCGATAATGATCGTGTCATACATGGTGACGAGATAGCCCTTCTAACGTCCAGCTTCTGGTCTCAACGCCCCCAAGGGAAGAGGGCGTGAGGGGTTTTGAAAAAGTAGGGTGCGTCTCGACGCACCAGAACCTGCCCAGAGGCATGTCGGCAACCGCCGCGTGGCTGCGTTACCACGCGGATAGGCTTGAATTGGCTGCTTTGCAGGGCTTGGTGCGTCGAGACGCACCCTACATTGGATTTCGCACCCAATGGTTGTTGGGCAGCGACCCTGCTTACAGGTCTTTCATCTTCGGTTCGAGATAGGTGACCGTGCTGGTCATCGACGCCAATTCCGGATAATCCTCTTCCGGAATCTGAACGCGATGGCGCTTGCGGAGCTCCATCACGATGTCGAGGAAGTCCATGCTGTCGAGTTCCAACTGGTCACGGAAGGGCTTATCGTCGTCGATATCCGTGATGTCGTCATCCGGAGCGATGTCCCGCAAAATGTCCAAAATCTCTTCACGGATTTCTCCTGGCGTCATCCCGATGTGGCTCCTTCGACCGTCGTCTAAAGCTTTTTAATGATTACTACTGAGTTGATTCCAAGCATCCCGAACGAGTTGTTCAGAATAGCTTTCACGTTTCCAAGTTCTCGTGGTTGATTCAAAACCAACCCATCGATCGCACATTCCGGATCGAGCTCGTCGACGTTGATCGTCGGGTGACAAACACCGTCCGTAAACGCCGGCAAGTTGCCGGAAAGCTCGAGTGCCCCAGCGGCACCCATCGCGTGACCGATGAAACTCTTGGTATTGTTGATGAACGTCGTCTCGCTCTTGCCGAATACCTCGCGGATTGCGGTGCATTCCTGCTGATCGCCCAACGTCGTTCCCGTGGCGTGCGTGCTGACAATGTCGATGTCGGTCGCATTCATCCCGGCTCGCTTCAAAGCCAGGTTCATGCACTGCACTTGCCGTTCGGGGTTCGGCAGCACAAAGTCGGTCGCGTCGGTGTTCATCGCGTAACCGGCCAGTTCGCCGTAAATCTTTGCACCGCGTTTTTTGGCGTCCGATAACCGCTCAAGTGTATAAATACAGCCACCTTCCGAAACAACGATGCCGTTTCGCTTGGTATCGAACGGACGCGACGCTTTCGTTGGATCTTCGTGCGTGGCCAAGGCTCCCTGGCTCTTGAAACCTGCGAAGATGCCGAACGTTTGCACGCTTTCCGAGACGCCCCCGGCCAATGCCAGGTCGCATTCGCCCAACCGTAACATCTGGGCACCTTGAATCAGCCCCGCATTGCCGGCGGCACATGCAGCCCCGATGGTGTAATGCGGGCCGACGATTCCCATCGTCAGGCAAATTTCACCCGCCGGATTATTGGCGACCGTGCGTGGGTTGTGGTGGTGCGACCAAAACGAGGTGTCGTAGTCGTAACCTTTGATGTTGTAGACCTCGTTTTCGGTCTCAACATTACCATGTTCGGTCACGCCGATGTAAACGCCGACCATGCTTTTGTCGGTGTTTTCCCAATCGATCCCACTATCGGCAATCGCTTCACCGGCGCAGTAAATGCCTACACTTCCGGCGCGGGTTCCGCGGCGGATCTCACGCTTCTTTTGGTAGCGGGTTGCTTCGTAATTGCAGAGGCCGGCCAGTGTCTCACCGATGTAACGAATCTCGTAGTTCGAGACACCGCTTTTGCCGTTTAACAACGCTTCCCGATACTCCACGTACGAATTGCCGTTCGGAGCGGTCAGACCGACGCCCGTGATGACAATGCGTTGCGAATCGGGTAGTTGTTCGGCAGTGGCAATCATTTGCCCATCCTCGGCAATTTAACGGAAACCGTTCAAGCTACCGATTCCCAGGAAGCTTGACAAGTCACCTGCGAGAAGCCAATTCCTCGCCCAGACGACGCATCCCCTCTTCCGTCGAGACTTTGGGTGCATATTGCAAGTCGTGACGTGCAGAGGAGATATCAAAATAATGATGGGTCGCTAACTGCCTCGCCAGGAAGCGAGTCATCCGTGGTTCTTCCTTCATTCGACCGACCATTTTATAGGCCGTTTCCATCATCGCACCGGCATAATAGGCAACGTTTGCCGAAACCCGTTTGCGAACCGGGGGAAGCCCCTCCAACGCCAAAATGTCATTGATCCAGTCCCACAGGCGGACAGGAGCCCCTTGCGTAATGAAGTAGGCCTTGCCCCCAACCTGATCTGGAGCGATCAACAGCGCTCCGGCGGCTTGAATGTGGGCAGATGCGGCATTCTCGACGTAAACCATATCAACCAAGTTTTTACCATCACCCACAATCCGCAACTTGCCTGTTTTCGCACGCTGAATGAGGCGCGGAATCAAATGCTGGTCGCGTGGCCCCCAGATCAAATGGGGTCGCAGGGCACACGTCAGCAGCGAACCAGGCCGATTGGCGGCCAGCACCATCTGTTCGGCGAGTGCCTTGGAATGCGGGTAATGAGCCAGCCACATTTCTGGATAGGGGGCTGATTCGTTCACCCCTTTTTGATCAGTGCCGTCGAAGGTCACGCTGGGACTGCTACAGTAAACCAGTCGCTCGACGTTCCAAGCTTCGCAGGCCGCAATAATGTTCTGGGTTCCTTCCACGTTGATCCCGTAATAGTCGGGCCAACGTCCCCAGATGCCAGCAATTGCAGCGACATGAAACACAACCTCACAGCCGCGAACCGCTTTCTCCACGGCCTCTTTGTCTCGGAGATCGCCTTGGAAGCATTCGACCCCCAACTGCTCGAGCTCTGGGTAGCGCTGCCGGCTGAGAACGCGGACTTCTTCCCCCAGTTCCAGTAACTGCTCAACGATGTAGCGGCCGAGGAATCCTCCTCCGCCGGTGACCAGCATGCTCAAGTATTGCTCCGCGTAGTTACCAACTAGCAGTCGGTTGATTTTCTGCTTCAATCTCAAGAACGGAGCCGATCTGAGAAACTCAACAGTCTGCTAGAGGCCTTGAATCATCGATTTAGGAATCTGGAAACGGTACGATCCGCTCATTGCCGAACTCGCTCCATCGCGTGTGACCGCTTCGCCTGGCAGGTCGAGGTAAAGGTTCTCGATCGAGGCCGGATCGAAGTCTTCCGGAACATCAAACACGATCACGTCGGTTCCCTCTTCCAGCGGCACGAAGGTTTTCTCCTTCGTCCACCATTTCAAATCGGCCAGGTCATCGAACATGATCGGATCGAAGGTCCGCTTGTTATCGTCCGAAATCTGTGCCGTTCTCAGGGCGCCACTCGGCGAGGTGAAGACGTTGCCGTACCAGCTTTCGAAATGGAAAGTCTTATCGGATCGGTTCGATAATTCCAAGTAGACATTGATATACGGACGGCCTGAAGTGACCAACTCGCCCCGTTCATCCCGACCTCGAACTTCGCCCCAATCGACGTGGTTGACCTTCACTTTGAAGCCTTCCATGGTGGCGGAATTCTTCGCGGGAATCCACTTGATGTATTTCTCACCCGTCTCCGATTGGGTGATACGTTCCTGAATTTGATTGCCTCGATTGAAATCGCTCTCGTCGACCACAACCTCTTCGGGATCGCCAACGTTGGCCGTGACAAACAGGTAAATCAAAAACAGAGCCGCGGCTGAAAACAAACTGCCAAAAACGATGTAGCCCGTCTTGATGATCGCATTCCAAGGGATTTCGCGTCCCGTTCCGTCGGCTTCGGCGTCCCCTTCTTCCGTGCCGGTGGCCTCAGGCTTGGCGGGTGCTCGGCTGCCAGTCGCCTTTGGCGTAACCACGGGCCCAACTTGTGGCGTGGCTTGGGGCACCATGAACACGCCCTGGCAGGTGGGACATTGAACCTGGGTCCCCGCCGGCGAGGTAACATTCAGCACGGTCGAGCAGTGAGGGCACTTCAAATGCATGGGTGGGACAAGCCTTTTCGGTCAGACGAGCGAGATCAAATCCGGGCAGTCTATTGCTAGTTTACCCCGGCAAAATCGCATCCAGGCGATCCTCGGCCCAGATCGTCAGCTTTTCGCGGAATATCTTCGCGTTATGCCGGACATCGACCGGGAAGTTGGGGTGCAGCAGGAAATGTTCAATTCGCTGCGTAAGCGGGTTTTTATTGCCGATCTCGTGCAGTTCGTCCAATAGGGCGTCAATTTCTTCCGGCGTATTAGGATACTGCCCAGACCACGGCTCGACGATCACCACGGGTATCTTTGCCCCTTCCGGCCCAATACCGACCAGGGCACTACGGAAGATCTTCTCATGCGTGTTGAAGATCGACTCGACCGGAATCGTGAACATCGTTCCTTCGGCCGTCAGGACGCGATGCGATTTTCGCCCGCAAAACCAGAAGCGATCTTGTTGGTCGAGATAACCGACATCCCCCATGCGATGCCATATGGCGTCGCCATCGTGGATTTTCGCCAAACGGGTCGCTTCCTCGCTGGTGGCGTAGCGATGCGTAATCACCGGACCGTGGACAATCAGCTCGCCGATCTCGCCCCGGGGAAGCGGTTGAATCTGATCGATCGTATCGAGCGGCTCGTCCGAGATCGCGATCACTTGCCAGTCAATCCCGCGGAAACGACTGCCAACGCACGTGCCGCCCCCTTCGCGCGATCGCTCGATCGTTTCGCCCAGCACTTCGCTGGCCGAGATCGACGCCACCGGTAAGGCCTCGGTCGCTCCGTACGGTGTGTACATTTCGGCGTTGGGCGCGGCCGCTTTCATCCGTTTCAAGACATGCGGAGGAACCGGTGCCCCGGCCGAAAGTACGCGTTTGAGACTGGGCATCCACAGCCCTTCCCGCTCGCAAAATTGCCCCACCGCGTTCCACACCGCTGGCGAAGCGAACGATTGGGTTGCTTCCCAATCGCCAACCGCTTCCAGGATATTCTTCGGATCGACAGTTGCCGGGCGGCTGAAATCCATTTCCGGAATCACCGACGTCACTCCCATCGCGCTGTTGAACAGCCCAAACAACGGGAAGCCAGGCACATCGACCTCGCCCGGTTGGATCTCGTATCGCTCTTGAATGAACTGCACTTGGCGGCGGAACCCTTCGTGACGGAACTCCACTCCCTTCGGCGGACCGGTGCTGCCAGACGTGAAAATGATCGCGGCTTGATCGTCTGCTTCCGCTTCAAACGGACGGAAGTCGCCTACCTCGGTCTTACGCAACTCATCCAACGTCGCCCCACCCCAGAACCAACGTTTGCCTGCGGTCACATTGAACGTCGATTCCTTGTAGCGTCGACCACACAGCTTACGAACCGCGTGCACGATCGGAATTGCCACGAATCCCTTTGGCTTGACCTGATCGAGGCAGGA
This sequence comes from Blastopirellula marina, assembly GCF_002967765.1. Lineage (NCBI taxonomy): Bacteria > Pseudomonadati > Planctomycetota > Planctomycetia > Pirellulales > Pirellulaceae > Blastopirellula > Blastopirellula marina. Next base: position 119,956 of record NZ_PUHY01000014.1, on the reverse strand, counting down.
AAGAACGTTCTTCTTGCCCATCCCCGGATCAATCAAGATGCTAACCGCCCCGACTTTAAACAAGGCGAACACTAAGGAAACAAAATCGATTCCCGGCCGCACCATCAAAGCCAGTCGCGTCCCTGGTGTCACCCCCATTTGCGCGAGGCCAGCGGCGACCTTTGTACTGTCTTCAGCCAGGCCAGCGAACGTGATCGTATCGTACTTTCGGCTGCCATCCTTGTTTCGTTTACCAGGCACCGCGATGGCGACGCCATCCGGACGTGTCTGAGCGATCTCGTCTAGCAAGAGACCAACATTGAAGACAGGCGTAGTCAGTGTGGCTTCCGACATGCAATCCTTTCCCTCACGTAATCGATCAACTTGGCGGCGATATCGACTTCACATGCTGCCGACAGCCCTTTCCAGCCTGGTACCGCATTCACTTCCAAGAGGTACCAGCCCCCTTCCCCATCGGGCAAGAAGTCGAGCCCGGCGATCGAAAGATCCAATGTTTTCATCACCGCTTGAGCCACCTCGGCGACTTCGCCGGGGATCGATTCCGGTGCGGCAGTCGCGCCGCGGCTGAGATTGGTTCGCCAATTGTCCGCCGAGCTACGCCGCATGCCCCACATCTGATCACCCAGGACCATCACCCGCAGATCATACCCGGGATGTGGAATGAAACGCTGCATGTAGATGATTTGTCCCATCTGCTCGAGCGTTTTGAACACGCGATGCCCTAGGTCCGGATCATCGACCCGCATGATCCCCCGCCCTTCTCCACCGAAAATCGGTTTCACGACCACCGAAGGACCGAGTTGTTCCAACGCCGTCACGGCGTCTTGCCAGGTTTGGCACACATGGGTCTCAGGAACCCGAAAGCCCGCTTCGGCTAGTTTGGAGAGTGAAAGATACTTATCAATCGCCAGTTCCATCGACTTGGGCGGGTTGACCACCAGCACGCCCTGCCGTTCGAGTCCCGCCAAGGCATCCATCCGAAAGACGACCTGCTCCAGCGAACCGGGTGGCATCGAACGAACGACAATCGCATCGTACTGGCCTGAGATTAACGACTCGGCGCTGATCGTCTCCGGTCCTCCAATCCTGGATTGCAGGGACGTAAACTCAATCCGCTGAACGTCGGCAAGCCCCTGGGCGGCGCGTTCCAGATCTTGGAAATACCAGCTATCTTCGTTGGCAAGCACCCCAACGCGGGGCAGCGTGTCGGTTGAATTCATGCGGCGATTAACCTTGTCCGAACGACTTCGCCAGGACGGCGTCGTTCCGCTCGCCGACGATCGTCGTTTGCCCATCCTTCAGGCTAACCAGGCAAACTTCCGCCGGGCTGAATAGCAGCGGATCGATCTGGTAGAAGTCGAACTTCGCGTCCCGCAAGATCTTCTCGAACGGTTCGCCATACATCGACGACGTATTGCTAGGGAGCTTCTCACCAACCTCGCGCAGCTTCTCCGTTGACTCGCGAACCCACAGCGTGACGCTTGCTCCGTACAGAATCGCATCATTGGTTCGTCCGATCCCCACGACATCATCCGCGGCAATCGGCGGCAAGGGAGCGATACCGTAGCCACTTTCGATGGTGCTTAAATCGAAATGAAGTTCGTGCAGCTTGTGCAAACAGGTTTCGACGCTGCGAGCGACCACTTGCACATGCCCGGCGATGCTGGCTGTTCGGGCGGCTAACAAAAACAGCTGATCGGGTGAAACCTGGCAGTCGGCGGCCATCTTTTCGCACACGGCGTCGTCAGGAAGCTGGGAGGTTTCCAGGATACCGACGGCCAGGGGCGAATCGTCTTTGAGGCCCAACTCCTGAATGACCGGCTCTTTGCCCGCTTTGATCCGCATCGGCCCCGAGCCCATGCCAAAGAACTTTTCCCTTTTGATCTGCCAGCCGGCGTATTGCGATCCCAAACAGGCCAGCAGCGGGTGATCGGAGCGAACTTGGACCGAGGTGCGCGTTCCGTGAAATTGGCTCGGCACGAAGTCGACGTTCGCCAGTCCTGCCAGACAGATCTCGGCCAGCTGTCGGCCCGCTTCCAGTCCCCCGCGTCCCGCTTGGACTCCCAGATCGAGCACATGGGCTCCACATGCCAGCTGCGACACTTCGGCGTTGATCTCGCTTGGGGCGGCGAGAATCGGCTGGACCAAGGCATGGGCCCTTTGGTTCAATTCCAAGGTCTTCTTCCTTCTGGGTCGACGAGCAGCGAATTTGCGACAAGTTAGGGTGGTTCTCTATCATCCCTGGCTTCGCAAAGTGATGCAATGACGCCCCAAACGCATGCCCGCAGTGCTATTGACGCTATTTGTCGCGTTCTCCTATACTCAGTCGCTTGTATCTAAGCATTTTACAGGAAACATTTTAGCGGTTATTTGCCGCTAACGTCCGTTTCCCTTACCGCCCCACTATCCAGCGTTGAAATAGCGATGAAGTCGGAACGACGGCACGAAATTCAAGAGAATTCCCTGGCTCACTTCCTGGAAGGGGCTTTCGAATCGGCACGCCCACATGCCACGCTGATTGGCGGCATCCTTCTGGCCGTGTTGCTGGCCTACATCGGCTACGTGGTCATGATGCAGGGCTCCGGTCCGATTCAAGATAAGGAATGGCAATCGGTTTACACCGTGCTCGATCAGTCGTTCCGCGTTGCTGACGACGACGTTGCTCAGAAGCAAGTCGCCGACGACTTCGCCACCATTTCCAAAGATTACGGTAAGTCCCGTCCCGCGCTGTGGTCGGAGTACTTCTACGGTCAGCAAATCTTGACCCAAGCCAGTGACTTGGCGTTCAGCGATCCGAAGTCCGCCACCGCCGACTTGGACCGCGCCGTCCAGGCCTTTCAGAAGGTGTACGACGAGACCGACCTGCCAATCCTGAAAGTCAAAGCCCTGTGGGCGATGGCGGAAGCTTACGAACTGCAAGCCACCAAGGAATCGCTCGGTAAGGCGAAAGCCAACTTCGAAGAGATCATCACCATCTGGCCAGAGACCAACACTGCCAAGGTCGCTCAGGAACGGATCGATCGCCTGAACAACCCCGCCGTGACCGGCGAAGATGGCTTTTATGCTTGGTACCGCGAGCAAGACTTCGCCGCACACACCGCGGAAGCAGCTGCCAAGAGCCGAACCCCGCTGGGTGGCAGCATTCCAGGTATGGACATGAACCTCGAAGCCCCGTCGGGCGGTTTGTTCGACTCGCCAGGTGGTGCCATGCCAGGTACCGGACTGCCAGGAACGGGCCTTCCGGGAACGGGCACCCCAGGCGGTGCCTTGCCAGGTAGCGAATCAGATCCGCTCTTCACGCCTAGCATGGACCTGAATGGTGCCAGCGGCGAAAACGCACCGAAGCCATCCTCCTTCACCGAGAAGGAAGAAGCGGCGAGCAGCGAAAAACCAGCGGAAGAGCCCATGAAGGCCGAGGAACCTAAGGCGGAAACCGCAGCCGAACCAGAAAAACCTGCGGAAGACGCAGCGAAGCCTGAGGAACCGGCAAAGGAAGAAGCCATGAAGGAAGAGCCAGCCGCAGAAACTCCCGCTGAACCGGCCAAAGAAGAGCCGATGACGGAACAGAAGCCAGCGGAAGAGGAAGAAGCCTCGGCCGATCCCAAGTAGGCTTCCGCCTGGCGGCTTGGTGTGCCGCTCACATTTCCAACAATTCATCCGCATGGCTGGGTAAAGGCCATGCGGTTTTCGTTTGATACCCCCACTTCCGCGACCTAATCGCGGCTTCAGAGCAACCATGCGATACACGGTCGAAAGCGCAGATGCCGGACAGCGGCTCGATCAATTTCTGACCCGCCGAATCAAGAAGGCGAGCCGAGCTCAAGTGCGTGAGGCGATCGACGCCGGCCAGATCACCGTCGATGGACAACCTGCCAAGCCGTCGCATAAGCTGCGCACCGGCGACGTGCTCGACTACCCGCAAATCGACGCCCGCGAAGAAGAGCAAACCCCGGAAGAAGTCGACCTCGATATCCTCTACCAGGACGAACACCTGGCGGCCATCAACAAGCCGCCCGGCATGGTCACGCATCCGGCCAAGGGGCACTGGGACGGCACGCTCACCGCGGCCCTGATCGCCAAATTCCGTCAGCTGAGCGACATTGGTGGATCTTCGCGACCTGGCATCGTCCATCGCTTAGACCGCGACACAAGCGGCGTGTTGGTCATCGCCAAGAACAACGAAGCCCACGAAGAACTCTCGCGACAATTTGCTGACCGCGAGACCGAGAAAGAGTACTTCGCGATTGTTGCTAACTGTCCCGACCGTGATCGCGACATCATCAACGAACCGATCGGCCCTCATCCACGGTATCGCGAACGAATGTCGATCGTCCGCGACGATCCTGATGCCAAGGAAGCCCAAACGTTTTATGAAGTCGACGAACGCTTCGAAGGCTTCGCCGCGTTTCGCGTTTTCCCGAAGACGGGCCGCACGCATCAAATTCGCGTTCACCTGGCCCACGTTCGCCATCCTGTTCTATGCGATCGCATGTACGGCAATCGAGCCCGGATGACGGTCGGTGATATTGCTCGCAACGACAACGCTCAAGTCGTTCTCACGCGAACGGCATTGCACGCACGCCGCTTAAAGGTCAAGCATCCCGTAACCGGCGAACCGCTCGAATTCGAGGCCCCGATCCCAGCCGACATCCTGGCGACGCTTGAATGCTTGCGGAAGTATCGCTCGGTTTAGCGGCCCAGCAGCCTGTTAGACGTTACGCTTTCTCTTCCGGAAAGAGCAGCTGCATCATGTCTGGCGTGGCGACAGCCCGGGTGGTGTAGAACAACTCGCCCGCTCCATAGCCAGCGGTCGCTCCCAGGTAGATAGCCGCGCCGCGAACGCGGTCGTAGATGTAATCTTTAGCCGGCGGAAATTGCGTTTGGTAGCAGCGCACACTTTCGATCTTCCGCTCTAGCGTATCGGTGATGTCGTGCACAAAGCTGCCAGCCGCGTCCAACTTGTTGATCGGCTCGAAGGCGATTTTGTAATACAAGTGCCGACTTACCGTGTGAACGGGTAGGTTGTCGAAGTGCTCGTCCCACTTGGTCAGACGCGAATAGAAAACGGCCGCATCGGTGATCTGCATGGCCTGCCAATGATCAGGGGAAGCCATCGGCGTACGATCGCCAAATCCGAGGACCACTTTCGGCCGATACTTGCGGAACTCCTTGGCCAGCATCACGCGGGCCTCGAACGAATCGAACAGCCGCCGATTGGGCAAGTCGAGCGTGATTCGCTTATGCACACCCAGCACCTTCGCCGCTTCCATCGCTTCGGCCAAGCGAATATCTGGGCCGGGCGAATGAGGTGTGGGTTCGCCGTCGGTCAGATCGATGATCGCGACCTTGTGTCCCAGGTCCGATAGCCGGGCCAGCGTGCCGCCACAGGCAATTTCCACGTCGTCGGGATGAGCCCCCACAGCAATCACATCGTACTGCGGGAACTCTTTTTCTACGTCAATCATGAAAGCCTTTTTCGGTCCAGTCTGCAGTGTGGCGGGCGGGAACGAGTTTGCCGCGTGACGCGTTACTTCTTCAGCGGCTTCTTCGCGCTGACCAGGAAGGTCGGGTTCGAGGCCTCGAAGCGGTGTCGTTCCAGTTGGTAGGTCGCGTGCGAGATGTTCACCATGGTCACCTTGGCGGCTTCCGCCTCGGCGTCGAACAAGCGATGAACATCCGCCAGGTTCTCGATGCTACTGATATTCGCCACGATACGGCCCCCTGGCTTCAAGCGTTTAAGGGCTTGCTCGCAGATGCCGCTAATCTGACGACCGGTGCCGCCGATGAAGATGCAATCAGGATCGGGAAGCGAGGTCCATGCTTCCGGTGCTTTGCCGAGTACGGCCTGGACGTTCTTCACGGCGAAGTTGTCGATGTTGGTACGAATCAGCCCGTGGTCTTCCGGATCCATTTCAATCGCGTAGACCGAACCTTTTTCGGCGATCATCCCAGCCTCGATCGAAACGCTACCGCTCCCGGCGCCAACGTCCCACACGACACTTGAATCTCCCAAGTCGAGCAGCGAAAGCGCGATGCAACGGACTTCCATCGGCGTCAGCAAACCACGCTTGGGCTTCGATTGACGGAAGACGTCGTCCGGGTTGCCGAACTTGCGTTTGCCGACCAGCGACATCGGTCGATCCGGCACGTCGGGCTTGCGAACCAGGATCATCACGTTCAGCGGGCCAAAGCTTTGCTCGGCGATTTCTTTCAGATCGCCTTGCGTCACGCATTCGTTGGGCGAGCCAAGGTTTTCGCAGACGTAGGCATGGAAGTAATCGAGGTCGTGTCCTAACAGCGTTTTCGCGACTTCCTTCGGCGGGATCGCTTCGGTGGTGAACAAGCCGATCGCTTCCGAGATGCGGGCGGCGGCAATCACCGATTCAAGCGGTTGATTGGCCAGGTTCGCCAAGTGTGCGTCGTCCCAGCTTTCCTTGATGCGGGCAAACGCCAACTGCATGCTGCTGACGTGCGGAATGACATGGAAGCGATCTTTGCCAAGCTTGTCGCACAAGTACTTCGACACGCCGTAGAACAGCGGATCGCCACTGGTCAGCAAGACAACGTCTTTGTCCTGGTGCTTTTCCAATGTTTCGACGATTTCGCCAAGATCGCCACTCACTGGCACCTTCTCGGCGCTCAGCTTGTCGACGTGGCCTAAGACCTGGGCATTGCCGACGATCACCTGGGCGTCTCCCAGAATCCTGGTCGATTGGCTGGTCAGCCCCTCGAAACCGTCGTCGCCAATTCCTACGATAAATATTTTCGGAGACGTGCTCACCGATCGTTCCATTACCAAGCGTCTGAAATAGAAAAGACTTGCGTCGATTCTACGAGATGCGACGATCTCTGGAAAGTTCACCCACCCTATCCAGTGATCTTCCTCCGCGACTCATCTTGCCCCTTCCCGCTAACTCGCTCCCGAGGCCCCATCATGCCAACCGTTTGCGTCACGCCGGCCCATTTCCATTCGTACGAACTGCCATATTGCCAGATTTTGCAAAAAGCAGGCTTCGAGATCCGGTTTATCGATCCCGAAAAGCACAACCTGCGTGACCCAGCCACGCTGATCGAACAACTCGGCGATTGCGAGGCGGTGCTGGCCAACCCCGAGCCCTATACCCCAGAGGTTCTATCGCAGTGCCAGGTTCGCGTCATCTCGCGGGCCGGGGTCGGGTTTGATTCGGTCGATCTGGAAGCCGCCACGACCAACGGAATCGTTGTCACGCGTACCCCAGGCGTGCTGCATGAAGCCGTTGCCGAACAGACGCTCGCGTTCCTGTTCGCCATCTCTCGGAACGTGATCCCGCGCGATCGCGATGCGCGCCACGGACGTTGGCAACGGGCCGCATTCCCACGACTGAAAGGGCAGACACTCGGGCTGGTCGGCCTGTGTCCGATAGGTCGCTGCGTGGCCGAAAAGGCGTTGGCACTTGGATTGAAGGTCATTGCCTACGATCCGTACGCCGCACCGCATGCAGGGGTCGAACTGGTGACGCTCGATCGGTTGTGGAGCGATGCCGACATCGTCAGCCTGCATGTTCCTTGCCTGCCCGAGACCGCCCACCTCATCAATCGCACTACGCTTGCACGGATGAAGCCGGGAGCCGTCTTGATAAACACTTCGCGTGGTGGCCTCGTCGACGAAGCCGCACTGGTCGACGCGTTGACCTCGGGGCATCTCTCAGCGGCCGCACTCGATGTATTCGAAGAAGAACCAACTCGGCCAGACAATCCACTGCTGAAACTCGACAACGTGGTGCTGGCCCCACATGTGGCTGGGCTCGATATCGAGTCGCTGAAAGACATGGCCAACATGGCAGCGGAGAACATTGTGGCTTTACATCGCGGCGAGTGGCCGTCCGCGAATATCGTCAATCCTGAGGTACGTCCCAACTGGAAGTGGTAGAATCCGAAGAAGTGAACCCGGAATCGGCTTCGGCACGGAATGCGATGTAGAGTTAGACAGCATGTGGCTGAATTCTTGCTCGCGAGGACATCCCTGGCTGGTCCAGGCCACCTGGGAGTTGCGTCCCTCGCGCAAACCTAACTTCCCCCAGCGTCCCATAACCCCAAGGGATTTTTCAATGCTTGTTCGCCTCACTGAACTGCTTACCATGGCGATGCCGCTGGTCTTCAGCTTGCTAGCCGTCACCCCTGTCTTGGCCTGCTCGCGCATTTTGTGGAACGACAACGGATTTGCTGTCGTCAGTTCCCGCACGATGGACTGGCCGGAATCGACCGAGCCGAAGTTGGTTGTCTTCCCCCGCGGCGTGACCCACAACGGTGGCAAGCTGGCCGGCATGGATGTGGTCGCCGAGAACCCACAGATTTGGAACGCCAAGTACGGCAGCGTGGTGACCACTGTTTACGGGATTGGCACCGTCGATGGGCTCAACGAAGAAGGGCTCGCGGTCCATGCGTTGTACCTGACGGCAACGAACTACGGCGAGCGCGATCCGAAACTACCCGGCGTCCATGCTGGCTTATGGGCCCAGTACATTCTGGACAACGCCAAGTGTGTGGAGGAAGCCGTGCAACTTACCAAGGACATCCAAGTCGTGATGGTCGAAGCCCACGGGCGGGAAGCGAGCATTCACCTTGCTTTGGAAGACCAGCTAGGTGACTCGGCGATTTTCGAATATATCGATGGCAAGCTGGTCATCCACCATGGCAAGCAATACCAAGTGATGACCAACGACCCCGCCTACGACGAACAATTAAAACTGCTCTCGAAGCTCGACTTCTCCAAGCCCAGCAGCGACATGCCACTGCCAGGTAACGTGAACCCACGCGATCGATTCCAACGGGCTTCCTACTACCTGGGCTTGTTGCCCAAGCCGAAAGATGAACGCCAAGCTGTGGCTAACGTGCTGGCGATTGCTCGCAACGTTTCGGTCCCGTTCGGTGCCCCCTACAAAGACTTCGGCGTTTACAACACCGAATACCGCACGGCGATCGATTTGACCAACCGTCGCTACTTCTTCGAGCTGACTACCAGCCCCAGCGTGATCTGGGTGAACCTAGACAAGATGGACTTCTCACCCGGAGCTCCCATCCTGGAATTGAATCCGTACGACTCAGGCCTCACGGGTAATGTCGACGGAAAGTTCAAGAAGCTCGACAAGGCTCCGTTCTAAAGCGATTCCATGAGAGCTGTAGCGTTTCTGGCGTAAGCGAGGCAAGCTGGACAAGGCGACCGAAGCAGGCGAAACAGAAGATTCGTCGATGCAGGTCAACGAAGACCAGCGCCGCCGCAGCTAACTAGCACGCTGCAGACAGAATGGAACCGCCCTAACTCAAAGACTTCTGATTAACCACCAAGAAGCAAAGAACGCCTCAGCATGTCCGCTGAGGCGTTTCTTTTTGTCTCGTGCAATCCGCTGCTTCCGGCCTAAGCCTGGAACGCCAAATTAGGCCTGGAACGATTGCCCGCAACCGCAGCTGCGGGTCGCGTTCGGATTGTTGAAGGCGAAGCCGCGACGATCGATACCGTCGTAGAAGTCGACCGTGGTGCCGTCCAGGTAGAGGGCATGCTTCTTGTCGACCACGACTTGAACGCCGTGATAGTCGTACTTCGTATCTTTTTCTTCGTCGAAGTCTTGGGTCAGCGTCAAGCTGTAAGAGAAACCACTGCAACCACCGGCAGCAATTCCAATGCGCAGCTTGGTGTCGCTTTCGTGCTTCTGATCATCCAGGATTCGCTTGACTTCGTCGGCCGCTTTTTCGGTGATGACGACTGCCATGTTTCGTACACTCCAAACGTTGAATTAACGCAAAATTGCTTGTGTTTATTATTATCGATGCCCCGCAGCGGGGAAAGGGTGCAAAAAAGGTTTCGTTTCGCACCATTTCAGCTTCAATCGCCACGAATGGCTATTTTGTCAGGACAAAACGCTATCAAATTGTGAAACCTAAGATCGTTCGCCCCTCAGCCTAGCCCTCTCCCCTGGGGGGCAAGGCAATCAGTTTCAGGCGATCAATTTCCTTAGTTTATCGACCGCCGAGGCGACAACGTCAACGGCAAACTCCACTTCCTGGGCTGTGTTGAACCGCCCCAGACCAAATCGAAGGCTGCTTCGGGTCAGGTCCTCGGACAAACCGATTGCTCGTAACACGTGGCTGGGCTGAGGGTTGGCCGATGTGCATGCCGCGCCGCTGGAAACGGCGATCTCGCGGACATTCATCATCAACGCTTCGCCGTCGACCTGCTCGACCGCGAAATTCAAATTGCCAGCCAGGCGGGCCTCGTCCTGCGATAGGTCGGGGCCGTTAAGGTGTAAGCCGCTGATCCGCTCACAGAGACCACTCCACAACTTCGCACGAAGTTCACGTAGACGTTCGGCCTCGACTTCCATTTCGGTCACACCCAGGCGAACTGCTTCCGCCAAGCCGACAATTCCGGTCACGTTCAGTGTCCCACTACGAACGCCCCGTTGCTGGCCGCCACCAAAGATGCTGGGCTGCAGCCGGACACGAGGGCCTTCTTTGCGAACATACAGCCCGCCACTTCCCTTGGGGCCGTAAATCTTGTGGGCCGAGAAGCTCATCAGGTCGACACCTAGCTGCTGTACGTCGACGGGGATCTTACCCACGGCTTGGGTCGCGTCGCAGTGCAGGAGGACACCTTGCTGTTTGCAGAGCTGACCAATCTCGGCCAGTGGCTGGATCACGCCAATTTCGTTGTTGGCCAACATAATCGAAACCAGCGACGTGTCAGGGCGAATTGCTGCGGCAACCTGATCGATATCAAGCTGCCCGGCTAAAGGATCGCCTGCCTGACGAGGCTCGAGCCGTGTGACTTCGTATCCGCGCTGTTCCAACTGCTCCAAAGGATCGAGCACCGCTTTGTGCTCGGTCGTGACGGTAATCACGTGATCGCCGCGTCGCCGACGCTGCGTCAGCACGCCACTGATCGCCAGATTGTTGCTCTCAGTCGCCCCGCTGGTGAAGACAATCTCTTTCGCATCCGCCCGAATCGCTGCGGCAATCGTTTGCTGCGATTCCTCGACTAGTTCTTTCGCCGCCTCGCCAAACAAATGCCCCACGCTCGACGGATTACCATACGTTTCGCCGAACGTCGGCAGCATCGCCTCGACGACCCGGGGATCGACCTTGGTGGTGGCGTGATTGTCGAAGTAGATGGGAGGCATACGGAATCAACTATCCGGGTGCCATGCTCTCGTCCTCGTTGAGCATGGGAAGTCGAGAAGACATGCCGACGAAGACGACGGCATGGCACCCAAGATTTCTCAGTTACGTCGAAATCCCCGTAGGTCAGGCTGTGCCTGACTCGGACCTGCTGGTTGGTTTGCCACTACGAATCGTGCGGCTTATCAGGCGCAGCCTGACCTACCGTCGTTGGCTTAGTCGCCGTAAATCGCCTGCAGGCAGATGCTCGACCAGGTTTCGAATTCTTCCAAACGGCCCAGCATGTCGTTCACCGGGCGGAAGCCGGCGTCGAGGATATCTTCTTCGTTGGGCATCACTTCGGGGCGTTCGATCTTGCACAGGTAAACCACGCCGAGGTGGACGCGGCCGACTTCGCTTTCGTCGTCGTTGATCAGCCCGGCACAGGTCATCACATGGGGGGCGCTGAAGGTGACCTCTTCGGCCAGCTCGCGACGCATCCCTTCCAGGAAAGGATCTTCCATGTTGCCGGGGGCGTCGTCTGACGAAACATGCCCGCCGATGCCAACGCTTCGCTTGCTGTGCAGGCGAGCTTCTCCCTGGCCCTTGCCGCGGACGTACTGAAAGACGTGCTTGGTCCCCTGATCGTCTTGGTATTCGAAGATCACGTAAGGGATGAGCTGCTTGAACTCAGGCGACTGTTCCATGACGTCGCGAGGTTTGAAGCTCATTTGCTCTGGCGTTAGCAGTTGGTCCAAATAGTGGTCGACGTGATTGCTGAAGCCCTGAAACTTACCAATCTCATGGAACTTCTCGGTCGGGACGACCAGCACTTGTTCGACTTCTGCTACGCTCATTCCATTTCCCTTCCGTGCGGGGGTACTGTTTGCGGTTTTTCGTAACGTCGACATGATAGCGAATTGCTAGCAAGAGATCGACCACCTTTTGGGGCAAACAACTATTCGTTAGCAGTCGGTTGATTTTCTGCTTCGGCAGCGAGTTATTGAGATTGGGGTGAGGGCAAGGCGTAAATCCGCAGGCATATCCACTAGATATGTCGAGGAATTCATAACGCAGCAATCGCCCCAATCTCAATAACGGAGCCGATCTGAGAGATTCAACAGGCTGTTAGCTAAAGAATGAGCATCGCATCGCCGTAACTGTAGAAACGGTACTCTTCTTTGATCGCTTCGCGGTAAGCTTGACGGAGCAATTCGTCCCCGCCAAAGGTACGTACCAAAATCAGCAGCGTCGACTTCGGCAGGTGGAAATTGGTCAGCAGAGCGTCGACTGCTTTAAACTCGTACGGGGGGCGAATGAAGAGGTTCGTCTTTCCGCTCCATGGTTTGAGTTCGCCATCGGCGGCCGCCGTTTCAAGTACACGTGTCGCGGTCGTTCCAACCGAGACGACGCGGCCTCCCTTGGCCTTCACCGCGGCCAATTTGTCGACTGTATCTTGGGTAATCTCGCCGAACTCGTAGTGCATCTCGTGCTGTTCGATGTCGTCGACACCAATCGGGCGGAACGTTCCCATCCCGACGTGCAGCGTTACGAACTCTCGCTCGACTCCCTGGGCCGCCATCTTGTTCAAAAGTTCGTGCGTGAAGTGCAAGCCAGCGGTTGGGGCAGCCACCGCGCCCGGCGTTTCGGCAAAGACGGTTTGGTACTGCTTCCAGTCTTCCGGCATCATCTCGCCGCCACGAATGTAGTGTGGCAACGGAACCCGACCGACACGTTCCAAAATATCGAACGGTGGCTCATCACTCAGCGGTTTCACGGCCCATTGGCCGCCCCCCAAGTTGGCCAGCAATTCGAGCTCGACATCTTCGCGGGTTTCGCGATTCTCGAGCACGACCCGCTCGCCAGGTTGGATCTTGCCACGTGTTTTGGCCAGGATCAGCCAATTGCCGTTGGCATCGGTTTCGATGAATAGTCCTTGCCAGCGACCGCCGGTCATCGAACGCCGTCCCATCAGCCGGGCCGGAACCACCTTGGTGTTGTTCAGCACCAGGCAATCGCCGGCATCCAACAGTTCCGGCAGATCGCGGATATGTTGATGCGAGATTTCCTGTGTCTGACGATTGACTACCAGCAGGCGCGAATCGGTCCTTTTTTCCAATGGTTGCTGCGCAATCAAATCGGAAGGAAGATGGTAGTCGTACTGGTCGATATTGGTCATAGAACTCCCGAAACCGTTTTGGATTCTTCCCGGAAAACGCTGCTCCTTCGCGTCGTCCATGGTTGAGTATATGAGGAAGGGCCAGAATTCGACTAGGCCCACACCGTTTCCCCTTTTGAATCCGACATGCCTGACGACCAGCCCAGCGAGCCTCTGAAAATCGTGATCGTTACCACCGAACTGGGGATGGGTGGGGCCGAACGATGTGTGGCCAACCTGGCATGTCGCTTGAACCCGCAAAAATACGAGGTTCAAGTCGTCGCGTTATCTTCCCCGCCAGAAGCCCCACGCGACGGGCTGGTGCAGCAGCTTCGCGAAGCGGGCATCACGCTCACGTTTTTGAACTGTCGCCGCAGTTGGGAGCTATTCTCGGCCGTTTCGCAATTACGCCGCATCGTGCAGGACACCCAGCCAGCGGTTGTGTGGAGCTTTCTGTTTCACGCCAACGTCGTCTCGACCTGGGCAACGCGGGGGATTCGCATACGGCAGCTGCAATCGCTACGGGTGATCGAACAAGGCACATGGCGGCGAAAACTGCAGTCGTTGGTCGCGGCCAAAGCGGATCGCGTGTTGTGCGTCAGCGAGGGGGTCAAGATTTTTGCGGAACAAACGTTAAAAATTCCCGTCTCGAAACTGCAAGTTATCCCCAATGGAATCGACCTCCAAGAGATCCGACCCAGTGCGTACTGGCCGCCTGAGAAAAGGGCGTATCGCGTTCTGGCCGTCGGCCGACTCGAGCAGCAAAAAGGCTTTGATTGGCTCATCCAGTGCCTCGCACCGATCTTGCGCGAGAAACCAGAGTGGGAGTTGGTAATTCTCGGGGATGGATCGCTACGAGCGTCGCTGACGACCCAGATCGAAGCGGAAGGGTTGGAAAAATCGATTCGGCTGCCAGGTTGGCAAAGCGATCTAGCAACATGGTTCTTCCAGAGCGAGATTTACGTGCTGAGCTCCCGCTGGGAAGGAATGCCCAACACCTTAATCGAAGCGATGGCCCGTGGTCTTCCCGTCGTTGCGACCGATGTGGAGGGGGTTCGAGAGCTCCTTCCCGGCAGCTTGAGCGAGCAAATCGTTCGCATCCACGAACCTTTACCGGCGGAAGCCTTGCTGCGGCGTTTGATCGAAAATCCACCTCTTCGGCAGCAATTTGGCGAAGCGAACCGCCAACAGATCGAAACGCACTTCTCTCTTCACCAAATGGTGCAGCATTACGAGGCCATGCTAGACGACCTACTCTCGCGCGAAGAACAGCAACGCTAGCACCTGCTTTTCTGATGAAATCAAAACTTTTTCTAACGGGGGGCAAACGCGCAACTCTTGCAATCCATACCCCTTAACTACGCTAGCGAAATTCGCTAGCAGTTTTTTGGCGTTGTTTTCCGGATTGACGAAAAATGGCAGCCGAATATCTTCAAGCACATGCTCGTCGAGCGACAACGATTGTTGATTTGTTGCTCAATAATATTTGCCTAACTAACAAATAATTTGTGAAAATCTTAGGCTTGTCCCGTAAGTTGGACGCACCCCAATTAGGCCACTATTGGGAACCAGTGCGCCAGTCCCATCTCAATGATTGAGCTGGATCGGGCAGGCCTTGTGAGGTCGCTAGTGCAGCGGTGGCTTCACAAGATCCGTCGGTAGGGGCACGGACGCGCCACGACGGATTTTTTTCGTTGCCCGCCCTGCCCTCGCGGGGAATGCTCTATTAAGCTGGAGTTTTTCCGATTCCTTCTGCTGCACGCACTATGGCTCCTCCGACCATTCATGTTCCCGTTTTGCCCGCCGAGGTGCTTCATTGGCTCGATCCTCAGCCAGGCAAGCTACTCGTTGATGGGACGCTTGGTGGCGGCGGTCACACACGAATGATGTCCGAGCGTGTGGGGGATGAAGGTTGTGTGATTTCGGTCGATCGCGATGTGATTGCTCTCCAACGCGCCGAAGAGACACTGGCCGGCTTGCCTGTGAAAATCGCCCACGCCAACTTTGTCGAGATTCCCAAGATTCTCGACTCGCTGGGGATCGATAAGGTCGACGGCATTCTGCTCGATCTGGGCCTTTCCAGTGACCAACTAGCCGACGACGACCGCGGTTTCAGCTTTGAATCGGAAGGCCCGCTCGATTTGCGTTTCGATGCCCGCGACAAAAAAACGGCTGCCGACCTGGTCAATCACTTGCAGGAAAAAGACCTGGCCGATTTGATCTACCAGAACGGCGAGGAACGACTCAGCCGACGTATCGCCCGGAAGATTTGTCACGTGCGAAAGGAAACTCCCTTCATCACGGCCAAGCAGTTGGCGGACGTCATCTGCAGCTGCTACCCCCACACGGCTGGCAGCGGGCGAGGCCGAATCCATCCGGCAACGCGTACCTTCCAGGCATTGCGGATTGCGGTGAACCGGGAATTGTCTTCACTGGAAACGGCGTTGGAAACATTGCCCGACCGTTTGAAGCCGGGTGGCCGCCTGGCGATCATCAGCTTTCATTCGCTGGAAGATCGCCCGGTGAAGCAAGCCTTCCTCGACGATCCGCGTCTCAACCGTTTAACGAAAAAGCCCGTCACGGCCGGCGACGAAGAGATCGCCGCCAATCCTCGTAGCCGCACGGCAAAGCTCCGTGTTGCCGAGCGGGTTGGCTAGATTTTCGCGATAAGTGGCGACGTCATTTCTTTCGCTTGCCGCGATACTTCCTTGGCCCCACACGACCGATACAACGTGTTCGCTCGTCGGGTGATGGTGCGGCCATCAGCGCGTCCACCAAGGCCGTGGCTTCCGCGATTTCAGCTTCCGTCTGGGAGGCCGCCTGAGCTGAGGCATGGTCGCTTTGATCGATAGCAGCCTGGTTCGCGCCAACTTGGCTAGGGATTGGTGCCTCTACCTTGACGACCGATTCGTTGTTAGACGGCAGTGGGGATTCTTCTGGAGATTGCTTCGCCGGACTTTTCATGGGAGTCGGCTTGGTCGTCGCTGCTTCCGTGCTGGGCAGTTTGTCGGTCAGATGCTGCAGTTCATCGCGATTCTTGGCCTCTTTCAGCAAGACTTTGAGCATGGCCTGGACCATCCTGGCAGCCTGCAGACGAACGGGCGTCGTCTCGCGCCGATTGAGAGCGACCTCGGTCGGAAATTGTAAAGCGGCTTGCCAATGCTCGGCGGTGATGGGTAACAGATGCATCAATTGGATTCCTTGATGTGGGCGCGCAGACGTTGCGATCCGCGAGGGCGAAAACAGACGACGCGCGCTGAGATGTTCGATTCGTAGAAACGGCAAGCAAGGTCAGGTGGATCCAATGCCTGATCGATGGCCGCGGCGATGATTTAGATGTACCAGCGAGGCGCTTCAAACTTGAAGCGTCGGCGAACCATTTTTTTGTGTCGCAACGCACTAAGGCACGTCTGACAAACGCTTTAAGTCGCCCAAAAAAACTTTTCTTAAGTTGACATCGCATCCACTTTGCGGTCGAAATCGCGAGTCAGTTTGCCTCGAATTCCAACCTCTCTTGGGGACTGAACCATTAGCAGGCGAACCACCCTGCAGAACAGGGATACCCCCACCAGGTGTGTGGCAAGCCGACAATTTGAGATTTATTTGTCCGATTTATCTTGGTAGGAGATTACCCTCTGAGCTTTCTTGCTGCTGTGGTTACATTCTTTACTTCATGTCTGGAGGGAATCACCGTGTTTGCGAAGGTTCAAGGCGAGATCCGAGGCACCGATGGCTGGAAGCTGGATCCTTGTAAACTTACGGAAGACGGTAGCTTGCCACCCTGCCCCGATTGCGGCACCCATCTTGCTCCCTTCGACGAAACAACGATTCGCCATACTTGTGCGTGCGGGTCGGAGTTCGACATCTGGAAGCCCAACTGGGGCGAGGCGCGTTTAGTGATGGCCCGCTCGACCTTCAGCCGCAGCGGCCACTATCTAAAGTGGCAGCACCTGGGTTAGGGCCGTCCCGGTAGTTTGAGATTTCGCAGCAGACGGCACCTGTTTTCAGCCGTTGAAAACGCCTGCCCAGAGCGCAAAAAGAAAGCCGTAAGCCACTGCTAAACAGCGACTTACGGCTATGAGATTGCTGGGGCTCGAACCCAGGACCTACGGATTAAAAGTCCGTTGCTCTACCGACTGAGCTACAATCTCGCTTGGGAAGGGAACCAGTTTCGGCCGTGGGCGGCTAATTGTCAAGGGGCCGTTCGGATCTTGGTCGACGTAAGTCAGTGCGGCCTGACGTTTTGCTGCGAAACTTCGCTTCTCCTGCTTTCCCTAAAGGACCGCAACGGCAGCTGAAAGTTCACAGCAAATCGCTCAAATCGCCCGATGGCGGCCAGTTAAGCCAAGATATCGTGCAGGATGTGGCCGTGGACGTCGGTCAATCGCATGTCGCGGCCACTGAAGCGGAATGTGAGGCGTTTGTGGTCAACGCCCAGAAGGTGCAGGATCGTGGCGTGGAGGTCGTGCATCTCGACCCGGTTCTCAAGCACCTTGTAGCCGAACTCGTCGGTCTGGCCGTAGATCGTGCCCCCTTTCACGCCCCCGCCGGCCAGCCACATGCTGAACCCGTACGGATTGTGATCGCGGCCATTCTTTCCTTGGGCGAACGGTGTCCGGCCGAACTCGCCACCCCAGACCACTAAAGTCGAATCGAGCATCCCGCGTCGCTTCAAATCGGCCAGCAAGGCGGCAATCGGTTGGTCGACGGCCAGGCAGTTCTTTTCGTGCCCGTCCTTCAGGTTACTGTGCTGGTCCCAGCGATCGTGACCCACGTGCGGAACGGTTAGCTCGACGAAGCGAACGCCTCGCTCGACCAGGCGCCGCGAAAGCAAACAGAGCCGACCGAAGGTCTTGGTGTGCTCGTACGAGTGGTTCAAGCCGTACTCTTCCAGCGTCCCTGGCGTTTCGTCACGCAGGTCCATCAGGTCGGGCACGGCCGATTGCATGCGGTAGGCAAGTTCGTAGTTGGCGATTGCCGATTCCATTTGATCGTTGCGGCCGACTTTGTCGAGCGTCAGCTGATCGAGCTTATCAAGCAGGTCCAACTTACTGCGTTGGGCAGCGGGACTCTTATCGCGTGACTTGATGTTGGCCACCGGCGTATCGCTGGCAGCGAAGATTGATCCTTGGAACGCAGCTGGTAGAAAACCGCTGTTGAAGTTATCGAGTCCACCCGGTGGAATCAGACCGCCGTTCAGGACGACGAAGCCAGGCAAATTGTCGTTTTCGCTTCCCAGTCCGTAGGTTGTCCAGGCACCCATGCTGGGACGGCCCTGCAAGCCACTGCCGGTATGCAGGAAGTAGTTGGCGGTCGTGTGCTCCGAAAAGTTCGAGGTCATCGAACGAATCACGGCCAAGTCATCGACATGCTTCGCCACGTTGGGAAACAAGTCACTTACTGGGATACCGCTTTCGCCGTGCTGCTTGAAGTTCCACGGACTGGCCAGCGTGCCGCCCAGATTGTTGAACTGAGTTGGCTCGGTTTCGGCTGGGAATGGCTGTCCGTCGTACTTTTTCAACAGCGGCTTCGGGTCAAACGTATCGACCTGCGATGGACCACCGTCCATGTACAGGAAGATCACGCTCTTTACTTTAGGGCTGGCATGGGGAGAACCCAACAGACCCAGCTTGTCGGAAGCAGCCGCATCGCGTTGCAGCATCCAGTTCAACGCCAACGAACCAAAGCCGCACGCAGCGCTGGTCAGCAGTTGACGGCGAGAGAAGCAACTTGATTGTTGATGGCAACGATCCACGTGAGACTCCGTGGGATTAACGAACGAAAATGAATGGTTTGGCGTTGACCAGCACGTGGGCCAGATCCCGCCACAACTCGACCGAGACCAACCGTTGTTGCGGTTCGATCTGCAAGGTCTGCGAATGCGAAGTGAGGAATTGGTCGGCCAGTACTCGCTCGGCATCGGTTGGCTTGCGCGAGAACGCCTGTTCGACCATGCGCTCGAAGCGTAGATCGGCATTGTCGGGCGTTTCGGCGATGGCCCGCTTGGCCCACAGTTCGCACTGCTCGATCACGAAAGGATCGTTCAGCATAATCAACGACTGGGCCGGCACGTTCGATTGATTTCGGCGTCCGATCGTGGTGATCGGCTGCGGCGTGTCGAAGGCCAGCATCATGGGCGAGAGGAAGTTACGACGGATCTCAAGATAAATACTGCGCCGCCCTGCCCCGTCCAGCGGTCCACTGTTACCAGGCCGGCCGCGACCTTGCATGAACGAAGTGAGATAAACTTTGACGCTCGGGCCAAACATCGTTTCGTCCAACGAACCACTGACCATCAGCAGACTATCGCGAATCGCTTCGCCCCCAAGACGCTTCACTTGAGCACGGTGAAATAGATCGTTCTTCGGATCCGCCGTCTCGGCCGGATCGAGTTCCAGCGAGGACATCTGGTAGGTTTGTGAAAGGACGACGCGGCGAATCATTTTTTTCAGCGACCAGCCGTTCTCGACGAATTCGCTGGCCAGGTAATCGAGCAGTTCGGGATGCGTCGGTTCTTCCCCGAGGACACCGAAGTTGTCGACCGAGCGGACGATACCGCGCCCCATCAGGTAGTGCCAGATGCGATTCACGGCGACACGCGAAGCGAAAGGGTTGGTGGGATCCATCATCTGGCGAGCGAGTTCCAGGCGACCACTGCCATGCGAATCGAACTGCGTGGGCGACTGCTCCAAAACGGTGAGCAAGCGTCGCTCGACCGGATCGGCCGGATTGCGGGCGTTACCGCGAATCAACAGATGCTCTTGTTCGGCCGAGTTGTCCCACATGCCAGGCGCGGTGCGAGAACGCCACTTCACCTGACCGAGCAATTGCTGCGACTTCTCCGCGTAAGTTTTCGCTACGTCTTCCAAGGGTGACTTCTGCCCAGGAACGATCATTTCCCAGTGACTGAGTAGCCAGGCTTTGAGGTGTGGATCGCTATTTCCGGCCAGGGCGGCACGCAGCGCTTCGACGAAAGCCACACTGGCGGGCAGTTCCCCCTTTCCTTCCACGGCGCGGACAAAGGCCGCGGCGATTTCTGCTTCATCAGATAACGTGGGCGGGGCCGCTTCCCCTTCGACTACCATTAACACTTCCATCGGCTTGCCATCGATCGGCGAGAACTCGACGTGCGTAGCATGGCCGCGATAGTCGCTCAGGTTTTGCGTGATCCAACGTGCTTCCTCATCGACGGGTACGTTCCATTCCATCGTCA
Source organism: Blastopirellula marina (assembly GCF_002967765.1). Lineage (NCBI taxonomy): Bacteria > Pseudomonadati > Planctomycetota > Planctomycetia > Pirellulales > Pirellulaceae > Blastopirellula > Blastopirellula marina. The sequence goes on along the minus strand of NZ_PUHY01000014.1, from coordinate 99,455 downwards.
CCACGCCGTGCAGCGGGCCGTTCACCAGGCGATGCGAATCGACCACGGCAAACGCACGCCCCGATCCTTTCACCAGGTAGTGCACCCGTCCATCTTTCAGTGGGAACGATCGTGACTTGAGCGTTCGTCCGGCGCGGTTCCAATTGCGAATCCGTCCGAAGTCGTCCTGCACACCGCTTTGCAGTTGCAGCGGTTCCCAGCGTGTGTCGAAGACTGCGGCGGAAGCGAGTCGCACGCCTGGACTGGCGTCGCCGTCCCACTGCAGTTGGCCGGCAGATCGCGGCCCCGTGCCGTACACGCCGCCGTCGGTTCGCCATTCTCCTTCCGGCAAATTGGCGAAGTCGTTGATGACTTGCACGTTCGCATTCGCAATGGTTTCCTGTTCGGCAGATACACGGGCCTGCGCGGTTGCGACCTCGGCGGTTCGGCTTTCTGGAGCCGCCGCGAGATAGCGATTCCACCAGTAAAGCGGATGCTTGGCGTCCGCTGCCGCTTCGACCAGCGTGTCGGACCATTTCGACTTGCCGGCGACCAGGTCGGCTTCGATCGCTGGAACCGCTTCGTCGAACTGGGTCGTCAGCAAGTTAGCAGCTTGCTGGTTGGTTTCCGCTTCGAGCTTGGCCAACGCGGCCGCGATTTTAGCATTGTGCTCTTCGCTCTCGAAGCGGACTTGCCGATAAGACGAACTTTGCAGGAAGCCCATCTGCGCGTAGTAATCAGCCTGCGAGATCGCGTCGAATTTGTGATCGTGGCAGCGAGCACAGGTTACCGTCAGCCCCAGGAACGCCTTGTTCATGACGTCGAGCATGTTGTCAAAGCGATCGGTTTCGTCCTTGCGGATGTCAACCGGCGAGTGCACCCAGTCACCCATGTGCCAGAATCCCGTGCCGATCACCGCTTCGTTGAAGCCGCTCTCCGTGTTCCTACGTGGATTCTCGAGCAGGTCACCGGCGATGTGCTCGATGACAAGCTGGTTGTACGGCACGTCCTGATTCAGCGCGCGGATAACGTAGTCGCGGTATTCGTAGGCGTTGGGAATGTCGTAATCGAATTCGTGCCCGCGCGATTCGGCGTAGCGGACCAGGTCGAGCCAGTGGCGTCCCCACTGTTCGCCAAAGCGGGGAGAAGCCAACAGTTGATCGACCACCTTGGCAAACGCATCGGGTGACTCGTCACTGAGGAACGTTTCCACTTGTTGCGGCGTCGGCGGTAGTCCGGTGAGATCGAAATAGATTCGACGCAGCAGGGTCGTTTTCTCGGCGGGTGAATTCGGCGTCAGATTGGCTTCTTCCAACTTGGCGAGAATGAAGTGATCGAGCGAGTCTTTCGCCCAAGCTCCTTCCTTCACCACGGGAACTTCCGGACGACGAACTGGCTGCCAGGCCCAATGCTCGGCCTTACGCTGCTCGATGTCAAACGTCTGTTTCTTGGGCGTGTTTGCTTCGTCTTCCGCGGGCCAGGCGGCTCCGCTGTTGACCCATTGTTCGAGCTTGGCGATTTCGTCGTCCGGCATTCGCGACTTAGGAGGCATCTGATAGATACCGTCATAATGGATCGCTTCGATCAGTGGGCTTTCGTCTGCCTTGCCGGGAACGATGGAAGCCCCGCTGTCTCCACCTTCCAAAATCGCGGAACGAGAAGTCAGATAGAGACCGCCACCTGGGGTCTCGGCATCGGGACCGTGGCACTCGTAACAGCGCTGGACGAGAATGGGACGAACATGTTTCTCAAAGTATTCGAGCTGACTAGCATCGAACTGGGGAGCAGAAGCTGAGTTGGTTTCCGCCTGGGCGGCGCGCGGACTGAATGCCGACAAGCAGCCGATCACAGCGAGCGCAACAAGTGGGCGGACACGGATGAGAGCCATGGGCTTCGGTCCAACGAGTTGAGGTGGGCACATTGATAGGTAGGACTCTTTTACCTTAGCATCAATTGCCCCGGGATGTCACTATGTTTTTGGTCGTAATCGGGCCAGGAAAAGAACTCAATGTCTTTGCAATTAGCCTTGAAAGAATGGAACGTCGTCTGCGAAGCGATTCGCCAAGGTCAGCAGATCGTGCTGGCCCGCAAGGGCGGAATCTCCGAGCCGGAAGGGGAATTCGAGCTCCCCAAGGACCGGTTCTGGCTATACCCGACGTTCTTCCACGAGGCAGCGGCAAAGCTCAACCCAAGTGGCCTCGATTTGCTTGCTGCGCACCCAGAGTTCTCCCAAGCCCCACCTTCGAGCAGCGTGCGTTTGGATTTGGTGTGTGAGGTAGTGACCTCGATTTATCTGGAAGACGAGCAAAAGCTGCGTGCCCTTACCGAAGAGCAGCTATTGAACGACGAGGCATTGGCCATGCGATTTCATTATCGCCAGCCAGGAATTCACGCGTTGGTGATTCGCGCCTACGAAGCGGTTACTCCGCATTCGATCACGCCGACCGACGCGATGGCAGGTTGTAAGAGCTGGGTCGAGCTTATCGCCGGGCTCGAAACGGGGGGCCTGCGTCCCATCCTGGACGAGGAGACATTCGCAGCGAGAAAAAATTTGTTACTTTCCTCGCTCTGCCCGTGAACCTACAATTTGGTTGCCCTGTCTTTCAGGGGCGTTCACGGAGAAACGGGTTTTGAAAATTGGTCTTGCCAATTTAAGAGACCTGATTCAAAGTGAGTTTAACAAGGGTCGCGACACGCATCGCGGCGTTACTGAAGACCTGAGGCTGGCTCTACACGGCGTTCTGTCCGGCCATAGGGTATGCTTTAGTAGAAAGGAGGTGTTCCAGTGGAATATGTCTGTAGTTGCCGTAGAGGTGGTACTGCCTAACGGCTACCGGCGGGTTGCCGGTAGGCAGCCACATTCCCTATCGGAACCTCTTCTGAGAGAATCCGAATAGGCTACCAATAGAGGCTCCGCAAGTCCTAACCGGATTTGCGGAGTCTCTTTTTTTTTTGCGCTCGCCCCATCCTCAACAACTCGCTAACGAAGCAGAAAATCACCAAATTGTTAGCGCTGAAATCGCTGGTAGCTAACTGTCTTTCAGTAGAACCGGCTCCGCTGCTAAATCGAGGCGATAACCACCAGGGGCGTTTTCGTCTTGGATGATCTTTTCGCCGCCATCAATCGTGATCATCGCTTTCAACACTCCTGGCGGCAAATCGGGGCCAAGTTGGCTCACACTGCCATCGCAGAATACGACGTGCGGGCCTTTCACATGGTGGCTGGAGATCGATGGTTTGTGAGGGTCGTTAATCTGAAGCGACATCGTCTCGACATCAAGATCCTCCGGCTCGAGCCACTCGATATCGTGCGCAGCAATTTCCGCGACAATGATCGTGGTCGCAGGGTCGTCGGTGATATCAGCCAGAGAGATTCCTTCCTCTTTTCGACCGGCCGCATGAGGACCGACCAGCATCACGTAGTTAGTGTGGGGCGATTTCGGTTCACGATCGCTGGGGCATTGCCACAGAAACTCGGCCATCGAATAGGGGCTGTCCGGATCGATGTCGCCAACAACGACGTCTATCTTGTTTTTCGCAGTGATTCGCCGTCTTTCCAACTCTCGATTCCACGAACTATTCCACGGTTCCTCGAAGCGATACATTCCATAAAAAGGATCTGACAGCATGTACGGCAAGATGCGAACGCGCCAGCTATGCCCGTCCTCTTCGGTTGCCGGAAATCGTTGGTAAGTATCGTGCAAGTTCTGAAGCGCGAGCCCGATCTGCCTCATGTTATTTCTGCACTCCATTTCCGAAGCCGCCTCTTGAGCTTGCTGAACTGCGGGAATTAGCAGTGCCACAACGAGAGCGACCACCGCAACAACAAGACTTGCTCTAAGGACCATTCTTTTGGACACGTGCGAGTTCCCTTTGATGATTACGGCTGCGATGACGCCGATTTGTCTGTCGTTGATTCTTCTTCAAGCCGATAACGACCGGGGGCATTTTCGTCCCGAACGATCTTCTCGCCGCCGTCGACGGTGATCATTGCTCTCAATACTTCGGGCGGAAGATCAGGCGAAAGTCCGTCGACGCTACCATCGCAAAACACGACCCACACGCCGGTTGGATGGTGGCTGGAAAGCGACGTTTGCTCAGGATCGTTCAGAAGCATCGACATTGTTTCAACGTCGAAGTCTTGCGGTTCGAGCCACTCGATTTCGTGCGAGTCGATCTCCGCGACCGCGATTGTGGTGGCAGTGTCATCAGTAATATCCTCCCACTTAAGCCCCCCTTCTTTTCTGCCAAACGCGTGCGGACCCACGGGCATTAGGTAACTAGCATGGGATGAAGCTGCGTCCTGATCGCTGGGACATTGCCAATGATGATAGGCAACGGCATAACGAATCCCGGTTGCCTGTTCTCCGCCGACCATATTGCCAAGTTTGTCTGGTCCCGGCTTTATTTCGAGTTCGCGATTCCACGGGCTATTCCAAGGTTCATCAAACCGATACCGCTCGATGTAATCGCTCTGCTCTAAGAACGGCATCAAACGTACACGCCAGCTATGACCGTCCATCTGGGCAGGCGGGAACACGCCATACGTATCGTGGTAGTTATGCAATGCCATTCCGATTTGCTTCAACTGGTTTGCGCATGCGACACGAAGTGCTCTCTCGCGCCATTGCAGAAACGGCCTCCCGCACATAACGCTGAAGACCGCCAAGACAACCACGGTGAAGACTAACAGAACGATTGCTTTAGCTGACAATCGACATCCCCCAACAAAAATAGAAACCAAGCGAACCGCGGCGTAGATTCTAGGTTAGCCGAGCGCACGAAAAAACGCCGGACGTTGGTCCGGCGTTTTTCTAGTTTTTTTCTAATCGCGTGGTCCGCTTACGGACGCGACAAGGTCAGCTCGGCATCGAGAACCTTCTTGATGCGACGCGAGCTTTCTAGAAGGTGGGCACGGGTGTAGGCGTCGAACTCGACTTCCTTATCCAGTGCTTCTTCCAGTTTCTCTTGCAGGTCGATCAGTTCGGCATAGGCGATTGTCTGACAATCTTGCGGAGCGAATCCGTTGCCCATGGCCAGCGTCGAAAGTCGCTGCAGATAATCTCGCTGCAGGTTACGACGCAAGCTGCTGATCGCTGGGCTACGGTTGCTGTACTCGCCATCGTCCATCGAATCGAGTTCGCTGAAGATGCTGTCAGTCAACGTTCCGAACATCTCGGCCGTGGTGAACGCGTCTTGATCGGCTGGAACCTTCAACTCAGCGTCGTGCATCCGCTCGAGCGTGATCGAAGAGAACAGACGAGACAGAATCGTGCTTTGCCACTGCGAGATCGTGTCGTGGATCGGGAAGTCACCACGAACGCTGAAGCTGGTGCCCCAGTGATTCCAGTGGGAAGGAGCCAGCTTGTTGTACAGCTCGGGCGAGAACTGGAACGGTTCGTCGCTGAAAACCTGTTCGCTGACCAGCTTCATTGCGGCACGCTGCTTCTCGGCGTCGACCACCTCGAAAGGAGCCTTAGCGTCTTCCTGACCTTTGTGGGTCCGGTTCACGTGCACACCACCGATGTAACGCGAGGCGAAGTACATCGCTTGACCATGGGTGTTCAGCAGCGAGTTAAACGCCTGGCGAACGCGGGAGTAATCGTCCCCGTCTTCAACAACACGATCGGCCAGTCCGTCCATCGCTTCTTTGACGACGGCAGCCTGATTGGTCGCGAATTCGATCGCATCCTTACCGAAGTCGAATCGGTTGGAGTCAGGATCTGGCGACATGCTGGTCGTGTCTTCATCGGTGCTGAACGCCAAACCATGTTCGGTGCTCCGCGAAGCGATCTTGGCGAGTTCTTTCTTTTCGCCGTCGGTACCACCGCTAAGCGGCTTGTAACCGTAGGTGATCGCCCAGACGTCGTACTTGCCGATGGTTTGCGTGTAGAACTTGCCTTGCTTCTTGCCAGGACCGGCGATGTGCGGCGGAGCGTAGTCCATCACACTGGCCAGGGTGGCTTCGTCTTCGTCAAGTTCGCCCATTTCTTCCAGGCTGTACATCTTGCTGGCGACGAAGTTATGACGCAGACCCAAGGTGTGCCCCACTTCGTGCATCGCCACTTCCTTCAAGCCTTCCATGATCATGCGTTCGAGCAATTCTTCACGCTCTTGCTTGATCTCTTCGGCCGAAGGTTCTTTCTTCTCTTCTTCTTTGGACTCTTCCTTCGCTTCTTCGGCGTCTTCCTTCTTTTCTTCCGAAGCTTCTTCCGAGTCCTTTTCTTCTTCCTTGGATTCCGCTTCCGCTTTTTCTTCCTTAGCTTCGGCTTTTTCCTTCTTCTTTTTCTTCTTTTCCTTTTCCGCATCGGCCATCACGGCGGCAGCTGCAAAGGCGAACTGCTGCGACATGCCACCCGAGAGCATGCACTGATGCTTCGGCGAAAGGACCGGATTGTTCTTCAGGAACTCTTCCATGTTGTGGACATCAACCGGGCCACCCAACAAAGCTTCGGTCGCTTGCGGGTTGTAGTTCTCGAAGGCCTGCTTCCAGTAGTTCAGGAAGTCGGCGTCGAAGATGATGTCGGCATCGAGAATCTGGCCGGTGTAAGGATTCACGCGGGAAGGGCCCATCGCGAAGCCAGCGTCGGAGGTGATCCAGCGGAACGTGTTGTAACGCACGTCTTCCGGATCCCAATCGGCATCGTCTTCCTGCTGACGGACATGAATGGCATCGATGAAGCCCGCTTTTGCGAAGGCCTTGTTCCATTCCAGAATGCCGTCACGGATCGGCTTGCGATACTTGTAGGGAATCGTGTTTTCCATGTAGAAGATGATCGGTTCTTTCGGTTCCGACATCTTGGCGGACGGATCGGCCTTTTCCAGCTTCCAACGATTCACGTAACGGACAAACTGGTTGTCTTCCGGACGCGAATAATCTTTGACGGCCGTCAGGAAGTAACCAATCCGATCGTCGGCAACACGTGGCGTATAACCGCCGGATGGGATCTTGCTGATCGAGTAGTGAACGTTGAGGGTCAGTCCACGCGAGTCTGGCACCGAGTCGAGTTCCAAGCGGCCGCTCGAGGCGTAGGTCGCTTCGACCCCGATTTCGATGTTCTTTTCAAAACCCTTCACTTCGTCGAACAACGACTTGGTGCTCGAGAAACCGAAGCCTGGCAACGTTTCGCCAATCATCGGCAGGTCGCTCATGAAGACGGGCGTCACTTCGACGAGATCGCCGCCGCCAGGACCTTTGGTGGCGATCGGCAAGCTGAACAGCACGCTATCGCCGTAGGCATGCTTCACAGCACGCGACTCAGGCTTGCCGTCGGTGGCCTTGAAGCGGACGTTCTTACGGATGATGTGCACACGGTCGTCGACTTTACGGAACTTCCAGATCCAGTCGTCGCCGAAACCCCACGACATACCGCCGTACAGAGGTTCGATCCCCACACCGCGGGCAATCGAGATCAACACGATGAATTCGCCGTTGTAGTGCGAATTGTTGAGCTCGAAGAACATCCGGTTCCCTTTGTGATAGGTAGGAACCAGGCCGTCTGCTTTCTTGAAATCTTTCAAGATGGCGACGTGAGGAGCGGAAGACGAACCGCTGGACGATCCGCCGCCAGAGCTCGACGAGGACGAACCACCGGTCGTGGCGGCTACTTCAGGGCCGGCAGCAGCAGCCGTTTCGCCGCTGGTATCGGTGGCCATGTCATCGGCAGATGCAGGGCTTGCCGAGGCCAGTGCGACCAAAGCCGTCGCGCACAGCGCGGACGACCATCGCCATAATGAAGGCATTTTCATGCGTACTACTCTTCTACAATTGATAAAGGAGGGGGAGATGATCGACAGGTTTGTCGTGTTCCGGTTTCAGCGGGAGGTGGAAGACTGTCCCATTCTTCCCAGGCTGCGAAAGACTCTCTGCTTACTAGAGGCTCCTCGTCCCGTTATCTTGCGAAAAAAAGACAACGAAACACGAAAAACTTCCCGAAAGGGTCTGCTTCGAGTGTCTGGAAAATATACCCTACACTGAGCACATGCCGTAATTGTTCTATTCTGCGCACGCAAAATTAGGAAAGAAAAGCCGGTTGTAGCAATAAATTGGATTAGAGTCGCAAAAAACGGCCCGATCTCAACACCGCAGAATCTCTTTGCCTCGAACGCGAGGAGTCAGAAGAAACTGGGAAAATGGACCATAATTTTGACACGCTTCGTCACGTTCTCGCCAACTTCCGCTTGGAAGGGATCCGGAGCGGAAACGTCACGCGACTCAAGGGTGGACTGAGTGGAAGTGACGTTTGGCAAGTCGAAAGCCCCTGGGGAAGCTTCTGCTTAAAGTGTATGCCGGAGGGCTTTTCGGTCCAGCGCATCACGGCAATTCATCAAGCCGTCACCTGGCGACGAGACGCCGGCATGAAGTGTTTGGTTGGCTACTGCCAGGCAACTTCCGGACAGACATTCGTGGAACATGATGGCCGAATTTGGGAATTGCAGATGTGGGCTAAAGGGGAAGAACCGCTTCCCCCCTACACGAACTGGCAGAAGACCGGCATGTTTCAAGCGGTTGCCCGCTTTCATCGAATTCTACAAGACACACCGCACGATCGATCCCAACTCGCCAAATCGGAAGGGGTCTCGGTACGACTCGACATGTTGCGGACCTGGCGGAAACATCGCCTGCAGGAACTCGATCCCCGACTAGCGAGCTACGAACATCCGAGACGCAAGGAGCTTCTGAGCATTATCCTTTTTGCTTTCCAAGAGTATCAACACTTGCTTGAGCCGCTGCTGGAAGAGGTTGGGCGTCATGAATACCTGGTCGATCAGTGCATCGGCGATCCGCGGCCCGAGAATTTCCGCTTTGAGAATCACCAGATCTCCGCTTTGATCGATCTGGGTTCGATGCGGCGAGACAATATCGCACTCGATATTTCCCGCTTGGCCAGCGAGGTTTCGTTTCAAACACCCGTCGACTGGCAGTTCACCTGGGACTGCATCGAGGTGATTCGCCCCCTGAAGGAAGCAGAGAAGCACTTGGCCCACGTGCTCGATGCGGCGAATGTCGTTCTCACCGGTTTGAAATGGGTACAGTGGCTACTGCTGGATGGTTACAGTTTTCAAAACGAAGAACTTGTCGACGCTCGATTGCACCATTTGTGCTATCGCTTGCGAGAGATCGACCAACATCCAGCGTGGAAATAGATCGAGTTTGTCTCGAAACGCCAAACCGTAAGTGGCATCACAGACGGTAATTGACTGCCCCCGCATAATTGAAGGTAAGCGATCCATCGTGCCGCTCGACGGGTTTTACGGTTTCTGCATTTACGAAGCGGCGATTTTTTTGGAAGATGGTATCAGATCGTTTGACCGGTCTTTCCTAGCTTAACTAACGGTAAATGATATCTCTCATGATGCGTCTGGCTTCCCTCGCACTGATCCTGTCCCTCTGCTTCCTACCCGTTACCAGTACGGCCCAAGGCCTGGGTGACGACTTGCTTCAAGGCCTGGAAGGTTTTGATGGCCTCGGAGGAGGTGGCGCCAGTGATCCCGGATTGAATGTGTCGGCTAAGTACGTGGTCGATCCCTCTGGAACGCATGGCGAATTAAGCATCACCGCGAGCGTTGGTAGCGGCTGGTGTCTCTATTCGACGACACAGCCTAAAGGCGGGCCGCTGCCTACCAAGTTGAAAATCGCCGATGCTCCGGCCATCACGGCGCTGGGAACCTTCAAGCCTGATCACAAGCCCAAGATCGTTCCTCCGGACGAGATCATCACCGTTGCGCAAGAGAAGTTCTACGGCTCGACAACGTGGACTGCCCCGTTCCTGCTGGCAGAAGACATCAAGCCTGATGCTTTGAACATCAAGGTGATTCTCGATGGTCAAAGCTGTCACGATCGCGGCACCTGCTTCCCCGTCAAAGGAGAAGCGGTCGCCAAGTTCGGTGGCATGAAAGAAGTCCCGCTCGACAAGTCCCTCGTTGCGGAAGAACCGGAGAAACCAGCCACCAACACGCCTCCTGCCGACTACAAGCAGAAGGGTGTCGTTGGTCCCTACAAGTCAGCCAGCGGTCACGTTGTGCTGAGCGGCACCTACAACCCAACAAAGGTTGCTCCTGGCGATCAAGTCACGGTTAGCTTGACCGTGAAGCCTAGCGGCGATTATCACGTCTACGCCTACTCGCCAACCGATTCGACGATTGGGTACAAGTCGACGCAGATTGCCATGTCGGATGTGACCGGTTGGTTCGCCATGCAGCCAACCACCGACAACCCAATCCATGAGAAAGAGTTCGCTCCCGGATTCGATCCGATTAAGTACCACATCGGCGAAACGACTTGGAAGTTTAAGGTTCAAGTACCGATCGATGCCCAGCCGGGCAAGTATCCATTGGTCGGCTACATTGGTTTCCAGACCTGCACCGATGTGACGTGCGATCGCCCGGAAGGCGCAATGTTCGAGGGCATGGTGGAAGTCGGCCCAGGTGCGGCGTTCACCGAATCAGCTCCCTTGGCCTTCTCCAAAGCGGATTACTCCAAAGCAGCCGAGCGCGCGAAGATCACGCATGCTGCTGTTCAAGAAGATGCCGGCAATGACAATGCCGCTGCTCCGCCTCGCGGTGCTGATAATCCGGTAGCAAACAACGACAACGCCGCCCCGCCGGTTGCAGCCGCAGATAGCAACAAACTCGAATGGACCGTGTTGAACCAGCCAGAAGGCTCGAGCCTGGGTTGGATTCTGGTGCTCAGTTTCGCAGGCGGAGCCATCTTGAACCTGATGCCGTGCGTCTTGCCGGTCGTTGGTTTGAAGATTCTCTCCTTCGTCAATCAAGCGGGCAAACACCGCGGTCAGGTCTTCATGCTGAACCTGGTTTACTCGGCCGGGGTGATCTCCGTGTTTTTGTTCCTGGCCGTCCTTTCGACATCGCTCGGAACGATTGTCGGCTTGTTTGTGAAAGCCGAACCAGGAGCAACTGGCGGTTTAGCCTGGGGCCAGTGGAGCGGCAACGTTTGGTACATCCTCGGCATGATCGTGTTGGTTTACACGATGGGCCTGAGCATGTTGGGCGTGTGGGAACTGTCGATGCCCAGCTTCCTGGGAAGTGGCAGCGTTGCTCAAGCTGCGAACAAAACCGGTTACGGAAGTGCCTTCTTCAAAGGGATCGTGACGACGCTGTTGTCGACCCCGTGTAGCGGCCCGTTCCTGGGACCAATCTTCGGTTACACCTTGGCGGAATCGGCGATTATCACCTTCCTGGTGTTCGGCTTCATCGGTCTGGGGATGGCTTCTCCTTACCTGATTATCGGTATCAATCCTCGCCTGATCGCGTTCCTACCGAAGCCAGGTAACTGGATGGTCGCGTTCAAGCAAGCGATGGGCTTCATCATGATGTTGACCGTTGTCTACCTGGTTTACACCATGGAAGACAAATGGGTTGTGCCGACGCTCACGCTATTAGTTGGGTTAGGTGCCGGCTGCTGGATGCTGGGCCAGGTACACACCTTGGAACACCAAACCTCGAAGATGGCGACCACCATTGGCGCGTTTATCGTTTCGATCGGCATCGGCTACTTTGCGTTCAACTACCTGGTGGAAGGTGGTGCCGAGGCGATTGCTTGGGACAAGTACACCCAAGGTCGTTTCGCCGAGCTAGAGACCGACATTCGAGCACGTCAAAACGCCGGCGAAACGGTGATGGTCGACTTCACCGCCGACTGGTGCCCAACGTGCAAGCTGAACTACTACCGCGCGATCAACACCGACAAAGTTGCGCAGTACGTCGAGGCCAACGACATCGCCCCGGTTCTGGTCGACTGGACGACGAACGAAAAGAACGATCCTGTCCAGCTCTTCATCAACAAGCTCGGCTTCAACAGCATTCCCCTGCTGGCCATCTTTCCCGGTGGCCGCCCGGGCGAAGTCTATGTCCTGAGCGACTTGCTCGACGAAGCCACCGTCATCGACGGCTTGAACACGGCCCGAGGCACCTCGAAGAAGGTGCCCAGCCAGACGGCGATGGGCAACTAAGGACATCATGCCCGCTCCTAGGCATAACGGCCTGATGGGCACACCTGCAATCAGAGACTCGGCCTAGCCGCCTCGGGCGAAGCTGAGTCCGAAGATGACGACCACGTGGATTACGACGAACAGTCCTGAGATCAGGAAAGAGCGTTTGATTTCAACGCCGTAAATCGCGGAGATCGCTACGCCTAGCAGGCCAGCGGCGATGATAGCGCCTACAGGAATGCCTGCGATACCCATGGCCAAGTAAAGCCCCGAAATGGCCACGTTGGTTCCGATAGCGCCGCCCAGTGCCAAGCCGCACGCAGCGAGTAAACCTGCGTCTTCATCGTTGATGACCTTTAAAAGTCCGATCAGAGCGCAAGCTTCTAAGAAGATGACTAACATGGCTGCCCCTATTGAGTGCTTCCCTCGGAAAGCAGCTCAAACTAGTTCAGTAGAGGGGCATTGTCCAGTATTTTTCTGGAATCTTAAAGCCTCGTCACTTATCTCGAATTACAGGCGGCAATTGGCGATGTTCGTCTGCAGGATCGCGGAAGCACCCAGTTGATCGAGACGTTCCATCACGTCGATCACTTCCTTCCGCTTCACCATCGCCCGCACCGCACACCAGGCGTTGTCTTCTAGCGGATTGATCGTTGGTGAGTTGAAGCCAGGGGTGATCTTTTCCGCTTCGGCCAATTTGTCACGCTGAATGTTGTATTCCAGCAGCGAGTAGTCTCGAGCGATCACAACCCCTTCCAAACGGCGCACAATGCGATCGGCCAATTCTGGTTGCCGCATCTGCTTGTTCTGAATCAGAACCGTTTCGTAGCTGCCGATCTCGGCGAAAATCTTCAAGCGGTTCGCAGCGAGTGTGCTTCCAGTTTCGACCAAGTCGACAATCGCGTCGGCGATGCCCAGCGAGATCATCACTTCGACCGAACCCGACAGATTCACCAAGTGGGGCTTAGCTCCGTTGGCCTCTAGGTAGTTGCGCGTGACGTTGGGAAAGCTGGTTGCGACGCGGCATTCCTTCATGTCCTCGACGTTCTTCCACTCGGTTTCGTCGGGAACGCACAAAGCCAGACGACACTTGCCGACGCCCAATTTCATGCGGGTTTCGACGTCGACTTCTGCTTCTTCCACCAGGTCGCTGCCGGTGATGCCCATGTCGATCGCCCCTTCGGCACACAACACGGGGATATCATCGGTTCGCAGGAAGGTGATATCGATCGGCATATCGCGCACCCGAGCGAACAGGCTGCGATCTTGTCGTCGGAATTTAAGGCCCGCTTCGCCGAGCAATTCGGTCGCGACTTCGGCCAGACGACCTTTGCTGGGAATACCGATGCGGAAGTTTTCCATGGTGAATGCTTGGGGTTGGGTGCGGTTAGAAATTTTACTTTTGCGGGCGGGAAGCTTTTTCGTCGATGCCGGAAACGCCAAAGCGACGTCCCAATTCCGCTTCCACTTCCGAGAGGGGGATCTCGCGATGTCCGAGCATGACGAACAAGTGATAGATCAAATCGCCCGCTTCGTAGATCAAATGCTGGCGTCCTTCTTCCCCCTCTTCGCCGGCGGCTTCGACCACCTCGGCGGCTTCTTCCATGATTTTCTCGCCAATCTTAGGTACCCCCCCCTTAAACAATTTGGTGGTGTACGACTTTTCCGGCGGATTGGCGCGACGATCTTCGATCACCGCCATCAGCGCGGCCAAGACATTGGTTTGATTACTGGAGTTCGGTTCGCCGGACAAAGTTCGGCCCCTTTTTAAGGAAGAATCAACGCATCAATTGTCCCAGCCCCCTTCGTCGAGTGTCCGGGAATCTAGTATTGTAGTCGCCTAGGGGTAAACTGAAAATTGCACCCCTTTCGAACGTTTTCGCCCGAAGAATCCAGGTCGTCTGGCCTATTGCAGCTTGCTTGAGAATGACGAATCTCTCGACTGACAAAGAGTTTAGTTTCCTTGACGCTTGGTTTTTAAGCGGGGCCACCGCCAGCGGGAAGACCCGCATCGGGCTGTGCTTAGCGAAGAAAATTAACGCGGAAATCATCGCCCTCGACTCGATGTCCCTTTACCGCGATATGGACATCGGCACCGCTAAACCAACGCGGGCAGAACAAGCCGTCGTTCCGCACCACCTGATCGACGTGCTCGATCCGACCGAAAACTCAAGCATTTCGCACTATTTGCAGTTGGCAGCCCAGGCCGCCCAGGAGATTCAAGGCCGCGGCAAACAAGTGCTGTTCGTCGGAGGTACGCCCCTTTATCTCAAGGCGCTGCTGCGAGGTCTTTCGGAAGGACCTGCTCCTGATCCGGCGTATCGACACGCGTTGGAGGAGGAAGCCGCCAAGGTGGGCAACGCGGCCCTGCATGCACGCCTGAAGCAGGTTGATCCCTTGGCAGCCGCCCGCATTCACGAAAATGACACGCGCCGCATGATCCGTGCCCTCGAAGTCCACCGAGCAACGGGCCAACCGATGAGCCATTACCAGTTCGAGTTTGAAGACCATGTCTCCCCAGACCAGTGCAAGTCGTTCTGGTTATCGTGGGATCGCCCCGTGCTGCACGACCGAATTAATGCGCGTGTGGAAGCGATGTTCGAGATGGGTCTGGTCGAGGAAGTCCAGCAGTTGCTCGATAAGCACTCGCCTCTGAGCACGACGGCCTTGCAAGCGGTTGGATATCAGGAGGTGATCGACTACCTGGCGGGCAATCGCGAACTGGAAGCTGCTAAAGATCGAGTGAAAGCCCGAACTCGCCAGTTTGCCAAGCGGCAATGCACGTGGTTTCGCAGCTTGGAAGAATGTCGCGAAGTTCCGCTCGTCGGCGAGCTGGACGCCGAAGCGGTCGCCCAGCAAATCGTCGACATGGCCGGTGATTAGTCGCTGATAGATTTCACCAATAAACTCAGTTCCACCAGTAGACGTAATAGCCCGACAATCCCATCGTCAATCGCAAGAGCAGCGTGACGAGGATGTAGAACGAGAAGTGCAGAAAGCCCGATAGGGGCTGAATATCAAATGAGCCTGCTGCGGCGAAACCACCCATCACCAGGCAAACCGCAGCCGTGATGACAAAGTAGGGCAAGTATTCGTTCAAGTTGTTACTAAGATCCCAGTAACTGATCAGCAGCCCATACAGTCCCCAGATGGCCGCGTAGGCGACCGAGCAGACCAGGACCCGCACCCAAAGCTCTTGCCCCATGTACGGTTCGTATTCGTCGTCGCGGAGGAACCAGTAACCACTCCAGCAAATGGGAATCGCCACCAAAATCGATCCGGCAGCGACCATCCAAGTGAGGCTGTCTTTGTCTTCGGCCGCTGCTCCCACGAAGTAGGCGATCGCGAAGGCGACCATCGTGCAGGCCAGCACCACCCCCATCACCATGGGCGAAAACTTCACGTCGGTGCGCGCAACAGGTTTGAAGACCAGCTTACCTGATGCACTCTTAACGCCGCCAAACTCAGCCTGCTCGCGCAGCACGACTTGTTCGTCGAGTGCGGGAATTTTGATCGGCTTCTTACAATTAGGGCACGGCCCTTCTCGTCCGGCGAACTTGGCGCTCACCTCAAAGCGTTTGAAGCAACTGGGACAGGTTACGCGTATTTTTTCTTGCTGTTCGGCCATGTGGTTCCGCGAAAAGATTCGAAAGCAGGGCTGCCCGTCAAGGTAAAGGATAAGCTGAGCCGCGCGTCTAACATGGCCCGAGGCCACATTTTAGTCAATCGTCTGGCAGATGATAATCGGTTGAATCGCGTCGTGCTAAGTCATTTTGCCCAGGAAACTTCCGATTTCATGGCCCCATTTTTCAGGTCCCCTGGCCGATTTCAACTAGAGAGTCGGTTTCTGACGAGATAATCGAAGGTAAACGCCCTGGCATGGCCGATTACGCGACCTTCCCTTCTCGGCTCAATCCGCGTAACCTAGAACAGGAATCCCCGATGCGGTTTTGCCAGCTCGATTTAGGGGGTTACGCTCGCCTGCGTTGTCCGGTTGGCTTCGTGAGGAAAGCTTTGCAACTTTGTTCGTCTAACTCACAGAAGAAGATCGTGAACGACGTCGCACTCAAGCCCCGTGTGGGGGCTGTCCGTTACCTGAACACGAAGCCGCTGGTTCATGGCCTGGACCGTGATAGCACGCCGTTCACGCTCAGCTTCGACTACCCGGCTCACCTGGCCGATCAATTGTCGCTAGGGCTGCTCGATGTCGCGTTGATTCCCTCGATCGAATACTTCCTGGGGGAAGATTACCGAATCATTACCGATGCCTGCATCGGCTGCCTCGGGCCGGTGTGGAGCGTGAAGATCTTCTTCCGCACGCCACCCAGCCAGGTGAAAACCTTAGCCTTAGACGAAGGCTCGAGAACAAGTGCAGCATTGGCAAAGATCTTGCTGGCCGAGCGCGTTGGTGTTCGTCCCGAACTGCAAGCTCTGCCGCTGGGAAGTGACATGCGGGATTGCGAGGCAGACGCGATATTATTGATCGGCGACCGCGCGATCCATCCTCCGGCAATCGATGCGGTCGAGGTATGGGATTTGGGCGAAACGTGGGTCGAGTGGACCGGGCTTCCCTTCGTGTTCGCGATGTGGGTGGCTCGCCCCGGAATATCGACGGAAGTGATCGCCAAGAGCTTGATGGAAGCCCGCGATGGCGGGATGGATAATCTGGAAATCATTGCCGAGCGGGAAGCGGCCAAGTACCAGCTGACCACGAGCGAGTGTTTCCACTACTTCCACGATAATTTACACTTCACGCTGGGCCCTCAAGAAAAAGAGGGGCTTATGCGATATTACAACTACGCAGTGCAATTGGGACTGGCACCAAGCGGCAGGACACCGATTTACGATGATTGCAAAATTGCTCGATAAAGCCGTCGCCGGCGAACGACTTACTCCGGAAGAAGGCCTGCAGATTCTCCAGTCGAACGACCTTCTGGCGATCGGCCGCGCCGCCGATGCGGTCTCGCGTCGTTTGCATCCGGAGAACTACCGGACGTACAACATCGACCGCAACATCAACTACACAAACATCTGCACTGCCGTGTGCCACTTCTGTGCGTTCTATCGGGGACCGAAGAGCGAAGAAGGTTACGTCCTTCCGCGCGAAGAGATCCTGAAGAAGGTGGAAGAAACGGTGGCCCTCGGTGGCGACCAAATCTTGATGCAAGGTGGCCTCCACCCGAAATACAAGCTGGAGTGGTACGAAGAACTGCTGCAGGATATCAAGCGAGCGTTTCCGCAGGTCAATCTGCACGCATTCAGTCCGCCTGAGATCTACCACTTCACGAAGGTAAACAATCTCTCGCTGCGTGAGGTCCTTTCGCGCTTGAAGGATGCTGGCCTGGGCAGTTTGCCTGGTGGTGGTGCTGAGATCCTGGTCGATCGCGTGCGCGACGTGCTGACCCGCGGTAAGGTGATGACCGACGACTGGCTGAACGTGATGCGGGTCTGGCACGAACTGGGCGGGCACAGCTCGGCCACGATGATGTTCGGTCACGTTGAAACGCTGGCCGAGCGTATCGAACACCTGGAACGTGTCCGACAGCTGCAGGACGAAACCGGCGGCTTTACCGCGTTCATCTGCTGGACCTTTCAGCCGGACAACACCGACATGGCCGATGTTCCAGCTCGCGGCACGTTCGAGTACCTCAAGACGCAAGCTGTCTCGCGGCTGTACCTCGACAACATCCCCAACATCCAATCGAGCTGGGTCACCCAAGGGCTTAAGGTGGGACAGCTCGCGATGCAGTACGGGGCCAACGATATGGGCAGCTTGATGATCGAAGAGAACGTCGTTGCCGAAGCGGGCACAGTTCACTTCCTGACACTGCAAGAGATCCGGGACGCGATCATCGAGCTCGGATTCGAACCACGCCAACGCAACGTCCACTACGAGCTCTTCCCCAAAGAGCACGAAATGAAAGCCGTTCAGGCCAACGCTCTGCGCCAGAAAGAACTGGTGACTCTTACGTAATCTGCGGTTAGGAAGAAATTCTTCACCACGGATTACACGAATAGGCATAGATAAGACATAAAAAACAGCTCGCCAATGGCGAGCTATTTTTGTGTATGTGAAATTTGTGATCACACTTTCTTCAAGCTACTCAGCCGGCTTCAACTGCCACGATTCGTCGAAGAAGTTGGCGTCGACGATCTTTCCTGGCCACAGAGCATCAGGAGCGGTGGTTGTATCGACGATCGCCCAGTCTGGCAGCTTTGGTACCTGGCGGGCATTGTTGAGGTAGGCATATTCGCGGTAGGTGAAACCGCTGTTAATCACTACATACTTCTTAGGATTCAACGGATTGGGATAGATCAGCACCGGGGCGTGCTCGTTCGCCTTGTACGTTTTCTCTCCCACGGTGACTTCGTCCTTACCCCATTGAATGGGCAACTGGTCAGCAATTTTTGCCAACACGGAGTTACTGCCGGGATCGCCAAAGAGAATGAGATTACTGTTGGCGATATCCTCGTCGGAAAGCTTGTCGTCTTCTCTCACGATCGCGTCACCACGAAACTGCCGACGCCACTCTTTGACGAAGTGGTCCATCTCACCGACCGCCCAATCGTTGACCTTCGCATTCCAGGCCTCGCCAGTCGGCCTTACGACAACGAACGAGTCAAGGAATGCATCGTCGATAGGACCTTGCAGACCAGGGACTTTGGCGAGCCCAGTCGGCTCGGACCAACCTTCCTTCCAACCGTCTGCTGTTTTCTCCAGCTTACAGGTCCAGGAACGATCCGTCTCGGGTCCGTCGACTTTCAAGGTTTGTGGTTCTTGGCGTTCGGTTGCGTTGGCATTGAAGAAACTTAGCTGCACCTTCCGGCCCACATACAGGTCGGTTTGCCCTGGCGGGAAGACTAACTCTATTCGCGATACGTTTTCAGTGGCGAGCGAAACGTTGTTTTGAAAATGGACCATCGCTCGGACATGCGCCGGTTTCCAATGTTCCTCCAAGCCATTCACACGAACCCAAAACATCTGCGGATAGCGGAGTGTGAAGGTCGAGAACTGAATGCGACGCGGCGTCGTGTCTCGCCCGATCGCGGCCAAGGTATCTAGCTTGTCCGCGATTATCTTCTTCGAGTCGGCGTGGATCGAGTGTTTCGTTTCGGGGCCAATGATATGCGTCAGCGGCATTTCTTCAGCGGCCAGGGCAGCTTCCATGACATCGGCGGCCTGCTTCTGAATGTCGAGCTCGCCACTGTAGGCGACCGTCGGCAGATTGAACAAATTCTCGGCATAGCCAGGACAGTCGTACCACTGCCAAAGCTTCTTTTCGTACCAGGTCGGTTCCAGCTTTTCCTTCTGAAACACATCGAGGAACAGCGGTGTTTCGGAGAAGCCCGCGCCTGGGTTCGCGGCGAAGAACAAATCAGGGTAATGCACGGCCATTTGCCAGCAGCCGGCGCCTCCCATCGAGAAGCCACGAATTGCCACGCGGTTGTCGTCGATGCGATAGTTCGCTTTGACATCTTCCATCGCTTCCAGGATGTCGATCTCGCCGGCGAATTTGAATGCGTTGCAGTAGCGACCGAAGGGATGCAGCACGATCGTATTCTCTGGCTGGTATTGTCCTGGCTTACGCATGTGTTCGGCTAGGAAGTTTGCCTCCGTACTTCGTTCACCTCGGCCATGCAGCCAAATGTCGAGTCGAAATTTGTCGCCGTGATCGAATGTGTAGTTCTCGGGAATCTCGAGCCCGTACGGCTGGACCGTTTGATCGATCTTCGAGCGATACCCGCGAACGACCAGCCCGGTTTGGGTTGTCCAGGGCGTTTTCCCTTCCATCAGGCTTTCTGCTCGGCTGATTCCTTCCTCAAGCGTTTTCTTCGCGGACTTCACGTCGTTGGGATTGAAAAGTTCCTGATGCTCAAGCGCTTGATGGAGTGCCCGAGAAAAGATCTCGACGTCAGGCAGCATTTGCGGCGTTCGCATATCGCGTCGCATCTGTAACCGCTTGATCAGATCGTCCAGTTTCGCGAGGCCTGATTTGAGTTGATCAGCATCTTCAGCGGGAAGCTCGATACCGATGGGTGGCACGGGGCGAACATCACTGGCAATGTTGTCTGCCGGCCCATCGGCCCAAACAAGCGAAGGTAACAGACAGAGAAGGAGCGTAGGTGGTAGGAGGTGGCGCATGAGGTCGATCCAGGTGGGAATTTGTTAGGCCAGCCTAACCACAGACGTAGCCCTACAAGGATCGATTTTAACTACTACCAACACCTGGGGAAACAAGATGCCCCCAGCGAGACCGCCAACCAGCGAATCGGACTTAGCAGTCTGTTAGCGGTCTTCTTCCACAACTTCCTCGTGGACGATCACTTCATCGTGATCTTTGCGTGGGTCTTTCTCTTCGTACCAGCGGCGCGGCGAATCCCAGCCGAATTCGTCGTGGGCCGTGTAAACGTAGCGAATCCGCATCTTCTTCGGAGGAGGCGGGGCCAGCTTTGGTTCGGGCTTAGGCTCAGGCTCTTCGACCGGCAGCATTGCCAATTCGGGCTCCGGTTCCGGCGCCGGATCGGGTTCGTAGTCGATTTCTGGTTCCGGCTGCAAAATGGCGTCGGCAACGGGGAACTCTTCCTCTTCTTCCTCAACCGGCTCTTCCGCCAGCAAGGCATCCCAGTCGATCGCTGCCGGGCGTTTACCGTCGGCATCCTTCAAGCGGTAGTTCACGTTTTCGTTCAGGTCGACGTCGAAGTCCGAGAGCGACAAGTGATACGAATCGGTGACATCGCTCCCCTTCAAACGATAGTTCACGTCTTCCTGCAAGATGTCGCAGGTAAGGCGAACCGTTTCGGCCGGCAGTTCGACGATCGGTAGTTGAATGTCCTCAAACTCTTCTTCTTTCAGTTCCAGCTCAACGACTGGCTCTGGTTCCGGAAGCGGCATGTACGAAGGGAGCACGACTTCCGTGTATTCCGGCAATTCAAGCTGCATCACTGGTTCCGGCTCGGGATCGTTGATTTCCACGGTCACGACTGGCTCGGGCAGTGGAACTTGCTGAACGACTGGCTCGGATTCCGGTTCAGGCTCTGGCTCCGGTTCCGGCTGGACCGCAACCGGTTCTTCTTGGAGTTCAAGCTGCGGTAGTGGCTGCTCGATATCGATTAGGCCCGGCTGACAAACACCAGTGAACTTCGGCAACTGACGAACGTCTGCGCCCATCTCTTGGAACATGGCCGCAATGTGTTCGTGACAGGTGAAGATCAGCAGTTGGTGCCCTTCGTCCGCAAACTCGCGGAATAAGCGCGCCGTCGCCTTCGAGCGTTTCGAGTCGAAGTTCACCAGCACGTCGTCCAAAATCACCGGCAGCACGCGGCCCTGGCGGGCAAACAAGTGAATCAACGCCAAACGCACGCTGAGAAAAACTTGTTCGCGTGTCCCTTCGCTGAGGTGAGCAAGCGACTTGGAATCGGCGTCTCGTTCTTCGACGAACAGTGTATTCTCGTGCAGCGGTGTCCAGATGCGGATGTAGCGATCGTCGGTCAGCTTTCGCATGTAGCTGGAAGCCAATCGCAGCGTTTCCGGCTGGCGATCGTTTTCGTAAACACGACGGATCTGTTCGAGAATGCATGAGGTCGTGGCGAGCGTCTGCCACTTCTCAATTGCCTTTTCGAGCTGAGCCTCCACTTCGGTAAGTTCCAACTGAGCGTGCAACAGGCGATCGTTTTTCTCGAGCGATTCGAGCTGCACTTTCAATTCGCCACGTCGCTCGAAACACTCCTGCATTCGCTTTTCGGCGTGCTCGTGATCGGCCAGTAGCTTAGCCAATTGTTCGTCGGCATCTTTACTGACAGTCGTTTCAAGCCAGGCTTCCACTTCTTCCAGCGTGGCCTCAGCACCAAGCTTGTCGTCGACTTTTTCGTTTTGGTCTTGGAGTTTCAACTGAAGCTCTTCGACCTCTTCGGTCTTCACGATCCAACTGAGGTACTGCTCTTCATCTTCGCTGGAAGCTTCCTCGAGAATCTCTTCCCGCTGAGCAATCAGTTCCTTGGCTTCTTCAGCCACGCGGCGGAAATCGGCCCGCACCTTCTGTCCTTGCTCGAACAGTTCGGTCCGCTGCTTCTGCTTACTCTCTTGCCGCAGGAGATCGTCTTCCAGCTGAGCCAACAGCTGCAGGGCGTCTCCCGTCTTCGCGGAAACACCGACGTCTTTGGCCAGGTGGGTGATACGTCCCAACAAGGCTTCGCGTTCTCGTTCCGCAATCCCTTTTTCACCGTTGAGTGTCTTCAAACGCTTGCGGAATCGATGGATCTGGGCCAGGTAACGGCCGAGCGACTTGACCTTGTCGGGATTGATATCTTCCGGCAGATCGAGGACTCGCAAGGCGTCCTTCCAGCGGCGCTTGGCCTGAAGAACGGCCTGCTCCATATCGCTGATTTGTCGCGTGCTCGACTCTTGCTTTTCGCGAACTTCGCCAAGCTTGTGTCCCAGCGGGATCAGTTCTTCCAAGCGAGCGAGGTGATCTTCGGCCGTCTTCAACCGAGCCATCAACGCCCCGTTACCGCGTGGCAACAAGATGTCGAGCTCTTTCTGCTCGGCAACGGCTTTGTCCATTTGGCTATCGAGCAGCATCAGCTGGCGTTTGGCCGAATCGAACTGTTGAGCCGATTCGGTATCCATCCGCCGCTTCATCATCACGCCGCCGAAGACCATCAAGCTGCCGAACAGAAACTGAATGACCCCCAGTCCTTCGGCTAGTGCGAGTGGTCGCCACAGAAACGCGTGCAGGGCCAACGTTCCGCCGAGGACGCACATCAGCGCGATGCCAGCCATTTCAGGCTTCGGCATCATTTGGTTTTCCAGCAGGTCGTGCGTTTCCGCTTCCGACTCGCGGTATTGGATGCGAATCTGGTCGATCTTATCTTCGACCTGGATTCGACGGCGAAGCAGATTGACGAGTTCGCCAGCCTTGTTCAGTGCCTTGTTGAGATCTTCTTCCCCCAGCGAAGTGAGCGATTCCTCGACTTCACTTTCAACTCCAAGAAGCTCTTCTTCGTGCGTTGAAGTATGCTTGCGAGCTTCCTCGAGCTGTTGCGTTTCTTTCTCCAGCGTTCGAAGTGGATCGCGGAGCGAGCGTAGTTGTTTGCGCGTCAGATCGGGCCGCTTGCCGGCACGTGTCTTAACGCCGCATTGATCCCACAGATCGTCGATCTCGGTATTGATCTGCGCGATCTCTTCGTCGCCACGCTCTAACTGCTGCGTGAGCGAGAGGATCCATTGCCGCTGTTCACCAAGCGCGTCGACACGTGCGGCTTGTCGGGCGAGCTCCTGATTGACAGGAATCGCACTGTGTCGTTCGCGTAGCTCGGTGTATTGAGCACGTAGATCGCGGCACTTGGTTCGCTTTTTGGAGATCTGATCTTGTAGGCCGTGCAGCTGCCGCAGTGTCTCACGCGAGACATCCGGCAGTTCGCCGTACGAATCGATCTTCTCTTGCAGCTTATCACGGCGCTGAATCTCAGGCCGCAACGCCTGACTGAGTTCGACGAACTGTACCAAACGTTCCAGGTCGTTGACCTTCAACTGGAACTGATCGATTTGCGTTTGCAAGGCCCGGCGTTGATTCAGGAGGTTGGACCATTCCTGCGTACCACCGCGAAGCTGCTCGATCTCCCGCTTGAGAACCTGATGCTTTTCGAGCAATTGATCGACAAGGGCTTCCTCTTCCCCACCAGAAATCAGTCGGCAGCGTGAGGTTTCCAGCTCGCGCATCACCTCGGCCAACGAGATTCGATCGAGGCCGCTGGTTAGTTCATAGATTTTTTGGGCGGCGACACTATCATCTAACGTCGCCAGCAACTGCATTTCGCGTAAACCGACGGCGAAAATGTTGCTGTAGGTCAGCCGGTCGACCCCTTCCAGCAGCGCATCGAATTGCGCTCGGCTTTGACGCGAACCATCGTTGGCTTCGACCCAGACTTGCTCTTCGCTGCCGTCATGGTTGTAGCGGCGGACCACTTTAAAGCGGCCCATCTGGCCGGTCACACGAAGCGCACCGCCAGGCTCGCCACCGTGCAGCGGTGGTAAATAGCGACGTTCGAGATCAGGTTCCGGGCCGTACAGCATCGTACGCAGAAAGTGCAGCAGCGTACTCTTGCCGGCTTCGTTATGGCCAAACAGGACCGTGATCGTCGGCGAAAGCTGCTCGACACTCAGGTCGTGCCAAACACCGAACCCGTCGATTTGAACTTGATTGAGTTGCATCCCTTCACTCCTTGAGATTGCCCAGTTGCAGGCAGCCGGCGGACTGGTTTATCACTCGGCTCGCAGCAATTGGACGCCTAACCGGCGTGCGTCTTGCAACACGCGGCGGCGGTTTTCTCGTGATTCGATGGCGACTGCCTCGGACAGCTGACTTTCCTCATGGCCAGGGGCCAGGAAAGTATGCAGGTCGATCGGCAGGCTGGGATCGGCGGCGAGCTCACGCGTCAAACGTAAGTAATCGCCACAGATCGATTGTTCCTGGTACCACGCTTCGGGAATCACCGCTCCCGTTTCGACAGTCAGTTCGTACGTCCACGAACCCATCGGTTCGAGGCCGAACTGTTTGTTCAATTCGTTGGTGACTTGCTGCCAGGTTTCTTCCTTCAGCAGTTCGCGTGTCGCTTCGTTGGCAACAATGACTCGCCAGTCGATCATCAACTGGCGGTTGCCCTTGGTGGTGTTGAGCGTGTTGAGCCGGTTGCGAATGATCTGCGTCAGGTCGCTCACCTTTTTGCAATTTTCCAGCTCGATAATTTCACTTTGCCAGCGGCAGACGTCCGTGGGGATCGCTTCCATGGCGATGTCCCCTTCTTCGTCGACTTCCACCAGCGTGCAACTGCGTTGGCCATTGTGGGTGATGGTACGTCCCTGGGGCGAGCCAGCGTAAATGGCGATTGCCGGGGAGGCGTTCAGCTTGTCGCGAAGCTCTTTTCCCCCGAGGGCCCAATAAGGAATCCCGCTGCGGGCGATCGATTCCGATTCAAAGTCGCCATGCAAAGCGGCGATGGTGAACAAGCCAGCAGCATCCGGGCGAAACTGGCCCCAGCTAGGATCACGACCGATAAAACCTTGGGCGATAATATTGCAGATCGCATCCTCATCGCGAGTATGCAGAATCTCGATCGGTTTGCCGGGGCCAATCGTATGGACGTTGGCAGGCAAGTGAATGGAAGCTGGCCAACGAGCTGGCGGATCGCTTTCGCCACCAACCCAGTAAACCTTGATACCGGCGTCGTTAAGCGTTTCAAGTTGATCGAGCAGAAATCCGACAATCACCGGGCTGCTTTGCCGAACGTCGAGTACGTTCCCCGTGATCAGGACGAAGTCAACCTCATGCAGCAGCGCATTCTCGACCACTTGCTGAAAGGCCTGGCGCGGAGCGCTCAGGAAAATTTCGCGCAGATGTTTCGGAACTTCGGCGAGTCCGCCGAGTGGTTGATCGAGATGAATGTCACCGGTCTGGATGAACCGGAAGGGGGAACCAGGCGTCACGGCCTCTCTCCATGGCTGACGGCCCTCGAAATGTCAAGCGATAGCATCGTGCATGCTGGCACTGCCCGACTAGTTTAACGAAACGACAAAGTTTCGCCTATCCAGATTTATTCAAGTCAAACGGCCTAGAGTGCCGAGACGCCAAAACCCACCTGCAGAGGTAACCCCTCACCATTCAACAGTGTGCACATCTCAAGACAGCTTTGTCGTGACGTCTACAAATGGCAAGCAAACGCCTACCGCAGCAAACACGACCAACATAAAGGCGAGAAGAATGAAACTGGTAAACCAGATCCAGGTCACCCATTGATAGCGACGCGGCAAATAGCAGACGGCGACAGCTGTGGGCAGATCAAACAGCAACAACCAAATGCCTAGTAGGTACGAGTAATTGACGAAAAAGATCGAGATGTGATAGACGAGCTCTGTGATGGGCGCTAAATCGAGATCTTGCAGATCGGCAAACTCCATGGACATGGGCACCGTTTTCACGAAGACCAGCAACAGCCCCGCTGCTACCAAGACATGAACTGCCCAAGCGATCATCGAAATCAAAAGTCGTCCGAGGATCGTCGCCAGTGTGAGTTTGGATTGATCGCTAGAGATAGGTTCTTCCTGAAATGTCGTGGCATAAGGATCCACTGCGATCGTCTCCCCGTCTACCAAAGGCTTACCGTCGGACTCTAGCTAGGAAATTAAATCTTAACCGAATCACATCGTCCGCGATCGCGACTAATGAGGGCAATCGACGAATCTTAAAGAAATTGGTCGTCCTACGGCCGACACCATTTGGGCGGCGGCACCCCACAAGTGGACCTGACCGATCAGCCGATATTTACGATGAAGTTCTTCGTTGCCACAACGAGCAAAACAAATAGCAAAACCATCCCGAGCAAATAACTGCCAAACCAAAGCCAGGTCAACCAACGAAAGCGGCGGGGTACATAGGCGAGAGCGATCGCAAACAGGAGGTTGATCATCACCTGGGCTGCGACAATCAGGTACCAATAACTTGCCATCGTGTTGGCCAAGTAGAAAACCCACTGCGAAACCACTGGCAACTCTATCCCCAAGTCCTCGGCACCTTGGCGTATCGTTGGGACAAATCGGACGTAGGCCATGACGACAACGCCGGGAATAATACAGTGCACTACCCAGCAGTTGAAAGACAAAATGAGTTGTCTCTTAGGGTCATCCGGCCCTGAAATGGTGGAGTCTGAATCAGGAGAGTCCGGCGGTTCATATAAAGATGTTTCGTATGGTTCCATCGCGAAGGACGCTCCCCGTCAGGATTTATTTTCGCTGAGCCCTAGCGGAAGGTCGTTTCTGGGGACCTTTCGTCGCGGCTGGCTGGGTTTTCGCCTTCGAGGCATTCGGGTTATCGGCCTGGCCGGTTAACTCGTAAAGGAATCGGCTCGTCTCGGTTGGGCGGGGCTTACCCCATTTCTTTCGTGCCAGGGCGAACGAGAAAGTCAGTCGCTCTTGAGCGCGGGTGATTCCGACATAACATAAGCGGCGTTCTTCTTCGATCGCTTCGTCGCCGTCCTTCAAACTACGCTGATGCGGCAGGATACCTTCTTCCATGCCGACCATATAAACGTAGGGGAATTCGAGCCCTTTGGCGGCGTGCAGGGTCATTAGAATGACCCCGTTCTTTTTGAGTTGCTTTTCCTTCTCATTGTCGAAGCCGTCGCCTGCCAAGGCGGTATCGTCGAGGAAGCCAGCCAGGGTAGCTTTCTTTTTCTTCTTTTCCTCGTAGGCACTCACGGCGTTGACTACTTGTTCAACGGCCGCTTCGCGAGATTCGCGGTCGTTGGGGTCAGGGTAAAGCCGCTGGAGTTCCTGCTGGTAACCGATCGCCCCGATCAAATCGCGGACGATATCGGTCAGCGAGTCCTTGCCCAAACGGCCGTGATAATGCTTGACCAAGCGAACAAACTTTTGAATCGCGTCGGTGGTCGTCGTCGATGCCCCACCTCGCAGCGCGGCAGCCTGAGGCAGCACATCCCACAGCGGCTTGCCCTCGTTGGTTGCGTGATCGAGCAAGTCTTTCACCGTCTTTTGCCCGATCCCACGCGGTGGTACGTTGATGATTCGCAGCAGGGAGACTTCGTCTTGATGCGAATTGATCAGCTTCAAGTACGACAAGATGTCACGTACTTCTTTACGATCGAAGAACGACATTCCACCGATCAAGGTGTAAGGAATGTTCATTGCCCGGAACTGCTGCTCGAACGCTCGCGGCTGTTCGTTGGTACGGAACAAGATGGCGAAATCACGTGGTTCGACGTTGGGATCGTTGATTTTGCGGGCGATATCGCCAACGACTTCCTCGGCTTCTTTTTCCTCATCCTTGAAATACAGGACCTTGGGCTGGTCGCCGCCAGGTCGAGCCGCGTTGAGGATCTTGTCGTAGCGAGTCGTATTGAAGGCGACCAAGCGGTTGGCGACGGTGAGAATCGCACTGGTACACCGGTAATTGTCGGCCAGGTAAATCATCTTGGCGTCCGGCCAGTCTTCGCCGAAACGCAAAATGTGTTTCACTTCGGCCCCGCGCCACGAATAAATCGATTGGTCGTCGTCCCCCACCACGCATAGATTACGGTGCCCTTCGGCCAAACCGCGGACGATGCGGTACTGCGAGGCGTTGGTGTCTTGGTATTCGTCGATCATCACGTGATCGAACATAGCCGCTTCCTGATCGCGAACGTCGGGGAAGTTCGTGAACAGCTCTTCGGTACAAAGCAGCAAATCGTCAAAGTCGAGGGCACCGCACGATTTGAGCGCGTTTTGATAGCGCCGAAAAGCAACGGCTGCCAGGTGTGCCTTATCGGTATCAGCATGGGCGAAGGCATCCTTCGGGCGGATACCGGCCGATTTCCAACGACTGATAAAGTTGAGTAAGTCCCCCGGGCGGAGTGTTTCGTTGGGGACGCGGATTTCGCGTAGAACCCCCCGGGCAACCATTTCCTGATCACTACGATCGTAAATGGTGTAGGTGTTTGGATAGCCCAGGTGGTTAATATGTCGACGAAGAATACGAACACAATGAGAGTGGAACGTCGAAACGACCGGTTCGTCCTCGGTATGCTTACCCAGCAGTTTGAGGGCCCGCTCCTTCATTTCGGCGGCCGCTTTGTTGGTAAACGTCACGGCCAGAATTCGTTGTGGCTTGATACCATGCCGAATAAGATTGGCGATCCGGAATGTCACCACGCGGGTTTTGCCCGAACCAGCCCCGGCCAACACCAGCATGGGGCCTGACAACGTATTGACCGCTTCTTGTTGTGGCGGATTGAGTCCGTTCACCCGATTCTCGTCCGAATAATCCGTTTAGTTTTCCTAGCAGCCTGTTGAATTTCTCAGATCGGCTACGTTATTGAGATTGGGGCGAGGGCAAGGCGTGAGTCCGTAGGCATATCCACTAGATATGTCGAGGAATTCACAACGCCGCAATCGCCCCAATCTCAATTACTCGCTAACGAAGCAGAAAATCAATAGACTGCTAACCATTGGCCCGGCTTTTGCCGCGTACTAGGCCAGGAAAACGATACCCTGAAAAGCCCATTGATGGTACGAGTTTGTCCCCCCAGATTTCAATGGGGTCTTGCCTAACTTTCCAAGTCATGTCGCGAACAAGTTACGCCAGCGCGTAAATCACGGCTAAAATGGCGGTCTTGATGCACGAAAACTTCCCTTCCCAGCGCAAACCGGATTTCGGCATGCTCGAGCCGTGGAAAACATTTATTTCCAGGTTTTTTACTCGGTGGATCGAACACGACCATTCGACGTCGGCTGCTGCGGTCGCTTTCTACGTTATTTTCTCACTGGCACCGATTGTGGTCTTTTCGATTTCGATCGCCGGCCAGATTTTGGAGAACGACGCGGGTGCCCGCGAGATGGCGAGCGAGTTTCTCGATAATGCCATCGGCGAAAACTACGGCAAAGCGATTGTCGACCAGGTGAAGCTGTCCGCATTTCGCAAAGCAACCGTCTTGCCGACCGCGTTTTTCAGCTTTATCGCGGTTTGGAGTGCCTCAGCGACGTTTATGCAACTGCGGGTCGCACTCAATCGCATCTATGGCTTCACGGTCGAGGGACTACGTGGCGGTTTGATCTCAGTGGTTCTCGGCCGCGTGCGAGCAACGCTGTTTTCGATCGGTACCGGATTGCTGCTGGCCTTAGCGACACTGCTTAGTACGTGGTCGCATTCCATTTGGGTGAGACTGCCGATTGGCCGCTTCATTTCGCTGGAGAACCAGAACTTCATCACGTTCCAAGTCATCTCGTGGGTGGCCGTGGCAATTGTCTTCTATTGCATGCTGCGATTCCTACCCATGAAGCGCCCGCCCTGGCGAGAAGTGCTAGGCGGTGCGATCATCGGCACGGCCCTGTTCCAAGGTGGCAAGTACATCATCAACCGAGTCGCCGAAGGCAACGTCGTCGCCACCGCCTACGCCACGAGTGGCGCTTTGGTGATTACCGTGATGTGGATTTTCCTCTCAGCCCATGTGCTGCTCTTCGCTGCCGAAGTTGGTCACATGCTGTTCTCGCCGGTCGATAGTCCATTCGCAAAGTATCGGAAGCCAAACGACGATTAGCACTGGCCCGCGTTCTATTAAAGTCTGCGTCAGGAATTTAATAGGGACGACCTACGGAAGTCCCGGATTCGTGGCCAATCGGCCCATTGCCATGTTGGATCGCGCGCGCAGAAATCAATAAACGCCTACTTAGCGGTCTAAAACAATCACTACTTCCCATGACGGATGTAATCGCCCATCCGTTCGACCTGTCGGTGTAGCACCGGTGACCAGGGAAAGCCCGTGTTAATGCGGATGTAATTTCGGAAGGCGCCGCTGGGGGAAAAGATCGGCCCTGGGGCGAATTGGATTCCTTCGTCACTCAGCGTGTGATACATCTGCATCGCGTCGACATGGCGAGGCATTTCAATCCACAAAACGTGGCCACCCAACGGTCGAGATGCACGAACGCCGGAGGGGAAACAATTGCGGACCGCACGTAAGGCGTCGTCCATTTGCTCGGCAAACGAAGCTCGGACTTTTCGCAAGTGGCGATCGTAGGCGCCTGTCTCGAGAATCTCGGCGGCGACCAATTGAGGCGCGACCGACGTGCATTGATTGACCACCAGCTTCATGAGCTGGAACTGTTGCAGATAACGTCCAGGGATCGACCAACCGAGGCGGAGGCCAGGGGAAAGAGTCTTGCTGAACGAACCGCAGTACAGCACACGCCCCTCGGTATCGAATGCTTTGACCGCCCGAGACCTAGGCGAACGGAACGACAGATCGCCGTAGACATCGTCTTCGACCAACGGCACCTGGTAACGATTTAAGATCTCGACCAACCGCTCTTTATTTTCCTCCGGCATCAAACTACCGGTTGGGTTGGAGAAGTTCGAGACGATCGCACAGGCGGCGATATCGTACTTTCCGAGTACATGGTCCAAGTGATCGAGCTGGATGCCTGTTTCCGGATCGCAGGCCACTTCCACCGCTTTTAGCCCCAGTGATTGAAGCACTTCGAGCAGAGCATAGTAGGCGGGCGACTCGATCGCCACGATACTGCCGGGAGGGGCAACGCATTTGATCGACAAATAAACGGCTTCTTTCGCGCCGCTGGTAATCACGATGTCGTCAGGGCTGACCACATAGCCCGCTTCGGTGCCACGTTTGGCAATCGACTTTCGCAGCGTTTCATGCCCAGGAACCCCGTCGTAGCCAAAACACGCGTCGGGAAGCTCGCGCATCACTTTCTGGTACGAGCGATTGAGCACTTGCAGCGGCATCAATTGCGTTGACTGCACCGCGGCACCCAGCGTTGGCTGAGCCCCCGATCCAATCGCGGCGTTCATGCGGGTCGGAATGTTGGTCTGAATAACACAGGCTTCGCCGTTGGGATTCGTCGTGGAAAGCTTCGGCAGTTCCTCCGCAGGTCGACGAACGTAATGGCCAGATTGCGGGCGAACTTCGATCACGCGCCAGTCTTCCAGCAAGGCGAGTGCTGACTTCGCTGTATTTAAGCTAACCCGATGTTCTTCGCTGAGGCGCCGAATGGACGGCAACTTCTCGCCCGGGGTAAACGCCCCCGATTGCACCAAGCGACGGATCTTGTCCGCCAACTGGTAGTAGAGCGTGCTCTCGTCGCCCGACGTCGATTTGCTGCTGTTGGAAGCCATTTTCAACTGTCACCCATGTTCATCACGAAATCTGCCACAGGCCTGGCTCGGGGCACTTCTGTAACCACGAACAAACCGACAATGCAAAACTGTGACCACCCTTATCGTAGTTGTAGACTGCTCCCAACCGCAAGTGTTATCACCCAATTAACTCAAACAAGGACTGTAACCATCATGGCAATTGCGACGAACCTGGGATTTCCACGAATGGGAGCCAACCGCGAGCTCAAGCGACTGCTGGAGCGATACTGGCAGGGCAAAATTGGTGCAGAAGCCCTCAATGAAGGGGCCGCTGAAGTCCGCGCCACGAATTGGCAATGGCAAGCGGAAGCAGGGATTACGCAGGTTCCTGTCGGTGACTTTTCGCTCTACGACCATGTGCTCGACTGGGCAATTCGGGTCGGAGCGGTCCCCGCCGCTTATCGAACCGCGAAATTGGTCAGCCATCTCGATCGCTACTTCGCCATGGCACGGGGATCGCAACAAGGTGTTGATTTGCCGGCGATGGAGATGACGAAGTGGTTTAACACCAACTATCACTACATTGTGCCGGAGTGGTCCACCGACCAGGAATTCCACTTGGACGCCGAGTCGTTCCTGAAGCAGGTGATCGCCGCTCAGCAGATTTCAGCAGACGCACGGCCTGTTGTGTTAGGGCCAGTTAGTTTGCTTTTGCTGGGAAAACTGAAGGGATCGAACGAATCGCCGCTGGTGCTGCTCGACCGTTTGTTGCCGGTGTACGAAGGCTTGCTTCAGCAACTAAGCGAAGCAGGATGCACGTGGGTGCAATGGGACGAGCCTGTCTTAGCCCTCGATTTAGACGACGAAGCGAAACAGGCTTTGCGGCACAGTCTGAACGTGTTGAGTGGTTCGTTCGGCAAATCGCAGTTGGTCCTGACTAGCTACTTCGAGTCGTTGCGCGAGAACTTGCCGTTGGCCTTTGAACTTCCCGTTGCCGCCGTCCATTTGGACTTGGTCTGCGGCCCAGAGCAATTACGTGAAGCACTTCAGCATGTTCGTGAAGATCAGTTTCTTTCGCTGGGGCTGGTCGATGGACGCAATGTCTGGCGAACGAACTTGACGAAGGCAATCGCATTGGCAGAGTCGGCCGCGGCGGCAATCGGTAGCGAACGGTTGTTCATTGCGGCGAGCTGCTCGCTGCTGCATAGTCCCGTAGACTTAGCGACAGAAACGGAGATCGACAACGAAGTAAAATCATGGTTAGCGTTCGCCCGACAGAAGCTCGACGAGATTGCAACGATTACTAAAGCGATCAACAACGGCCCCGATTCCGTTGCGCCGGCACTGCAGCAGAATGCTGCGGCGATCGAATCGCGACGGTCTTCGATTCGTACCCATAACCCGGCCGTTCGCGATCGCGTGGCCGCTGTTTCGCCTGAGAGTTTGCGTCGCCAAAGTAACTATGAGAAGCGGCAATCTCGGCAGCGAGATCGCTTGAAGTTGCCACTATTTCCAACCACCACGATAGGTTCGTTCCCACAAACCGGAGCCGTTCGTCAAGCTCGAGCTGCGTTTCGCAAAGGGGAACTTTCCGCTGAAGAATACCGCCAGTTTCTGCAAAGCGAGACGGAAGTGTGCATTCGTCGACAAGAATCGCTAGGGCTCGACGTGCTGGTGCATGGCGAGTTTGAACGGAACGACATGGTCGAATACTTCGGCGAGCAGTTAGAAGGATTCGCCGTTTCGAAGAACGGGTGGGTGCAAAGCTACGGATCGCGTTGTGTGAAGCCTCCCATCATCTTTGGGGATGTCGATCGATTGACGCCGATGACTGTTCCGATGGCCGCATACGCCCAATCGCTAACCGATCGACCGGTGAAGGGCATGCTGACAGGCCCAGTAACGATTTTGTGCTGGTCGTTTGTGCGAGACGATCAACCTCGGCAAGAAACCTGTCAGCAAGTTGCGTTAGCGATTCGAGAGGAAGCGATCGACTTGGAACGCGCCGGCATCGGCGTGATCCAGATTGACGAGCCAGCCCTCAGGGAAGGATTGCCGCTACGGAAGTTTGATCAACCAGGCTACTTGGCGTGGGCGGTGGACGCGTTTCGCCTGGCATCGAGTGGGGTTAAAGACGAAACGCAGATTCACACACACATGTGCTACTGCGAGTTCAACGAGATCTTGCCGTCGATCGCGGCCCTCGATGCCGATGTCATTTCGATTGAAACCAGCCGATCGCAGATGGAACTTCTGGAGGGATTCGTGGAATTTCGTTATCCAAATGAAATCGGACCAGGTGTCTACGATATCCACTCGCCCCGCGTTCCTTCCTCGCGCGAAATGGTCGGCCTGCTGAGCAAGGCAGTCGATGTGATTCCTGCCCGGCGGCTGTGGGTGAACCCCGATTGTGGCTTAAAAACCCGCGGCTGGCCCGAAGTCGAGGCGGCCCTGAGTGCGATGGTCGAGGCCGCTCAGGAGGTGCGTTCTTTGCTGGCTTAGGGAGGCGACTGGTGTGCCCGCGGAGAATTTTTTCTGCGGGCATACCACTTTTCTTTGGGGGTAACCGTTGAAATACTCGGGATATCGTGTCAAATTAGAGAAATCTCGCCAGCATTTCCCCACTCCCTCCCCCCTGATCTCACAAGGTCCTTCCTCTATGAAGTTTCCAGGCCTGGAACTCCGCTGTTTTTCCTTATGCGCTGCCCTGATGATCATGGGCATGGTATCGATGACGAGTCTTTCGCAAGCTGAAGAAAAAGAACCATCGGGCAAACTGCGACATGTTGTCGTGTTCAAGTTCAAGGAATCGGCATCCGCAAAGGATATCGAGAAGGTCGAGAAGGCTTTCAGTGCTTTGCCCGAGAAGATTCCGCAAATCAAGGAATACGAGTGGGGCACCAACAATAGCCCGGAGATGCTCGACAAGGGCTTCACGCACTGCTTCCTGGTGACATTCGCCAGCGAGAAGGATCGCGAGATTTACCTGCCACATCCAGAACACAAGAAGTTCGTTTCGATCCTGGGGCCTTACCTGGACGAGGCATTTGTGATCGATTACTGGGCCAAATAGCGCCAGAACGAACGATAATATTCAACAAAGAGCCGCATTGCTTAACAGGGCAGTTGCGGCTCTTTTCATAGAAAAACGGCATGTTAAGGTAACTACGATTCACTTTACATATAAAGTTCTCTCTTTTTTTGCCGGTTGCCGCCAGATCGGGGTTGGACGTGGGGGCTTGGTTTACCTATTCTTTTTTTAGGAACATTAATGTGGATTCTTAGCATTCGATGCCGATACGAACGTCGAATGACCGAATTGCATAGTGGTCATCTAACGGCTTAACCCCAGGTCGCTAACCAACTCCATGAAACCCCGCTGGCTACTTCTGTTGCTGTTGATTCTGGCACTTCTCCTGCCGGGCACACGTCCGCGTTTGGTGAGTGCTATGAATGGCGCCAGTACCAGCAGTTCTGGGGCGCCAGCTGAAAACAGCTCGGAAAGCGAAGGGGAAGAAGAGGAAGTCCGCGAAGGGTTCACCACGTGTCGTCATCGCTTGGCACTCGAAGCCCAGCGTTCGCTCGACAAACGCCCGATTCCTCAAATCACGCGATTCTCGCATCCTAAGCCGCCGGCTCAGTCCATTACGCTGCAAAGCAACAATGGATTCGGCGGGCACATTCTCTGTTAGCTCTGCTAAGACTGCTACGCGCTGGCCGGCCTCGTGATTTCGTTTTGCCTAGCGTTGGTTAGCAGTCTGCTCTGAAGCATTTCCCGGCGGAAGATCCGTTTGTTTTATCGCCGGAACGCTCTCATTTCCCTCCCACTCGTTGCTAAGAAGCTACACGGTTTCGGTTCGACGAGCGGCTTGAACTCAATAAGCAGAATCAACAGAGAAGGTATATCGGTTTTATGCGAGATCTATTTGCAGGCGTAACCCGTTTTCAACAGCGAAAGCACCCAGAGCTACGGAGCAGATTCGAGCAACTGGCGAACGGACAGCAGCCAGATGCGTTGCTTATCACATGCAGCGATTCCCGGGTCGATCCGGCGCTGCTGACGGACTGCCAACCGGGCGAGCTATTTGTAATTCGCAATGCCGGCAACATTGTCGGTCGTCATGGAGAAGCAGACCTGGGGATTGCAGCCACGATCGAATACGCGGTCAAAGCGCTGCGCGTACCCCAGATCATTATTTGTGGCCACACAAGGTGTGGCGCGATGTCCGGACTTCTCAATCCGGAATCGACTTCATCGCTTCCGAATGTGAGTAAGTGGGTCGCCACGGCTGACCATGCCTTGAAAGCTTCCCCCCTCGATCAAGATGCTGATCGCTTGACTCAGGTGATTCGGGCGAACATTCGCTTACAACTCCGTAACCTGATGACCTTCCCTTGTGTCGCCGATGCCGTGGAAGCTCGACGACTGAAGCTGAAGGGATGGCTGTACGACTTCGAGTCAGGAACGGTCGACGTGCTATCGCCCGAAACAGATCGATTCAACAGTCCGGCAAGCTGCACCGTTTAGCCTCATCCTTCATTAACGGATACCAAGCCATGAGATCGAACGAATCGTCAAATGGAACGGCAACGAGTTACTTCTCTGGTGCCTTTCGGAAAGACTTTGTTTCCTCGATCGTTGTCTTCCTCGTCGCACTTCCGCTTTGTATCGGAATCGCGGTGGCGGTGGGCGTAAACCCTGCTCGGGCTCTGATTACGGGAATCATTGGTGGCTTGGTTGTCGGGTTCTTTTCGGGATCTCCCTTACAAGTCAGCGGCCCGGCGGCTGGCTTGTTCGTCATTGTCGCCGACATTCTGGCCAACCAGAGAGCAAAGTTTCTCACGCTCTACTCAGGCCCGGAAGCCGGCGCTGAATCAAGTGCGGTCACCTACTCCTTGGCCGCACTCGGCTTTGCCGTTCTCTTGGCTGGCGTCATACAGATCGTTGCCGGACGATTGATGATTGGACGTTGGTTTCAAGCGGTATCACCCGCTGTGATTAATGGAATGTTAGCTGGGATCGGAGTGCTGATCATGGTCAGCCAATTCCATGTAATGCTGGACCACGAAGCGTTATGGCACGGTCATAAAGCTCATGGTGGGTTGCAGTACATGGCCACGATTCCTGAAGCGATTTGGAAGTGCTTCACGCCAGAGGAAGCCGGTCACGTCCATCACTTGGCCGCGGCTATTGGGATGGTGACCATCGTCACAATGCTGCTCTGGCAATCGCTCGCACCGAAGAAGATGCAATTGATTCCCGCTGCTTTGCTGGGGATCGTTATGGCAACGATCGTCGCGCTCGTTTGGAATTTTCCACTCAAGCAGTTAAATGTCCCGCAGAATCTCCTGGAAGAGGTTTCGCTGCTCAATTCAACGCCGGAGTGGAAGGCGATCTTAACTGATTCTTCGTTGTACATCTCGGCCCTGGTGATCGCCCTGGTCGCCAGTGCCGAGACTTTGTTGTGTGCGACGGCGATCGACAAAATGAAGCAAGGGCACAAGACCAATCATGACAAGGAACTAACCGCCCAAGGCATCGGCAACGTTCTGTGCGGTTTGGTTGGTGCGTTGCCAATGACTGGCGTGATTGTTCGTAGTTCGGCCAATGTTAATGCCGGCGGTCAGACGCGAGGCGCTACCATTATGCATGGGGCCTGGCTGCTGCTGTTCATTGTGCTGCTTCCTTCCATCTTGACGATGGTTCCCAAAGCGGCTTTGGGCGCCTTGTTAGTATTCACCGGCTTCAAGTTGCTGAACATCAAGCAAATCAAAGAGCTCTACAAGACAAGCTGGTCTGAATTCGCCATCTATGCGACGACGGTCGCGTTGATTGTCAGTTTCGACCTGCTGGTCGGGGTTGTCGCTGGGATTGTCCTGTCGGCTGTGAAGTTGCTGGTGACGTTCACACGATTTGAGGCCGACTTAGTGGTGAATGATGAAGAGAGTACTGCCGAACTCAGCTTGAACGGTGCCGCCACCTTCTTGAGGTTGCCGGTTCTGGCAGCCCGACTGGAAGAGATTCCGGAGGACGTTGCTTTGCATGTTGATCTGACGAATCTTTCCTACATCGACCACGCGTGTTTCGAGACCTTGATTGACTGGGCCAAGCAACACGAGAAGTCGGGAGGTGAACTGACGATTGATTGGAACCTGCTGCACGGCAAGTTTCAAAAGGAAGTTGATATCCGCGGTACAAACGGAGTTCCCTCCCCCCACGCGCGTAGTGGCCTGACTTCGGGGAAGACGATCCCAGTCAAATCGGGGGCAATTGCGTCATAGCCGATACAATCGTTTTGAGTAGCAATTGTGAGATGCCGCACACTGGTTAAGACTCTGTAAATATCTCACAGTTTTGGCTAAACAATAGCCAGAAGATAGACGTTAATCCGTCCGTTTGAGCGGAATGTTTGGGACGATCATAAGCGATTTCTCATTCGCGCGGGGAAAATCGTCAGCATCGCTAGCAACAGATAAACCGATTCTAACGGTTATTCAGTGCGATTCTCGCGGCTGCACTCTCTTTGACGATTCTTCCGGTTCTCGCAGTTAGCAAAAGTCTCCCGGTGGATTTAGATCTACTGGTATGCCTGGAATCGATCTGCGACCAGTAACAGCGGTGACGATTATCGCAATGCAACGGCATTCGTTCCTTTAGCTCAGGATGAGCGTTACCGCTGACATATGGATACCCCAGCAATGAAGACGAGTTGGACTTGCCGCGCTCTTGGCATTTTCCTCGGTGCCTTAGCGCCGACGATTAGCTACGCGCAAGAACCCTTTTACAACGCGCCAAATGCAGGTTACGGACAACCTGTGTTTGAGCAACCATCAGCAAACACCCAAGGCACCCCGAACTACTTCGCCGATGATGTTGCCCCACAGCATTTGCCAGAAGTTTACGGTCCGGGCGAAACGGTGTCTGCGGCCTCTTACTACAATCTGCTCGATCGCGTTGAAGCGTTAGAAGCTGACAAGGCCGAAGATGCCTGCAAGGAAGTCGAAATCCTTAGCAAGCCGACGCAAAAGTGGTCGGGGCGTGTTCACTTCGACTATTGGCACTTCCCCGATGAATCGGCATTGCCGAACTTCCTCGATACGGGCAACGCCGCCACTAGCCCTCCTGACTTCATTGGTTTCCGTCGTTTGCGATACGGTGTGTCAGGCGACATTAATGAAACCATGAACTATAAGATCGAGATGGAATTCGCATCGCCAGATTCCCTGGCCTTTAAAGATGCCTATCTCGGTTGGACGGAATTGCCTTGGCTGCACACGGTGCTGCTGGGTAACCAGAAGCGACCTTACGGTTTGGATCACTTGAATTCCAGCCGTTACAACGTCTTCATGGAACGTCCGTTCGTGATTGAAGCATTCAATCAAGATGCTCGACGTTTAGGTCTGCAATCGTACGGTGTTTCGGACAACGAAGCATGGAACTGGCGATTTGGTACGTTCGCCATGCAAGACCTCTCGAAGCCTGGTCATCAATACGCCGACAACTACCAGTCGGAAATCGCCGGTCGTCTGGCCAACACCATCTGGTACGACGAAACCTCCGGTGGTCGTGGTTATGCTCACTGGGCCGTTTCAGGCTCGGCAGCTTTCCCCAGCGGTGGCGGCACGGATCGCTTCCGGACTCGCCCTGAATCGCGTACCGACGGTAAGTGGTTCGATACCGGCGTGCTGGGTGCCTCGAACTACCAACTGCTCGGGTTGGAAAGCGTGATCAACGTCGGTGCACTTAGCATCGTCGGTGAATACCAAACGGTTCACGCCAATCGTACGGCTGCTCCAAATACTAACTTCGGTGGTGGTTACGTCTATGTCGCTTACTGGCTGACCGGCGAGTACACCCCATGGGAACGCGATTCCGGTACCCTGGGTCGCACCAAGCCGCTGGAAAACTTTTGGCTGGTCAACCGCTGTGATGGCTGCCGCAGCTACGGCTGGGGTGCCTGGCAGATTGCTGCTCGTTACTCCTATTGCGACTTCACCGACCAAGACGTCTTCGGTGGTGTTGGTGAGAGTGCCACGTTGGGCGTGAATTGGTGGTGGAACTCGCATGCTCGCGTGCAGTTCAACTACATCAACGGTCGGATCTCTGATCGCGTTGTCGCCGGAGCACCATCCACCGCCGGTTGGTACGACGCCCTCGGCTTGCGATTCATGGTCGACTTCTAAACCGAATCGGTCGTCCGCTTGTCGGACATTGCCAACACGGCTTGTCGGAAGCTTTCCCCAAGCCGCCGGAAATGCAAAATACCAGATCAATTAAACTATATTCGGAGCTATCTCCATGAACCGTTATCTTGCCCTGTTGGGGCTCCTTCTGCTGGTCTACGGCAGCGGATGCTGCACGACTCGCTGCTGCACGCCAACGTGCTGCTCGTCGTGTGGAAAGACCTGCTCGCCCGAAATCAAGGAAACCGAAACAGCACACAACTGCTACGCCGACAAGTGCAAAGACGTGTGCATTCCCGCCGTTCGCTTCCCTTGGGAAAGCTGCTGCGATCCACTTCGCTGTGGCAAAGTTCGCTCGGTCAAAGTGCTGACCAAGTGGGAATACAAATGCCCAGATTGCGAAGTCCAATGGAACGTTGTTAACTCCGGTTGCTGCGGTAATGGAAGTTGCAACGGTAGCTGCGGCGGTAATTGCGGCATCGCTTGCGGTAGCGACATGTCGAGTGGCGTGATCTCCTCGCCAACGCCAACCGAAGCGCCACAACCAATGCCACCAGTCGTTACGCCAGACGACGCCGCGCCCTCGGAAGTTCCTCCAATGCCACCAATGGTGATCCAGCAAACCCAGTTTTCGACGCCAGCCATCTAACGAGTCTCCCTCCAACTAGACTCAGAGGAATTCCGTTCTGCCCTTGGAGACCATCCCATCTCCAAGGGCTTTTTTCGTTCGAAGAACCAGGCTAACGCCAGCCTCTTCTCAAACTCGCAAACTGAGTAAAATAGCTCGCCATGAGCGAAAACATTATCCCCATTGATTCCCCCCAAGATCCGCGACTAGTACGGTATCAACGCGAGTTCGAGCGTAAGAGTCACATGCGTGATGGCTACTTCGTCGCTGAAAGCCAGTTCCTGGTACAGCGACTGCTCGATAGTGACTTCGAAATTGATTCGATCGTGGTCGACGGGGTGGAAAAGATTCCTCAATTGCCGGATCACCGACAAGGAACGCTTCCGATCTATGTCCTTTCGCGTGACGCCATTAAGGTACTAGCCGGGTACAACTTTCATCGCGGGATCATGGTTTGCGGAAAGCGGTCGCCACGGCCTTCCATCGATCATGTCCTGCCGATTGATCATTCCCCCAAACTAACCGTTCTGGCTGCTTCGATGATTGGTGACTTCGAGAACCTAGGAGCGATCATACGTACAGCATGTGCCTTTGGTGCCGATGCCATATTGCTCGACGATGGCTGTGCTGACCCGTTCTCGCGTCGTAGCCTAAGAGTATCGACCGGGCATGCATTCAAGATCCCGATCGTCGAATCCGAGGACTTTGTCGCCGACCTGGCAAAGCTCAAGTCATTCGGCTTTGAATCGTATGCTACGGTGCTCTCAGAGCAGGCAACGCCCCTCAAGGAAGTTACCCGCGCTGATCGCAGTGTGCTCCTGATGGGGAACGAGGGATATGGCCTCGAGGAAGGTACACTTACGCATTGTGATCATCAGATTACCCTGCCGATGCAGCGTGGTAGTGACTCACTCAACGTGGCAATGGCCACTGGAATCTTCCTGTATCACTTTTGCTACTTGCAATCGTAACTTACCAGCGGACGATTTCACCCGACATGATTTCCCGCTGGCCAGACGAGGTTTGCACCAACAGTGCTCCATTGGCATCAATGCCGTGACATTCGCCGATGATCTGCTGCCCGCCTTGCACGGTCTCAACCTGGCGTCCCGTCAACAAACAATGGTCGCGCCAGTATTCCAAAAGCGGTTCGACGGACACAGCATTGGTTGTGCAAAGCTGGCGAAAGCGAACCAGAAACTCGAGCAGAATCTCCGGCAGAAAGTGCTGCTGATGTGTCACATCGGTCAGCGCGATCGCTCGTTGCTGCACCTCTTGCGGTGCGTGCTCTAGCGAGTTGTTGACATTGACGCCCACGCCCAGGCACAACACCGGATCGGTTAGTTCTCGTTTTTCCACGAGAATTCCACACACCTTTCGCCCAGCCAGATAAACGTCGTTCGGCCATTTGACCTTGAGAAGGTCAGGAGCCGCATAGGTTTCCAATGTCTGGCACATCGCTACGCCGGCGATCAGCGAGATGCGCGGCCAGATGATCGGCTCGATAGGAATATCCGCTTTGGATAACAGGGCGGAAAACGTGAGCGCACCGTCACCGGCAAACCAACTTCGAGATCCCCTACCCCGCCCTTTGGTTTGTTGCCGGGCGACGAACAACGCCGGCATACGATTGCGGAACGACTCCATGTTCGCCAGTGCATGATCGCTGGTCGAAGACAATTCGTCAAAGACCTCAACGCAAGCGAAATGTGCCTGACGTTCGATTTCAATTCGGGCAAGCTCAGGAAACCAGTCGCTCATCGCCTATGCCAACTTGATCATCAAGTCGCCCGCTTCCACCTGGCTGCCAGGTTTGACCAACACCTGATCAACGGTCCCTTCGACTTCGGCATAGACGGTCGTTTCCATTTTCATCGCTTCCAAGGAAAGGAGTTTTTGCCCTTTGGCAACCTTTTCGCCTGGTTCGACGGCAATCGTGACAACCATTCCGGGCATCGACGAACCTATCTGCTTGGGATCGTCGGCATCGGCCTTTTGTCGTTTCGGCACGTCCGATTCGAGCGATTGATCGATAACACTCACTTCACGAGGTTGTCCGTTCAATTCGAAGAAGACAACGCGTGATCCATCGGGGTGAGGGTCGCTAATGGTCAGGAATTTTACGATCAGCGTCTTACCTGTTTCGATGTCGACAGCCAGTTCTTCCCCTGGTTCTTGACCATAGAAGAAGACGGGCGTCGGCAAACCGCTTACATCACCGTAGCTCAATTCGTGCTTGGCGAAGTCTTCGTACACTTTCGGGTAGAGGAGATACGAAACCACCTCGCTTCGTTTCGGTTTGCGACCGAGAAACTTCTCGACTTTCGTTTCCGCATCAGCAAAGTCGGCAGGCTCGAAGCTCTCGCCCGGACGCGTAGTGAGAATAGCTTCATCCCTCATTACCCGCTTTTGCAGAGCTTCTGGAAAACCTCCTGGGGGTTGCCCCATACGGCCACCGAGCAGGTCTTTAACGGAAGCCGGGAATGCCAATTCTCGATCGGGATTCAGCACGTCAGTCGGTGTCAGTTCGTTGGCAACCATAAACAACGCCATGTCGCCGACCGCCTTCGACGTGGGTGTCACCTTCACGATGTCCCCCAGCATGTCGTTGACCTGAGCATAGATCTCGCAGATTTGGGCCCATTGATCGGACAGTCCCAATGCGTGAGCTTGCTGGAACAAGTTGGTGTACTGACCGCCAGGCATTTCATGACGATAAAGGTCGGCCGTCGCCGGTAGAACCGTGCTTTCAAACGGCGTATAAAACTCTCGCACGGAACGCCAGTATTCAGCGATCTCATCAATCGAGGCCGTCTTCAGGTCACTCTCCTGCGGCGTGCCTCGCAGCATTTCAACCACGGTATTCAAGTTCGGCTGCGAAGTGCCGCCCGACAGCGGGGCCATGGCGGCGTCGGCAATATCGAGCCCGACTTCCGCACCTTCCAAGATCGACGCTGCCTGAATGCCAGCCGTATCGTGGGTATGGAAGTGAATCGGCAAACCGATCTCTTCTCGAAGTGTTTTGATCAACTTACGAGCAGCCGTCGGCTTGCAGAGACCGGCCATGTCTTTGATCGCCAGGAAGTGAGCTCCCATCGACTCCAGCTGCTTCGCTAAGTCGACGTAGTACTTCAGGTCGTACTTATCACGCTTCAGGTTGCTAATATCGCCCGTGTAGCAGATTGACGCTTCACAGATTCCCCCTGCGGCGATCACTGCTTCCATCGCCACTTTCATGTTCGGCACCCAATTAAGGGCATCGAACACGCGGAACACATCCATTCCGGCCTGAGCGGCTTCCTCGACGAACGCGACAACGACGTTGTCTGGATAGTTGGTGTAACCAACCGCGTTCGAGGCCCGCAGAAGCATCTGGAATAAGATATTCGGAATCTGTTCGCGCATGTCAGCGAGTCGCTGCCAGGGTGATTCCTTCAGGAATCGCATCGTTGTATCGAACGTCGCTCCACCCCACATCTCTAGAGAGAACATCTCGGGGCAATTACGGGCATATGCCTCGGAGATGTTCAGCAAGTCCTTCGTGCGGACACGTGTGGCCAGCAGACTTTGGTGCGCATCACGGAAGGTCGTATCGGTGAACAGCAATTGCTTCTGATCGCGAACCCACTGGGCGAACTTCTCGACGCCCAGTTCCTTGAAACGATCACGTGAACCTTTGGGGTTTGGCTGATCGGCGATAAGTGCCGGTGTCGGTGCTGGATCGCGACGTTTAGAAATCACGCGATCTTTGACCAGCGGATTTCCATTCACGGCGACATCACCCAGAAATTTCAACAGCTTGGTCGCACGGTCGCGACGTGGTGTGAACTCGAGCAACTCGGGCGTTTCGTCGATGAAACGTGTCGTACAGGTTCCTTCGATGAACGTGGGATGATTCATGACACGAATCAGGAACGGAATGTTCGTTTTCACACCTCGAACTCGGAACTCTTGCAGCACACGATTCATACGCCGGGCCGCATCAACGAATCGACGACCGCGCGCCGTCACTTTGACCAGCAGAGAGTCGTAATAGGGGTGAACGACCGCTCCACTGAACGCACTGCCGGCATCCAGTCGCACGCCCATTCCAGCGCCGCTGCGATAATGCGTAACGCGGCCATAATCGGGTAGGAATTTATTGGAGGGATCCTCCGTGGTCACCCGGCACTGCAGCGCGAAGCCAAAGGGCACGACTGATTCCTGTGTAGGAATGCCGATCTCAGGATGATCGAGCGAATCCCCTTGGGCGACCAGAATCTGGGCTTTGACCAAGTCGATGCCGGTGATCTCTTCGGTGACGGTATGCTCAACTTGAATACGTGGGTTCACTTCAATGAAGTAGTACTCGCCGG
Source organism: Blastopirellula marina (assembly GCF_002967765.1). Taxonomy (NCBI): domain Bacteria; kingdom Pseudomonadati; phylum Planctomycetota; class Planctomycetia; order Pirellulales; family Pirellulaceae; genus Blastopirellula; species Blastopirellula marina. The sequence goes on along the minus strand of NZ_PUHY01000014.1, from coordinate 54,718 downwards.
TGTCAGCGTCGACCAGAAACTCGACGGTTCCCGCCGCGTAGTAGCCGACCGCTTGGCCGATCGCTACCGCGGCATCACACAAGCCTTGGCGAGTCTTTGGATCGAGATTGGGGGCCGGTGCGATTTCGACCACCTTCTGATGACGACGCTGCACGCTGCAATCACGCTCGTAAAGGTGAACCAGATTACCTTGGCGATCCCCTAACAACTGGACTTCGATATGACGGGCCCGTTGAATGAATTTCTCAATGAAGATATCGGGGCTGCCGAACGCATTGAGCGATTCTCGCTGTGCTTCATTGAAAGCAGCCTCGAACTCTTCCGCCGAGCGGACCACACGCATGCCACGGCCACCACCGCCCTTGGCCGCTTTTAAGATGATCGGAAAGCCCATCTTCTCGGCGAGTTCGCGGCCGGCCTTGGCGTTCTCGATTGCGGCATCACTTCCGCCCAGGATCGGGACGCCTGCCTTTTTGGCGACACTACGCGCGGCAGTCTTATCCCCCAGCATCTCCAGACATTGTTTCGAAGGGCCAACGAATACGATACCGTTCTTCTCGCAGGCATCGGCCAAGTCAGGGTTCTCCGACATGAAACCGTAGCCGGGATGGATGGCGTCGATGCCATGTTCCTGGCAAAGGCGGATCACTCCGGGGATGTCGAGATAAGCGCGAACCGGTTCTCCTTGCTGACCAATCAAGTAGGCTTCGTCAGCTTTGAATCGATGGAGGGCAAATCGATCTTCATATGAATACATCCCCACGGTGCGAATTCCGAGTTCGTGGGCACTTCGGAAGATGCGAATGGCGATTTCACTACGGTTGGTAACGAGAAGCTTCGAGATTTTTTTCATGGTTGGCCGTCGTGTCCGTGACGAATCCCCAAGACCAGGGGAGTCGGCTAGAGAATCATGATGTGAGGTGAGGCGAACCAGTATACCAGAATCAAGTCACCAACAACGAGCGGAAACCATCCCAGGCAGGTGTTAGAAAGGAAGCGAAACCGTAACGATCCCGACGATTGAACCCGTTGATCCTGTTATTCAATCATCGATGCGAGGTTTCCCCCGCAAGGCGTAAGCGCACCGCATGGGAAATGCCCATCTCGGTAGGCACACCAGAGGGCATTTACCCAATCGTCTCGTTCGTCCAAGAGAAGGTACGTACCAATCAATCCAAAGTCATCGGCGACATACCCACTTAGCTCGGAGTTCTGCGTCAACTTGTAACACCGTAGATAGGCAGCTTCACGAAGTTCGACCAGCGATGGCCGGTCACGAGTATCGATGTCTTCGTCGGAAACCCTAGCGTGGGCCTTGATCCAATCCGAATCGAAAGGCTCGACATCGCGTTTATCGAGTGCCTCGTCGATGTCGATCTCGAACATCGAAGGGACCAGAAGCCGATGAGCGTCAATGTGTTCGATCAACCGCAGAATCGAGTCCATTTCTTTCATCCTTCTTAAAACGACCGGCCGCCTGCGATTAGCATACGCTGCCGCTGCGCATAAAAAAAGAACGAACCCATGGTCCGTTCTTTCGAGGATTATCTTTGCCCTAATTCAGGACTAGATATTGAATCGCGAGATGCTGCCGCTACCTGCGGGTTCAACCGAATCGTCATCGGCGTCAACATCATCGCTCGGCTTTGCACCGGGATCGCGAAATCGGTAACCAACGCCACGGACCGTTTCAATTAGATCAGCAAATTCCGCCATCTTACGGCGAAGTGCTCGCACGTGAACGTCGATTGTACGTTCCATGACCACGGTATCTTCGCCCAACGCGGCATCGATCAACTCGGACCGATCGAACACACGACCTGGCTGACGAGTGAGGGTTTCCAAGAGGCGGAATTCGCTGCGAGTCAGTTGCAAGGGTTTGCCATGAATCGTTGCGCGATGGCGGCGACGATCGATCGTGACACCTTGGCTCGACACTACATCGGCTGCCGGCGTTTCGCCTCCGCGCCGGCGGCGTTCAAGGGCCTTGATCCGCTCGAGGAGGACCTTCACGCTAAACGGCTTGGTGACATAATCATCGGCACCAAGCGAGAAGCCGATCAGTTGGTCAGACTCTTCCGCTTTGGCGGTCAACATCAGCACCATGATATCTTTGGTTGCTGGATCAGCTCTCAGACGGCGGCAAACTTCCAAGCCGTCGACAACCGGCAACATCAGATCGAGAATCACCATGTCAGGCGTCTTTACTTGAGCCTGAGTCAATCCATCCTGACCATCGTAGGCGGAGAGCACGTCGTAGCCAGCCTGGCGAACGTTGTAAGCCAACACATCGGCCAGGGCTCGGTCGTCTTCGACAATCAGAATCTTCATGCGGGCCATTTTCTTGGTCCAATTTAAAAGCTAAATGGGAAGTTAACCATTGGCAAAGGGACTGTTCGCGCCACCCGAAAAACGGTGCCGCACGATCGTTCCTTCCACCATGTAAATAACGTCGTCAGAGATGTTCGTCGCGTGATCAGAAATACGTTCGATATGCCGACTCGCCGAGAAGCAGTGCAGTGCTGGAACAACCTGGTCAGGCCGCTCGCGCATCGTTCGTTGCAGTTCTTCGATGACTTCACAGTTGAGGCGATCTACGCGTTCGTCGGTCGCACCAACGCGGGCCGCCGCGGCACAGTCCATGTTGACGAACGAATCCAACACGTCCGAAACCATTCCCTTTGCCATGTCGGCCATGCATGCCAACCGTTGCGGGATGACAAACATTGGGTATTCGATCACTGATTTCGCACGTTCGGCCAGGTTAACGGTTAGGTCGGCCATTCTTTCGAGGTCATTGTTGACTTTCAAAACGGTGGCAATCCGTCGCAAGTCAACGGCCACCGGTTGATGAAGGGCGAGGGCTTTCAGGCACTCTTCCTCAATCTGGACTTCTCGCTCGTCAACGATAATATCGATGCCGATGACTTCGTCAGCGATTTGGGCGTTGCGTTCAAAGAGAGCTCGTGTTGCCTTTTCCAGCATCTCTTCCACAATGCCCGACAGCGACAACACCTCGTGGTGAAGGTGGTCTAAGTCGCGTTGGAGGTGGAGAGGCATCGGCTATCAGCTCGTTATCAATCGATTCTGCAGGTTGCAGAGCACGGCCGTCGACTTCCCGTGTCGACGATTGGGTGCTTTTGATAACGCTAATATTAACCGGCGATTGTTAAGACAATGTAAACTGAATTGTTAATTTGTAAGAACGCGGCTCATTTTCAGGCGCACTGTGAACGTCGATCCCTTGTCTACCTGACTTTCGAGCTCAACACTCCCCCCGAATGAGCTGGCAAGATGCTTTACAATTGAGAGCCCCAGGCCGGTCCCCCCCATTTCGCGGGAGCGGGCCTTATCGACACGGAAGAAGCGTTCGAAGATTCGATTCTGGGCTTCCTCAGGAATTCCGATCCCGTGATCTTCGACTGAAATCGCGACCTGATCTCCTTCCGTCTGCCATCGCACGAGGACGTCGCCTGGCTTTCCCGAGTACTTCACAGCGTTATCGACCAGGTTGCCGACAATTGTGCGCAGCCCTTCTTCGTCGGCCCGTACATACACTTCGTCATCCTCCGCCGACTCAACGATCAGGCGAATAGCTTTCGCCGCGGCCTTGTCCCGCAGTGAGTCGACGCACCATTGGGCGATATCGGCGACGTTGACATCGGTGATATCGAACACTTCCTGACCTGCTTCCACGCGGGCGAGCTGTAGCATGTCCATGATCAAATCGTGCAGACGATCGCTCTGGTCGGTGATCTGCCCCAGGAAGTAATCTCGATTCTCTGCATCGTTGACCGCCCCCATGTGGAGCGTCTCAGCGTACGCCCGGATGGCAGCCAGGGGAGTTTTCAATTCGTGAGAGACATTCGCGACAAACTCCCGACGAAGGTTCTCCAAGCGGCGAAGCTCGGTCATATCGTGCAACACCAATACCACGCCTGGACACGGATCGCCGGGCAAACAGTTTGCATGCAAATTCAAGACACGCCGAAATGGAGAATTGACCTCAAACTCAGCCGAGCAAGGTTGGCCACTGGAAAGGGCTTGCTGAACCGATTGATCCAACGCGCGAATGCGAGTGATCTCAATTAACCGCCGGCCTTCGACCTTGTCGGCACGTATTCCAAGCAGCCGGCGAACGGCCTGGTTAGCAAGCAATACCACGCGATCGGCGTTCACGGCGATGACGCCTTCCACCATACTTCCGAGGACAGTTTCAATTCGATTCGCCTGATCGCGAAGATCCGTTTCGCGTTGAGTAACAGCGCCGGACATCGTTTGGAACTCTCGAACCAGCTGGCCCAATTCGTCTTGCGAAGAGTTCCACAGGTTTTTGCGTTCGCCCCTGGTAGCCAGCGTTTTACAAGCGTCGATTAGTTCCACGACGGGATCGAACAAGCGCACTTCCAAAGTGCGTGTAAGAATGATGCCGACCCCAATCGCCCCAACAGCGATGAGCCCCATGACCAGAGTTATCGTGCCGCTAGTGCTTTGCAGCTGTTCAACGGGAAGCCCTGCTCGGACAAATGCGATGGTGTTGCCGTCGTGTTCGACGCGCCGCACGACCATTTGCATCGTGATGTCCTGGTCAGGCAAGAAGCGCTGCGTATAACCGAACTCATCGCGAGAAGCAGCACGAAACTCGCTTTGCTCGCGGAGGTTCTCCATGCGGCGAGGCGGGTTCAATGAATCGGCCAAGACACGACCACCAGCATCGATGATGGTGAGATAGACGCCCGTTTCCGCGGCAGCACTGGCAATGCGTTTCTGAAGTCGCTCTTCGTCGATGTGGCTTTCGGTGCCCTTCTCAAGGACGCTGGATTGAATCAGTTGGACGATCGTCTGCAGCTTCTCGATACGTTCGTGGCGGATCGCTGAATTCCGATCGACTCTGGCCGCCCATGTCATTGCCACGAGAGACACGAAGCTGATCGTGACCACTAACAGCAAGATGTATGTACCAATGCGCGACCGAAGCATGACGTCCCGTTACCAATCGACTTCCCAAATGAGTCATCTTGTATGATAAGCGTAGCGAAGCTTTTCAGCAGGGGTCGGGACCGGGAGATTTGATGAAGATCCGTTCATAAAGTCGTATCCACCGACTTCGGAGTCCCGCAAAGTGTTGAAATCCACGAAAAAGGGCGGTTCCGCCAAGCGGACCGCCCTTCGAGATTGGATGTCATCAGCGAACTTCGCCGGCGAGGCTTAGATCGTGATCGATTCGCCTGGCATCGGAACCACATATGGCGATTGTTCCAGCTGCTTCTTGACGGCTTCCGGATTTGGCTTGACCGGAGCTTCGTCTTCCATGCTGGTCAACTTGTCGAAGTCAGCCAAGGCGATTTCCGAGTTCAAAGCGTCTTGGTACTTCAGAACCTGACCACCCTTACCACTGTGACCACCGGAGTAGGTCGCCATACGACCGAAGATTGCGGTCATCGTGCTGTGGGCACCATATTCCGCTTCATTCGGACGTTCGCCCTTACGTAGGACGGCGAACAGATCATGGTGCTCTTCCTGGTGACCGTTGCGACCACCTTGGCCGTAGCTCCAAACCAAATCGCCCTTGGCATCGTAGATCTTGCCGCCGCTGATGTCGGCATAACCACGCGAACCATGAGCGTGCTCGGAAACACTGTTCCAGCAACCAGGGATGTGGCGGCACGAGCTGAGCATCTTGACGCCGTTCGGATAGGTGAATTCGATCATGTGGTGATCGTAGATTTCACCGTTGTCAGCCCCCTTACGGACCTGACGACCACCCATACCTTCGGCCGATTCCGGCGGACCGTCCATCAACCAGTTGATGACGTCGAGGTTATGGATGTGCTGCTCGACGATATGATCGCCACACAGCCAGTTGAAGTAGTACCAGTTACGCATTTGGTATTCGAGTTCGGTCTGCGAAGCCGTACGGTTACGGGTCCAGACACCGCTCGAATTCCAGTAAGCTCGGCAGAAGATGATATCGCCGATCGCGCCATCCTTCAGGCGATTGATCGTTTCGATGTAGGCCTTTTCGTGGTGACGCTGCAGACCAACCGCGACAGCCAAGTTCTTTTCCTTGGCGATCTTGTTGGCTTCCAACACGCGACGAATACCTGGAGCGTCGGTCGCAACCGGCTTTTCCATGAAGACGTGCTTGCCGGCGTTGACGGCAGTTTCAAAATGGAGCGGACGGAAACCAGGAGCCGTTGCCAGAATCACCAAGTCGATGTCAGAATCGAGAACCTTCTTGTAGGCGTCAAAACCAACAAACTGGCGATCAGCAGGCACGTCGACCTGCTTCGAGTGTCGGCTGGTAAGGGCACGGAGACTTTGCGAGAGGCGATCTTCAAACACGTCGCCCATGGCGACCAATTTGGTTTCGCCTTCGGTGTTCATCGCTTGGTCGGCGGCACCCGTACCACGACCACCGCAACCAACGAGACCGATCTTGATTTGATCGCTACCAAAAGCGTGAGCACTCTGAGCAATGCTCAGCGAACCGGCGATCGCGCCACCGGCGACCAACATCGAGGAACCGGTCTTGATGAAATCGCGTCGCGACGTCTGTGCCGCGTCCGATTTTTTCTTAGATTCTTTCTTGGACATGGATGGAGACTCTCCGTATTCGAGAAATTAGAAAGGGGCAAGGTGGGAATAATCGACGTGCGTGCTACCGTGAGGGTAAGCTTTATAGCATAGCGAAACGAGAAACCGAATTCAATTATTCCCAGCACAGATAAGGGCTTACGTAGAATTTCACGTAGCTCACAGCTATCCATTCCGAGGAGTCGACATGACCAATTGCCGTATCGCCAACACCACTTTTTGGGGGATTTTATTGGCGTCGTTGGGCATGTCGTTCGCAACCGCGAGCGCGGAGGAGAATTCCCTTCTCTCGGTTTCTCAGTTGCACATGGGGACAATGGTCCGCATTATGGCCGACTTTGACGATGCCGAAAATTTCCAAAAAGCCTCCAATGCAGCCTTCGACCGGATTCGTGAGATCGAGCAGATCTGTAGCGATTATCGGAATGATTCGGAGGTATTAATTCTCTCGGCAAAATCTCCGACAGCCAAGCCAATCGCAGTGAGTGACGATCTGTGGTACGTCCTTTCGGAAGCTAAGCGGATCCACCAATTGTCCGGCGGAGCCTTCGATGTAACTGTCGGGCCGTTAACAAAAGAGTGGCGACGTTTCCGCCGCCGCAACCGATTGGACGAAGCGCGTATCGAAGAAGTACGTGGTGCGGTTGGGGCAGACAACTTGAAACTGCTTCCTGATATGCAAGCGGTGAGTCTGACGACGGGCGACATGCGGATAGATCTTGGTGGAATCGCCAAGGGCTACGCTATTGATGCTGCCCTGAAAGTACTTAAAGAACACGGAATCACGCGGGCACTGGTCGATGCCGGGGGTGATGTCGGTGCTTCCGATGCGCCTCGCGGCGAACTGGGCTGGAAGGTTGGCATCGCCGGATTGAATCCGAAGGCCCCGCCCATTCTGATCACACACATCGCTAACAGTGCGGTGGCCACGTCGGGCGACGCGTATCAGTTTTTGGAACATAACGGCAAACGCTACTCCCATGTGCTCGATCCACGCACCGGATATGGTGTGGCTCATCGTGGAACCGTGACGGTCTTCGCTGAAAATGCAACGCTTGCTGACGCCTGGGCGTCGGCGCTAAGCGTACTTGGGCCTTCGAAGGCAGGCGAAGTCTTGGCGGATCAGAAATCGGTGGCGACCTGGATGGAAGTTCTGGTCGACGAAAAACCGACGACCTGGACTAGCAGCAACTTGGGTCACTGGCTGAGTGAGCATCATGCCAGTGAACCCGAAGAGGATTCTGCCCCGTAGTGCGGTCACCCTATCGTAACGATTCGAGTGGCGGACGTTTCAAGGCACGCTGCCAATAGGCAAGCGTTCGTTCGTTAACGCAACCCGATTGCTCTGCCGCCTGATACACCGCGTCGTAGAATGCGCGAGACTCTATTTCGAGCCCAAAAAGTCGTAGGCTACGGATCACGCGCGTAATTCGCAGGTGATTGTGATTCAAAGGGGTCTGCCAGTTGGCTCGATTGGCTTCAAGCTTTGGATTGGCAACGAACTCTCCATTGTGGAGTCGCTCGAAGCCTAAAAAGTGAGCGAATCGAATTAGGACCTCACGCATTCGCTTCTTCGCAATCGAGCTCTGTTGAAACGAACGCACCGAGGCTTCATCGATGAGTGGAGCACGCGCATTGAACTGCGATGCTTCGTGAAGCGGAAACATCCACTGGATGATGTCGTGGTGGGATTCTAATTCATGATCGGTCATCGCGATCATGTCGGCTAAAGAGCGGCCCTGCGGATCGGTGCCCGCATGACAGAAGAAGTCGATAACGCTAGGTTTCATATCGGTACTCCCCTGTGACGGAAGATTTCAGAGTACCTTAACCAGCATAAAAAATCCTGGTTGTCGGGAAACAACCAGGAACGAGTTGAGCAGTCAGTCGGATATCGCCTTAGTTGACGCGAGCAGCGACCGTGCTGGTATCCGTACTGGCAGTTTCTTCCGACGGGGCTTCCGGTTTGCTGACGGTGACATCGGAGGCAAATACCCAGTGTTCGTTCTTATCGCCACTGTAGAAATGTCCCTTCGCCTCGACCTTGTCGCCAACCGAGGCGAAAGCAAGATCTTTCACTTGAACGTGGGCGACCGTTTCGTCGGAGATCTGGAACGATAGACGACGCAGCGAACCAGATGGAGTCTTTAGCAAGAGGCGGTTACCACGTAGGCTGGCAACGACGGCCACGATCGATTGTCGCTTACCCGCGACAACGGGGTTGGGCTCGAAGCCTGGAGGAATTGTCACGATATCAAGTTGTTCCAGCGTATCTGGACCGTGGCCGCTTTCATCGACCTGACCAACCAAGCGAACTCCCATCCCTGGCTTTAACCAGCGTGCAGGAACATCGCCGGTGACGTCGATGCGAGAAACCCCAGCCGGGTGGACCGCAATCTTCTTGATCTTACCATCTGCCTGACGCACAAAGAGCTGGCCTTTACCGACACGCATCACGATGCCTTCCAACTTGCCTTCGGGCATCTTGTTAATGTCGAGGCGATTGTTAGCGACCGGAATCGTGATCTTTTTGTTCGTACCAAGGCAGGCCCCCATGTTCCAAAGCTTTTCATAGTTCGCTTGCAGACTAGCCGACTTGTAAAACACAGGCCAGTTCAGCGAGCCATCGGCTGCGATCGGTGGTTCTTCGACTTGAGGAGCGTAAGGATCGTACGGCGCCGATTGAGCGAATAGAGAAGAGGAAGCGAGGCTAGTAAAAGCCAGAGCGGCGAAGGCCGCTAGAAGAGAAGTCTTGTACATGTTGTCTCGCGGATCATTGGTGATTTGCTTTGTAGGAGCCGGGGTTCCTTGGTCTCCCAAAGCTCCCATCCTACATTACGCGAATAGTCGATACAAACCTTCGATTGACGATAACGTCCTTAGTTTTCAGTAGTTAACGGCCATCTTTGATGCTTTGCTAACGAATGACCGCCAATCCCCTTCTAAAGAGGATGACTCGCACCCTCCAGCACGGCTGCAAGGTCGCGACCAAATCGTGACTTCCCTACTACTAATGCGAAATCGCCCAAGCGGCACGTTGCTTGCCCGCCTAGTTGGCGGTTCCCTCCCTTTGCCTCTGCCAACACGAAGAGACTTCCCATGCGGCACTTGCTTCTGATTCTCGGTGACCAACTCGATCGAGACTCGGCGATTTTCGATGGCTACGATTCCGAGCAAGATCAGCTCTGGATGGCCGAATCAGATCACGAGATCACGTACGTCCCCAGCCACAAGCAGCGGATCGTCTTGTTTCTCTCGGCGATGCGTCACTTCCGCGACGAGTTGAACGAAGCGGGTAAAGCGGTCGCTTACCATCAATTGACGCAAGATCGTCGAAAAGACCGCGGCAAGTCGTTTACCGATCTGTTAAAGCGAACATTGAAAACCGACAAGCCAGAAGCTATTCGGGTCGTCTTGCCTGGCGACTTCCGTGTCAAACAGGAACTCGAAGCAGTCGCCCAAGATCACGACGTCCCAATCGACTTCCTGCCAGATCTTCACTTCTACGCTACCGTCAACGAGTTCAATAAGTTCGCCAAGGGGCGAAAATCACTACTACTCGAAACGTTCTATCGGCAGATGCGAAAGAAGCATGGCATCTTGATGAACGGCAGTAAACCGATGGGTGGCCAATGGAACTACGACCACGACAATCGCGAACCACTGCCTAAAAGTGGTCCACGCGATTTGGGCCGTCCGACTTCATTCACTCCGGATGACATCACGCGTGAGGTCATGGACTTGGTCGAGGCACGCTACGAAGATCATCCAGGGACACTCGAAGACTTCGACTTGCCAGTTACGCCCGGCCAGGCTCGGCGGATGTTAGCTGACTTTATTCGGAAGCATTTGCCTGATTTTGGCTGGTATGAAGACGCGATGTGGACCGACGAACCGTTTCTTCATCATTCGCGGCTTTCGACAAGCATGAACTTGAAGTTGCTCAATCCGCGTGAGTGTATTCAAGCCGCACTGGAAGCCCATCAAAGTGACTCAGCTCCGCTGGCCAGTGTAGAAGGTTTCATCCGTCAGATTGTCGGGTGGCGGGAATTCATTCGGGGCGTCTACTGGATCAAGATGCCTGACTACGCGGAGATGAACTACCTGGAGCACGAAGCATCGATCCCTTCTTTTTACTGGGATGGAGAAACCGACATGCAGTGCATTCAGCAGTCGATCGGACATGTGTTGACGCATGGTTATGTTCACCACATCCATCGTTTGATGGTCTTGGGAAACTTTGCGTTAACTCTGGGCGTTCATCCGTACTCATTCCATGAGTGGCACATGGCGATGTATCTGGACGCGGTCGATTGGGTTTCTCTGCCTAACACGTTAGGCATGAGTCAGCATGGCGATGGCGGTGTCGTGGGCACGAAGCCGTATGCTTCGACCGGCAATTACATCAACAAGATGAGCAACTTCTGCGGGAACTGTCCGTACGACTATAAGAAGTCGGTCGGCGACGATGCGTGCCCGATCACGACTTTCTATTGGGATTTTCTGGATCGCCATTATGATCGGCTTCAAGAGAATTCGCGGATGAAGTTGCAGCTGAAACACATTGAGAACAAGCGATCATCTGGCGAGATCGAGGAAATCAGACAGCAAGCCGAACAACTGAGAAAGTCTTGGCAATAACTCTCTCAAGAAAAGACGGATTCAAATCTTTGCCAATCCGTTCTTAAAAGTCGAAATCGATCGTGTTGTCGGAACGGCTTACCTCGATGTCTTCGGGCCAATCGATATCCTGTCGGGGTATAGATTTCACTGGTTTAGCCCGCCTGGTAGGATCGCTCGCATCTGGCGGAGCTTGTCTACCTCCGTAGGTGATATTCACGCGATGTTTCCCCACCATGGCTCCATCCAGATCGCGAGTGAATTGTAGCGAGTAGCGCCCATCACTATCGGTGACGCCCACCGAAGGTCGCCCTTCCTCAGGAAAAAACGTTACCGTTGCATCAGAAATTGGAGAGCCATCTTTGGTCACGCGGCCTTCAACGCTGCCCAGAGGGACTCCATTTCCACCAAAACACCCCGGCACGAGCAGCATTAATAACACTGCTGAGATGACGCCAGACACCTTCTGGAGATTTGTCATGACAAATAAGTCCACCGAATTAGGGAATTGGATGTACGATTGAAATTGTCGAGAGGACGGATGTATAGAAATCACGTCCTCCCGGCCTATCTTGTTAGCGATTAGTATTCTCCGACGGGAACCCCATCAGCACGATCCATCAATGCGGTATACGTGGAAAAGCTGATCGTATCGGCAATGAATTGAACTGATCCATCGGTCAGAGCAAACTGAGCTCCACCAGGATGTGCGGAACGAAACGCGGTGTTGTTGTACGTAGCATTTTCATTTCGTGACGTGCCCGGCCAACCAACACTGACGGCGTTAATTGGGAATACCGTGACGACGTAGTTATTCATTTCCGAACTCATGACATCGGATGACCCACCCGACCAAAATCCCCCACGAACGTAACCAGCCCGCGTGTCTTTATCCCGCTGGTAGAAATCAGACTGCTCACCGATCGCAATGGTATTACTGGAACCGTCGATGACACTCGCGAAGCTAACCTTCGATCCAGTCCAAGGCGTCGAACCCACATTGCGGAAAATGCTGGGGATAACTCCATTATCTGCGCTGCGTCCACCCCATCCCCAGAAGGTCGTAGGATGCTGAGTATTATTGGTGCCTCCCTTGAAAGCACAGCCACTGTTGGCGGCGTAATCGGGAATCTGAACTTCAATCTCGGCAGGTGCGCCGAGCGATTGCGTTTGCGAGGACGTCGCCTGCGAGTAGACTTGCGGCAGCGGGCTTGAGGGACAATTAAAGATCTCGACTCTTGCTTGGCTCATCGGTCGCCAGGCACGATTAGGGGCTGTCCAGCCGGCAGAATGATTGTCGAAAGAACTGTCAATAAAAGGAGCATTATCGTAAGCTGCCTTCTGCTCGATAAAAGGCAGAATCCGTACAAACCAAGATGCTTGGCGTGCCCAACCGCCAGCCCCGTGGGATTGCGGAAGTCCTTGAGGAGGAAACTGCTTGTAAGTGTCGTGGTAGTTGTGAATTGCCAAGCCGAATTGCTTGAGATGATTGCTGCAAGACATGCGACGCGCTGCCTCGCGTGCTTGCTGGACAGCCGGTAAGAGCAAGGCGATCAAGACACCGATAATAGCGATGACTACTAATAACTCGACCAGTGTAAAGCCATCAGTGGGTCGAAAATGAGGCCGTTTGTTGGTTATCATGAGACAGGTAAATCCTAAAATTAAGAATGGGCGAATAATCAGATGAACACAGGTTCAGACGCCGCAGGACGATATCCAAGAGCGACACAACTGAGGGATTTATTTTCCGCAGGAAGTAGGAGAGGGATGTTCCTGACTTTCAACTCATTTTCCTGAAGTTCCCATAATTTGTCTTTGACACAATCCATACCATCAATGCCGAATTCATACAAAAATGAGTGGCAGGCACATCTCGCGAAGCTTTTCGCACAGGCTCCCTCACTTGCAATAGTGGAAGAGTTGTTTGCCCGATTGGACGAAGTGAATGTTTGTATCAAAGACCTTCAAGGTCGCTATCTCAGCGTAAATAACGCATTTCTGCGGAGTGTTCCGAAGCTTCATCGCGATAACGTTATCGGCAAGACAGCCTTTGACTTGTATCCGAAAGCCTTAGCGATAGGCTACCAACAGCAGGATCAGCAACTGCTGACAAACGGACAAAATCTTCACGATCAGCTCGAAATGATTACGAACCCCGATGGTACCTTAGGATGGTTCATTACCAGCAAGGTATTGGCGAAAGATGTCGCTGGCGAGGTGATCGCAATCGTCGGAATGTCTCGCGATCTCCACGCCCCTACGCAGAAGGCGAAACGGTACAGCAAGGTCGCTGTGGCACTGAAGAAAATCCAAAACGAGTACGCCAAACCGCTACGTGTCCAGCAATTGGCCGAAGAGTCGGGCCTGTCCGTCAGCCAGTTCGAACGAATCATGCGTTCCATGATTCAGATCACGCCGTCGCAATATCTCATTCGCCAACGCGTCGAAGCCGCGGCTGTCCTTCTGCGAGACAGCGACAAAAACGTGGCCGCCGTCGCCATGGATTGTGGGTTTAGCGATCAACCCTCGTTTTGCAAACAGTTTAAACGCGTCACTGGACTATCCCCGCTAAAATATCGCAAGATGACTCGCGAAGGCTTGTAACGATCGGACGACACCAACGAGTTACTGCTTGGGTTCTTCCTCAGGCTTGTCCTTCTTAAGCAACGGACGGATGGTGTCCAGCGGCAATTCGATCTCAAGGATGTGCCCTTCTCGATCAACCAATAGCTTGGTCGGACTTGCAAACTCGGTGATCATATCTTTGAACTGCGTGAGCCCTTCGACTTGTCGTCCGTTGACCTCGTAAATGCGGTCCAGCGGTTTCAGGCCCGCTAATCCGGCCACGGATCCTGGTGTGACACTAGTCAACATGACCGCCCCCGGCTCTGCCGATTCGCTGGTCCATGCGATCCCGACTGGCGCTGGAGTCAGGTTGAGTTTGACCTCCAAAGCAACGGGTTCCTCCTCACCATCACGTGCCACTTCCAACGCAACGTCGCTCGGTGCAGCTTGAACTTGTGCCAGGAAATCTTGCTCGGTAGTGAACGGAATGCCTGCAAACTTCGTAATCCGATCGCCCGCCTGTAGGCCTCCCTGCTCTGCCGGACCGCCAGGAGTAACCGCCGATACGAGTAATTCACCTTCCTTATCTTGTTGTTCACGATTCCAGCGAATACCCAGCCGCGAGCGATTAACGACTCGGGGCACTTCATAGCGACCACGGGCAGATTCTGATTCTGAGCGACATTGCGTTCGGAACGGAGGTAGCGTCTCTTGGTTTGCTGCTTCCCATACGGTTCGCGCCGTAAGTCGGGCAACCCGTTCAATTCCTTCGTTGTTGATCAGATGGGCATCATCCTGAGGGCGATGGTATTCGTCATGTAATCCAGTGTGGTACATCAGTGTAGGGATCGAACGCGAATAAAATGTATAGTGATCGCTGTTGTCGGTCATTTCCCAGCGGAAGTCGAGTTTCAAGTCACTCGCTGCGTTCGCTCGTGCAATCACTTGCCGTAGCCCAGGCATCGTACGAGTACCAATCACCTCGACTCCTTGCGGGCGCAAACGGCCTACCATGTCTAGATTGAGGTAGAGCTTGATTCGGTTTAGATCGACCGTTGGATGCTCCACCCAATATTTGGATCCCAGCAGCCCAGCTTCTTCGCCATCCCAGAGAGCAAACAGAATGGATCGCTCCGGCTGTTCTTTCAGTTCGGTTAGTGCTTGAACTACTTCTAGCAAAGCCGCCGTACCGCTGGCATTGTCGTCGGCACCGTTATGCACATAGCCAAACGGACCGAAGCTGTTAGCTCGATTGCCGTAGCCGACGTGGTCGTAATGAGCCCCCACCACAATTAGGCTTCCACTGCCATCGCTATCTTTCCCCGGCAACAGGCCCAAGATGTTACGCGATCCGCCGTGGAACAATTGAAAGTAGGTGCCACCATCGCCTGCAGGTTTCAAACCATACTTGGAGAACAGCTGTTGCAGATAATTACCGGCGGCACGGCCGCCCCGACTGCCGGCGGCTCGACCTTCAAAGCTATCGTCGGCCAAGACATCGACATGCTTTTTGGTGTCTTCCTTCTTAATGGTCTCGATCGCCGCGGAAAGCGACAATTCGCCAGCCACTGCCATATTTCCAGCTGCGAACCCAACGAGCCCCACAATTGTCCCAATTCGCATCCACATGTCGTTCAACTCGCGTAAGTTCGGCGGCAAATGCAGCCTTCCCCCCTTCGGGAGAGGCCAATTCCAGGCGGTTTCGATACCAGTTAATCCGATTTTGCCAGTCGCCCGCTTTCAGAAGCGATGCGACAAGACTGATTTTAGCCTAACCATAGGCCATAGTTGGAAAAAGCGAAGGAGGTCCCGTTGAGGACAACAGCAAAAGCGTGTAGACTTTCGCTTTCCTCAGGAGAGATGGCAGAGTGGTCGAATGCGCCGGTTTGCTAAACCGGTGAACGGGTCACACCGTTCCACGGGTTCGAATCCCGTTCTCTCCGCTTCCCCTTTTTCGGGGCAATGCAAGTCGTTATCTGACAATGACTTACTGAAGTGTGTCAATGAATGCCACATCAACTGTGGCATTCATTGTGTCATTCAGGGCTCTATCTAAAGAAGCGATCACACAAGTAAAGGCTGACTCGCTTCCCTTAGCTCATACGGCACTTCCCTCTCTCTCACCACCGCGACGCGGTCATGGACAAGCTCAAATTAACTGGCCGCAGACACGGTGTCATCGGCCGTAAACGAGAGTGAACTCATTCGCTGCTGCGCTTGGTCATCTCGAAGGTGTCGGTAGTGCTCGACCATCTTGCTGTCGGCATGACCAAGCCAGTCCTGGACTTCGCCGACGCTTGCTCCACCACTCAATGCGTGGGAACAAAAGGCGTGTCGGAACGAGTGCAGACGCCCGTCCTGGAATCCGATTTCGTTTTCAGGCGTGGGAAACGTGCTTGAGAGCGGCGTGATGACTTCTCGAATGAAAACTTCGAGGACCACACGCGGCCGCAGCTGTCCCCCCTTTTGTGCCTTAAACACGTATCCACCCGCTTGCTCCCGGAGTGGCCGAAGAACCTCTTTAAGCTCAGGGTGCATGGGAATGACTCGGGAACGCTTTCCCTTGGTCGTCCGCACAGGCCCCGTGTTCTTCTTTCGACTTCGTGATCGCTCGTCAACGACATGAATATGATTCGTGTCAAAGTCGATGTCCGACCAGCGTAGGGACGCCAACTCTCCAATTCGCATTCCAGTATAGGTGAGCCCAAGGATGACCAACCGCAACCACTCCAATTCCTGGGCAGCCTCACAATGGCGCACCATGGCGGAGATCTCTTGCTGACGATAACAGTACGTGCTGGTGCCTTTTGGTTTCGGCAATTTAACACGTAGTCGCAACTGCTCTGGCAACATTTCTTCGTGAACCAGCCAAAGGTTAACGCCCTTAACCAGATTCAGCTCGAAGAACACGGTCCGAGGCCCGGCAACCTTCTCCCGTTCCTTCCCAAAAGCCACGAACTCTTGCTTGCCGAACTGCTGCCACTCGGTGATCCCCTTCTTCTTCGCGAAGGCTACGTGGTGAGCCCGCACGGCTCGGTATCGCTTCAAGGTTGTCGGCGAGACGCCCCCCTGCACTTGTCCGCGATCACGATCATCGAGAAAGGCCTGCCATCCGTCTTCTATGGTCACTTCCCCTGAACGATTGCGTCCCTCGAACTTCGGGGCGAGTCCATGCTCTTCGGCCTCGTGCCGATCCAGTTCCGTCAGGGCCTCCAGCGCCTCGTCCCAGTCCTTGGTCCCCAACGATCGCCGAATTCGGCCAACTCCTGCGACATACGTCGTTGCTTGGAGACAGCCGTCGTTCCGTTCATTGATACTCCACTCGAAGAAGTCCTTCTTGATCTTCGGATTTTTCGTCGGTTTCGGCATTCGCACCTACCTTTCTCAATATGCTATTTCTTTCGCTTAAACCCGGCCTTAGGCCCAGGCCGCTTTGGGGCTGCCACCGGTTCTTGGCCCGGCGTCGTGGAATTCGGCGGGTGCTCGAGTGCGTCGTTCTTAAAGAGCACACGCGAACCGCGTCCCCCTGGCTGAAGAAAGCCAATCTTGCCTTCGCCTTTAAGCCGCCAGACCGTCGCCACCGAAATGCCAGCCACTTTGGCAAGCTCGCTGGCGGACAGATATTTGCTCGATTTCATTCGAATCTCACTTTGTGAAACTGGCTGGAAACTCATCTGTTGTCTTCCGTTGTCACCATCATCTACAAAGGAGAACTGGAAAATAGATCAGTGAGCTTGGAAGCTGACTGACCCTGTTTGCGGTCGTTGAATCTCGGTGATTGCGGCGACGTCCACCACTGTGACCCCAGAGTCTTTGATGACATCCAAGAAAAAGAACACCCAGCCGAAAGCTCAGTCCAGCCCTCCGGCAGGAACGGAAAAAATCTGGCGGCACAACCTGTCTGAAAACACGCTGTCCGACAAAGCCGACCAGATCCAAGCCACCCCAGAAGTCCCCACTTTCGGGTCTGTACCATCGACCGATGAGAACATGCCCGACTTCGAGCACGAATTTGTCAGAAACCGCTACTTCTACACCTTGCCAAATTGGATGTGCCGAGCCCTAGAAGGCGAAGAGTTTTCGGACAAAGTCGCCCCCGAAATGGCCGACGTAGAACAGAAACTCTCACAATGGGCGGCCGAGACCAACCACGTCGCCGTCTACAACGGTCACCCGTACAAAGATCCCTACGTCCAGATCGATTCGCCTGTGAGCTTCCGCAGTCAGGAAAATGACCCCGACGAACAACCCGATCAGGCGACTCCAAACGCAGCAGCACTCGACAACGCAGCCCGTATTCGAAACGAAAGCGTCAAACGTCCCTTCGTTCAGGCACTCCGCGGCTATCAAGGGTGGCTCATGTCCAATCCACAATTCCTAGAAGAATTGGACAGCTTGCTGGTCGATCATGGCGTTGAAATTGAAGCGAACCACTTCGACGCCCAGGCGTGGCAAGCCCAGCTTGAAATCGATTGGATGAATCAAAACACGGGCGGCACCCCGCTTCCGCAATCCTTGACGACCTTCCAGGCATTTCTGAGCCGGTGGCGACTCGCCAGACTCGCTGGCCCGTCCTACCCAATTCCTTTGGGCCCGTTGGCGAGCGGCCTTATTCCCCAATCCATGTTCCACCAAATTCAATCTTCTGGGGGAATGTTTTTCCTGCCTGACACCATCCCGATTCCCTCTCGAGACGAACTCCGTAGCCTCATCACTGGGGCTCTATCGGCCGAAGAAGATACCCAGCATCTTGCTGATTGGCGCCAACTCATCGACTCCAGCAAGCGGAATAAAACCGCCATCGACCAGTACACGCGGCGATTCCAGGTTCAACACTGCTGGCGGCTTTTGCACGAGCGTCATCCGGACATCTTCTCCCGCAATCGAGGCAAGCTCCAAGAGTTGCTTGCCAGTGCCCTGGATACCGGCGTGAACTCGATCAAAAAAGACTTCCGAGCGATTAAGAGAAGCCTCGGAGATCACTGGGAAGAACGTGGATTCCAGCTAACCTCGAACGTCTCAGCTCGCACACCTTCGGCAATTTCCCCTGGTGCCGATAATTAATTCACTCCATCAATTATTTATGACACAAAACGGGCCGAAATTTAGCGCGCGGTATCCCAACAGCTAATCTCCCGCTCCGCGGACTCTATTTCACCTCTGTTTTTCGTGTTATGACACGATTCGCCCCGGAATTTAGCTGGCGGCCCTGCCCCACAAACTTGCCCTAACCGGAACTCCCGCTGATAGCTGCGACTTTCCCCCTCCCCCAGCTAGAATGGCGGGTTTGCCATTTCCCTACCTGCTTAGGAAGCCCCTCACCGGATGATCACAGGGACCGTTAAATCGCAAGTCGACAAGATCTGGAATGCCTTTTGGTCAGGCGGGATCTCGCATGGGCTGACCGTGATCGAGCAGGTTACCTATCTGCTGTTTGCTCGGCGGTTGGATGAGATTCATACGGCCAAGAGAACTCCGACCCACTTTCAGAATTAGTTGATAGCGGACTCAACTTTGAATCAGGAGTAATTTGGAAAAATCGAAGTCAAAGAAAGCCGCTGGACCTCGCTCGCACTCTCGATACTAGAGCTAGTTTCTCAACATTCTTGATGATGAGACTTGAGGTGCCACCACTTCTACTTGTTTCATTTATCCATCGAAGCGTCCAGACCATCAAATCTTTTAAATGCCTTAACTTACGATGACCAAAGGTGTCAATCTCTGACTCAACACTAACTCCGTACTACAGAGCTTTCCTCTTACCTTAAAAACCAAAATCCGATCATGAGATTTCGATAGAACTCAAGTATTTCATCTGTTTAACCGCTGAATTTGAAGACAATAATGCACTTTGCTCACACCCAGGGACATGGGCCGGACGAATGGGAACCCCTTTTGGACCACCTTAAATTGGTCGCTGAGGGAAACGACATTTTTCCAGGAACCGCGGCGTTTGCAGAGCGTCTTGGTGCACGCGATTGGGGATGTCTGCTCGGATGGTGGCATGATCTCGGTAAGTTTGCTCCTCAATTCCAAGCATATTTGCGTCAACAGAATGGCTTCGAGGCGCATCTCGAAAACCTGCCGGGACGAGTGGATCATTCCACGGCGGGAGCACTCTACGCAGCACGACGATTTAAGAATGACAACCCAGCCGTGGGCCGAATCTTGGCTTATTGCATTGCTGGGCATCATGCTGGCTTGCCCGATTGGAATACAGAAAGCGACGCCAGTCTTTATCGGCGACTGAATGCCAAGAAACCGGAAACGGCAGCTGCATTGGCACAGGCGAGCCAGCAAGTTCTAAGCCTCCCCGAGCCTGCGATGCCTGCCATTCGGCCAGCCAACAGCAAAAAAGAGTGCGGCTTTCAGATGGCCTTTTTCACTCGCATGCTTTTTTCCTGCTTAGTCGATGCGGACTTCGTTGCGACAGAGATTTTCATGGATCAGCGACGTTCCGATGAGCGTCAGCGACAAAGACCCGGTCTTGCGCGGCTAAATCAGAAGCTTGAGGAGTTTATCGCCGTTCGACGCAAACAATGTGAATTGACGCAGGTCAATATGATCCGGGGCGAAATACTCGCTCAATGTCAGAACGCTGCGAGTCTTCCCCCAGGGTTTTTCTCCCTAACGGTGCCTACCGGCGGTGGCAAAACACTTTCGTCCCTTTCGTTCGCTTTACGTCATGCGGTAGAGCACAACCACGAGCGCGTGATTTATTCCATTCCGTTCACCAGCATCGTCGAGCAAAATGCCGACGTATTTCGCGACGTCTTTCAAGAGTTGGCAGAGACGGGGCTGGTCGAGCATCACAGTAATCTTGATCCAGAGCAAGACACGACCTGGAATCGACTCAGCAGCGAAAACTGGGACGCACCTCTAATCATTACGACAAATGTGCAACTCTTGGAAAGCCTCTTTGCCTCTCGCACCTCTCGCTGTCGCAAACTGCATCGAATCGCTCGTAGCGTTATTATTTTGGACGAAGCACAGACTTTGCCAGTCGAACTTCTGGAACCATGCCTACAGGCTCTCCGAGAACTAGTCCGCAACTATCACTGCACTATCGTTCTTTGCACGGCAACGCAGCCTGCGATTCAAGCGAATGAGTCCTTTAAAATCGGAATACCGCGGGAGCAAGTGCGTGAAATCATTCCTGATCCGTCTCAGCTTTATAACGCTCTTAGAAGGGTAAACGTTCGGTATGTCGGTTCCTTACCGGATAACGACCTTGTGGCACAGTTCGCCTCACGCCAACAGGCACTTTGTATTGTCAACACAACGCGTCATGCAGCGGAAATCTTTCAACAACTGAGGGAACACGGCGTCGACTTTCACCTCAGTGCGCGAATGTGCCCGGCCCATCGCAGCCGTATTATCGACAAGATCCGTCAGCGTTTGAAAGATAAGAAATCGTGCCGGCTCGTCAGTACACAGTTGATCGAGGCAGGCGTCGACATCGATTTCCCAGTTGTTTACCGAGCCATCGCCGGCTTCGACTCAATTGCCCAAGCTGCCGGACGTTGTAATCGCGAAGGACGGCTGAATTCGGGTGAAGTTATCGTATTCAACGCGGAACAACCTCCGCCACTGGGGCACTTTCGGCAAACTGCCGAGACGGCTAAGGAATTGATTCCAATGTACGATGATATCCTCAGCCTCGAAGCTTTGGAGCAGTATTTCCGGATGCATTATTGGGAGAAGAAATCGCAGTGGGATAAGCGTATGGTGTTGGACTGTTTTGACATGGACCTTAAAAAGGCACCGATGGCGGATTTCCGTCAGGCTGCGGAACGGTTTCAGATGATCCCGCAGGCGACGAAGCCGGTGATCGTTCCGTGGCGGAGAAAAGGGGAATGGCTTGTAAGGCAACTACGAAAGTCTCTGCTGCCAAGCCTTGAAGTCCGTCGAGCCTTGCAGCGTTACGCAGTCCAGATCCACCAGTTTCACTGGGATCGCTTCAAGGCGAACCAATGGATCGAGTTGGTCCACGACCAGTACCCTATTCTCATCGACTCTACCCGCTACCACAAACACCTCGGAATTTCCCTGGATGACAATCTTTTACTGGACCCCGACCTAACAGTGGTATAGATATAGCTCTCCGGAGGTTGAACATGTCCAAATCCGTCAAATTACATGTCTGGGGCGACGCCGCCTGCTTTACACGTCCCGAGATGAAAGTCGAACGCGTCAGTTATGACGTGATGACTCCGTCAGCTGCCCGCGGGGTACTGGAGGCCATCTATTGGAAGCCGCAAATGCGGTGGGTAATTGAGCGTATTCATCTGCTTAAGCCGGTGCAATTCACGAGTGTACGCCGCAACGAAGTAGGCACGAAGGCATCGGCCTCGAATGCCAAATCAGCCATGAAGAAAGGCACTGGAGCTTTGGGGCTGTACATTGAAGAGCAGCGACAGCAGCGTGCTGGAACTATCCTGCGCGATGTGGCCTATGTGATCGAAGCTCGAATCGAAGTAATCGATACCTCCGAACCGGTCGAAAAGCACTATCACATGTTCAAGCGTCGGGCCGAGAAGGGACAGTGCTTTCATCGGCCCTACCTGGGATGCCGCGAATTCATTGCTGACTTTGCATGGATCGAAGGCGATCTTCCACCAACGGAGTTGCCCGAGCCCCAGTCCAATCGCGATTTGGGCTTTGTACTGCTAGATATTGATTACACTCCAGCAGAAGGCAAATCATTCGACGTGATCGAAGCGAATACAGGAAAAAAGCTGCTGGCCAGGCCACAGTTCTTTCGTGCAGAGTTGAAAGATGGCGTTATGGAAGTACCTCCTGTTTCCGCCCGAGAGGTGGTTTCGTGATCCTGCAAAAACTCAATGACTATTACGAGCGACTGGCAACTGATCCTGATCATGAAATCGCTCCCTTCGGCTACAGTGTCCAAAAGATGAGCTTCTGCGCCGTTGTTCCCTTGCAGGGCAACTCGGTTCAGTTTCGCTCGCTGGTATCAGTAGTCTCCAATGGTCGGGCTATTTCGCAGACGCTAGTCGTTCCGGGACAAAGCAAGCCACCTGGCGTTGGTGTGAACCCCTGTTTCCTATGGGACAACGCGGCCTACATGCTGGGCTATCGAGCAGACGATCCTAAACCAGAGCGAACGCGACAACAGTTCGAGGCATTTCGAGATCGCCATCTTTCCTTGGAGTCCGCCATTGGTGATCCCCATTTTTCAGCCGTATGCCGGTTTTTGGAGTGGTGGCAGCCGGAACACGTCGCCGAGCATCCCGAATTGGCCGAGATTACGCAAAGCTTCGGCTGCTTTCGTATCCAGGGCGAGATCGGCTACGTTCACCAGCGTCCCGCTGTCCGAGAGTGGTGGGGCCAGCAAGACAGCGCCGAGGATTCACGTCGTGGGATATGCTTGGTAAGCGGTAAGCAGCGAACGATTGCCCGCCTGCACTCGCCCAAGATCAAAGGAGTAAAGGGTGCCCAACCCGCTGGCGGCGCGATTGTGTCCTTTAATCTGGATGCCTTCGATTCTTACGGAATGCAGCAAAGTTTCAACTCGCCAGTTTCGGAACAGGCCACGTTTCAGTATGCGACGGCCCTAAATCTATTGCTGAGCGATCCCTCTCGAACCGTGATGCTCGGCGATGCGACGACGATCTTTTGGACCGAGTCGCCAACTCAGGCGGAAACGTATTTTCCAAGTATATTTTCAGGCCCGCCACTAGCAAGCAATGAGGCAGAAGACGCGGAACTGAAGACACAGTTGGCGGCCTTCTTCAAGCGGCTTGCTCAGGGCAAGCAAGACGATTTGGCTCACTCGATTGAAGATGCGACTACCCCCTTCTATGTGCTTGGCCTTTCCCCCAATGCCGCTCGCGTGTCCATTCGCTACTGGCTAGTGAGCACGGTTGGGCAGGTGTCCGAACATCTCACTCGCTATGTGAACGAGGTGGAATTAGTCAATTCGCCAGATCCGACACCTCCGACTGTGCGACAACTGTTACGGGAAACGGCCCGGGATACCAAAGACATCCCTCCCGTTCTGGCCGGCTCATTTATGCACGCCATCCTCACCGGCGGCCCCTACCCACTCGCGTTTTACCAGGCCATCCTGCGACGCATTCGTGCCGAGCAACTTATCGACAAAGACTTCCGCAAGGACTGGATTCGCGGACTACATCGTCGTATCGCAGCCATCAAGGCCGTTCTCGTCCGTAACTTCAAGAAGGAGATTTCCGTGGGTCTCGACACTACCCGGCCGGAACCGGCCTACCACCTGGGGCGTTGGTTCGCCCTGCTAGAGAAAATTCAAAGAGATGCTCAGGGTGAAAACCTAAATACGACGATTAAAGACCGCTTTTTCACGGCCGCGTCGTCAACCCCAGCTTCGGTGTTTCCTCGCTTGATCAGTTTGAGCCAGCATCACCTTAATAGCATTGAGTCGAAAGGATTAAGAATCAGCCGGGAAAAGCTGGTTCAGGAAATCGCTAGTCGACTCCAGGGATTCCCAAATCACATGAACCTTGAGGATCAAGGGCTGTTTCACTTGGGGTACTATCACCAGGTGCAAGACCTCTACACGAAGAAGTCAGCTTCGAAATCCATCCCTTCTGCCGCTGAAAGTGAGTAACCCATGAACCGCTACGACTTCGTCTATTTCTTCGATGTTACCGACGGCAATCCCAACGGCGATCCAGATGCCGGAAACCTGCCGCGAGTCGATCCGGAAACTGGTCATGGGCTTGTTACCGATGTTTGCTTAAAGCGGAAGATTCGCAACTATGTCGGGCTGGTGTGGGGTGAGGAGCCTCCCTACGAAATCTATGTCAAGGAGAAGGCAGTTCTCAACCAGCAGCACGATCGGGCATATCAGGCAACCAAGATTTCAACGAATAAGGGCAAGCTTCCGAAAGATGCTGCCCAGGCCAGGAAAATTACCGACTGGATGTGCCAAAACTTCTTCGATATTCGTGCCTTCGGTGCCGTGATGACTACGGAGGTTAATTGTGGACAGGTCCGCGGACCAATCCAAATTGGCTTCGCTCGTAGTGTGTCTCCCGTCGTTGCACTGGAGCACTCCGTCACACGCTGCGCGGTCACCACGGAACGTGAGGCCGAAAAGCAAGAAGGCGACAATCGCACGATGGGGCGGAAATATTCGATCCCCTATGGGTTGTATCGTGCGCATGGCTTCATCAATCCATTTCTGGCCGAAAAGACTGGATTCTCCGATGAGGATTTAGATCTCTTCAAGTCCGCCCTGAACAACATGTTCGAATATGATCGCTCAGCCAGCCGCGGGCTGATGACCCCCAAGGCCTGCATTGCCTTCAAACACAAAAGCCAACTTGGCAATGCTCGTGCCGACCAATTGTTCGCCCGTGTGCATTGTGCCCGTCAAGAAATGGAAACCGAGCCCGCACGAAGCTTTGATGATTTTGGCCTGAGCGTCGTAACGGAGGATCTACCTACGGGAGTTTCAGTCGAACGCTGGGTTTAGCCGGGATGTATTAGATCGGGCGTTAGGAGTTCAATCATTGCCATACACCGAAGCCGAACTGATCCCGCTTTCCGCACTTCAGCATCTGCTGTTTTGCCCACGGCAAGCGGCACTCATTCATGTTGAGCAGCTTTGGGCAGAAAATCGACTAACCGTCGAGGGAATGCATCTTCATCGCCGTGCCCATGAGGCGACGGACGAGTTGCGAGGCGACACGCGGATTGTTCGCGGACTGGCCTTGCGTTCACTAGCACATGGACTGGTGGGGATGGCGGATATCGTGGAATTTACCCCAAACGATGAAACACGAGCTACCACACTTCGCACAACACCATTACGAGGACTCTTTCAGGCCGTAAAAGCGGAACCCGCTGCTTGGCAGGTGACACCCGTGGAGTATAAGCGGGGCAAACCCAAGAGCGACGAAAGCGATCGAGTTCAGCTCTGTGCCCAGACGCTTTGTTTAGAAGAGATGCTCATGGTAAAAATCGCCGAAGGTTCACTCTTTTATGGCAAGCGGAAACGTCGTACGCGCGTCTTATTTGATGCCGAGCTTCGCGCCACGACGGTAGCTGCGGCCGAGCGTTTTCACCAACTTTTTTCGTCCGGGGTGACTCCACCTGCGGTCTACTCAGCGAAGTGTGATAATTGCTCGTTGATATCGCTTTGCTTGCCGAAGATTGCTGGTCGTGGACTGGCGCAACAATTCCTAAATCGACAGTTTTCCTTGGCTCTTTCCATGGAAGCGCCACGTTCGGATCCGGATGACCACGAGGAGTCGGCATGAAGCAACACCTCAATACCTTGTTTGTCACGACGGAAGGTACTTACCTAGCCAAAGATGGCATGGCCGTGGCCGTTCGAATGGAAAAGAAGACTCGCCTCCGGATACCACTACACAATCTCGATGGAATTGTCTGCTTCGGCCGTGTAGGAGTCAGTCCATCGCTGATGGCCATCTGTGGTGAATCTGGCGTAACGATTTCGATGACGGATGCCCACGGGCGTTTTCGTGCCGCGATCATAGGATACTCACCCGGTAACGTCCTTCTTCGGAGGACACAGTATCGCGTTGCCGATGATCCATCAAAGTCTTGCGAAATTGCTCGAATCATGGTGGCCGCCAAATTGGCCAACTGCCGAGCCGTCTTGCTTCGAGCAGCGCGGGATTCGAGGGTTGAATCACGTAGAAGCACTCTAACTACGGCTGCTCGGCGTTTGGTTACGAATTTGGAAGCTGCCCGTGCGTGTGATTCCCTGGAGCGATTGCGAGGGATTGAAGGCGAGGGGGCAAGCACCTATTTCGAGGCCTTTTCAGCGATGGTGAATGTGCCTGAGGATGCATTCCAGTTCACAAGTCGAAGCCGGCGGCCTCCGCTCGATCCGTTGAACGCGTTGCTCTCATTTCTTTATGCACTACTGGCCCATGATGCCCGATCGGCTTGCGAAGCGGCAGGCCTCGATGCGGCCGTCGGTTTCCTTCACAGAGATCGGCCTGGGAGGCCAGGCTTAGCACTTGACCTGATGGAAGAGTTTCGTCCATTTCTAGCCGATCGACTGGCGCTTTCTTTGATTAATCGCCGACAAATATCGGCCAGCGGATTTACCACTTCGCCAACGGGCGCAGTCAACATGAACGATGCGACTCGCAAGACATTGCTCAAGGCCTATCAAGTCCGGAAGCAGAAAACGATGTTACATCCTTTCCTTCAGGAAAAGACATCGGTCGGGATAATGATCCACCTCCAGGCTCGTCTGCTGGCTCGCCACTTGCGAGGTGACGTTGATGCCTATCCGGCCTTCGTTTGGCGTTGAAAAGCTAATATGTATGTTCTAGTAACCTATGACGTGAACACAGAGACTCGCGAAGGCCGTCGCCGTCTCCGTCAAATTGCAAAAACGTGTCTCGACTATGGGCAACGAGTCCAGCAATCCGTGTTCGAACTGAAGGTCGATCCGGCACAATGGGCCGAATGTAAAGCCAAGCTCACGGGTATCATGGATACCACCAAAGACAGTCTTCGCTTCTACTACCTGGGTGCCAATTGGAAACGTCGCGTCGAGCACTGTGGAGCCAACCCTTCGCTCGACATTGATGGCCCCCTAATCGCCTAGCAGCCTGCTATTACGTCGACCTTTTGTCGGTCTTGCGAACCTATAGCGCTCGATTCCTTCCCGGGAGGTTCGCGATACGCATAACCTCTTTTCTCGTATTGGGTTAATGCGAGCCAATACGAGATGAATGAGAGACTCACCATTCTGATGCATAAGGTTCGCGAATACCCCATCGTTGCCCCTTCCCCTGTCTAGAGTTACGTTAACGGTATCGCTCCCTGCGCGGGAGCGCGGATTGAAACCGTCATAAGTTCGACGTCCTGCATTTCCGGCTGGCGATCGCTCCCTGCGCGGGAGCGCGGATTGAAACGTCGATCGCGGGCGATAGGCGAAGACGTAACCGAATCGCTCCCTGCGCGGGAGCGCGGATTGAAACATCTTTACGGCCGTTGTGATCGGGATAATCGCCATATCGCTCCCTGCGCGGGAGCGCGGATTGAAACCTTTCGCTCCTTATTGCATCGGTCGATCGCGTAATCGCTCCCTGCGCGGGAGCGCGGATTGAAACCAGATGAGGCCAGCCACGATGATGAAGATGCCGCCATCGCTCCCTGCGCGGGAGCGCGGATTGAAACATTCGGCGGCGTGATACCTAAGGCGGGCGGTAAGATCGCTCCCTGCGCGGGAGCGCGGATTGAAACACATTGGCAATCGTTTCCTCGCCGCCATCCACCGATCGCTCCCTGCGCGGGAGCGCGGATTGAAACACCTTGCCATTATGTGGCTACGTGGTGACTCTGCATCGCTCCCTGCGCGGGAGCGCGGATTGAAACGCTTTACTCGTCTGCTCCGCCGAGTGGCGGTGGAATCGCTCCCTGCGCGGGAGCGCGGATTGAAACTTATCGAGCGAGCGGTCTACGCCCCAGTGAGCCATCGCTCCCTGCGCGGGAGCGCGGATTGAAACCGTAAGGAGTTCAACGTCGATATAACGGTCTTGGCATCGCTCCCTGCGCGGGAGCGCGGATTGAAACCGTTTGACGCTCGCGATGATATGCGATCGGGTCATCGCTCCCTGCGCGGGAGCGCGGATTGAAACACCGCGAATAGAGCCCTCGATCCCGACGGCGCGAAATCGCTCCCTGCGCGGGAGCGCGGATTGAAACGTATTGCCGGCTGGGCCATAGATATCGATCGAGCATCGCTCCCTGCGCGGGAGCGCGGATTGAAACAGCTCGGCGTCTTCATTACCGACTGGCAACTTGAATCGCTCCCTGCGCGGGAGCGCGGATTGAAACTTTGAGTCTCTAGCTCCACACCTCTCCAGCAATATCGCTCCCTGCGCGGGAGCGCGGATTGAAACCTTGTTTTGTGTCCGCCAACCGTGTCCGCCAAGATATCGCTCCCTGCGCGGGAGCGCGGATTGAAACCAGTCACAAAGCGAGCTTGCCAGTCTCTGTTTGATCGCTCCCTGCGCGGGAGCGCGGATTGAAACCAGGCACAGCAGATCAAGCTCGGCAGACATAAAATCGCTCCCTGCGCGGGAGCGCGGATTGAAACTTCAGTAGGTGAAGCCATGTGTCGACGATCTCTTATCGCTCCCTGCGCGGGAGCGCGGATTGAAACACCATAGCCTTGCCCGATTACCCAGACAGTGCGAATCGCTCCCTGCGCGGGAGCGCGGATTGAAACTGAACCACTTGGCCCAGCTTGGCAAACGAGAACATCGCTCCCTGCGCGGGAGCGCGGATTGAAACATCGCGTCAACGATGAACTTCTGAACCACTTGGCATCGCTCCCTGCGCGGGAGCGCGGATTGAAACTTTGCCCACTGTCCATTTGCGTGTGCGTACAAAGATCGCTCCCTGCGCGGGAGCGCGGATTGAAACGCCTCTCTGGTCACGATGAAGGCATTCGCCAAGAATCGCTCCCTGCGCGGGAGCGCGGATTGAAACCACTGGTGGCACTGGCGGTATCGGACCGGTTGATCATCGCTCCCTGCGCGGGAGCGCGGATTGAAACCTGCTTGACGCCATGCAGAAAGCAGCTGCCGGGAAATCGCTCCCTGCGCGGGAGCGCGGATTGAAACTTTACGCGGTCATTGACTGCTAATCCGATCTCGCATCGCTCCCTGCGCGGGAGCGCGGATTGAAACATTCCGAGGCCGAGAAGGTTTTGGTTAACGCGGATCGCTCCCTGCGCGGGAGCGCGGATTGAAACAATGCTCGCAAGTCCGGTCGACGACACAAACCGCATCGCTCCCTGCGCGGGAGCGCGGATTGAAACCATCCGAGTAGTATGTCGTGTTACTCGCATCCTCAAATCGCTCCCTGCGCGGGAGCGCGGATTGAAACCTTAATTTAAAATGTTGAGTGGAACGACACTCAGGATCGCTCCCTGGTTGTCCGCGTCGATTGGAAGTCGACTCCAGGCTCGACATTGCGATGCTAAGTTATCAATTACGTCGAATTCGCTGCGATAATGTAATCAAGGCAAGGCTTAAGACATCGGAAGAGGACAGCAAGCATACCTTAATCACATTGTCCTTCCTCAAGTCGTTTTGCCGTAAAGACTTGCGATTTTCGATCTAGGCTCATCCGATTCTCTCCCAAGAGACTTTCGCCATCAAATCGCTGCAAGTTGTGCCAATGGACTCCCGGGACGTTTCATTCGATACGTTATTGAGTTGAGCGTCCGGGACAAGCCCTTCTTACGCATTTTGAAAGGCGGTACTCACAATGATCAGCGATATACTTGGCGAGCCAACTCCGGTTCACCGATTTTTTAATTGACGGTTTGGAAGGCCCTTCAAATGGTGTTCCTCAAACATCTGAAACTCTCTATTTCGCCTTTGGTTTACTTGGGCCGTTGAAAGTATCATTGTCATGCCGGCAAGTGACCATTCGCCCGTCGGTTCAAAACAGACTTGTTGATCATGGAAAACGACTCCCCGAACACCCTTTCCACGCACCCATTTCTGGATCTTGTCACGGTACGTTTTAATGTGTTCGCGCAGGGCCTGTGCGTACCCTGGCCCCCCGCAGACGAAATACAGCGTTGTCATGCGTATCCAATTGTCGCCAGATCGACAGCGGCAACGGGACCCCCGCCAAAAAACTCTGCTTTCGAAACTCGCAACACCTGCGGCTCCCGTTCACCACAGGGTTATCGTTTGCCCCTATCCCTCTGTCGTCTGCGAGCAGAAAACCAGATAGTTGCCGAACGGGTCCCAGATATTTAAGTCTGTATTCCGCCCCTGATATCGTGGATCCACGGCAACTGCCTCTGGATATTCAGCTCCCTTTGCATTCAGATAGTCACAATAGTTTTGCAATCCGAGGATTGGAATATTGACCTCAGCGATCGGCGCGGCCTCCTTCGCATGCCCATCTAGATGAAGGATCGCATCTCCGAGATGGATCTGCATATACAGTGGCGCCGTTGACGAAAATCGAGACTCCCAGTCTATCTCAAATCCTAAATACGCCAGATAGAATGCCTTCGCCTTGGCTTCATCGAACATCCGCAGTACCGGGATTGAAGATCTGACCTCGAACCCGCGCGGTGACTCGTTAAGTGATTCGCTCATGGTCGTGTGCCTGGATGGTCAGATACGCAAATGCTGTCCGGAATGACTACCTATTTAGAGTACGTTTCCACCTATCACCTGCAGGCCGGAAATGTGCTACCCAACGAGCAGGCAGTTGATTTTCGTAAGTCGAATTCTAGTCGTAGGTTGTTCATCTGTCATGTCTTTTTGTGCGTGATAGGCCCCCCCCTGCCTAACGCTCGGCGGGGCGACGCGTCCGTGCGTTTACGTCGGTTCCAAGGTTTCCCAATGAGCTTCTACGCGTTAGTGCAGAATTGATACTCTTCGATCACGTCCAGCGCGAAGACTCAACTAGGAGCGGGCCGAACAATTATTTGTCTTGCGTGCAAAGGACGAACCCCTATATGGCCTCTGATGTCAAGGGAGCGTACCGACTTTGTTCCGTTGATCCGGCTCTATTTGACTCTCGCCTCGGTTGGATCAGAACGCTTTAGGTTGGTCGATCCACGTCGAGTCAGGTACAGCTTGAACGGTTTTGGCGAGTGGACGTTCTAATCGGTAAGGATCTCGGATTGCGTGAGTGATTCTAATCTTGGTTGTACCACGTCGAATGATATATCGACGTGACGCACACAAACCCCTATCTGACGGTCGGCCCCGAACGGCGGTAAGCCGACCGAGACAGTGGCGATGGGTTAAGTCCCCGGTTCAAGGCCAGTCGCCACGCCGTGGAAACTCATCGTTTCCCTGAGCACCGTCCATTCATTCTTGGAGTTCATCCCACGCACGGGGAGCCTCAGTTCGTCATGGGCTCGGGGCAGGGGCAATCACGTCCTCTCGGATCAGCCGTCCGATTGGTTTGGTGCAGGCACCGGCAATGGTCCAATCCATCCGTGCAGGTTCTGAGCTTCAGGTGTCCAATAAATACCTGCATAGTTCGACCTGAGTTCGTCCTCATGGCTCCATTGCCGGTCCTGCGTTAGTTGGCGAAGAACTTCACCGCATCAAACGTCTCCTCGCGTTTGAGTATTTGGTAGACAGCCCGAGCGATCTTGCGTGCTAACAACGTCAGGGCTCGCCGCTTGCCGTGCTTTTTCTCCTTGCGTTTGAGAAATGCCTTGGCCTCGTCGCTGTAGCGGAGTATCATCAGCGCGGCTTCGGAGAGTGCCCATTTGAGGTGCACGTTGCCAATCTTGGATCCGCTATGACCAGTCACCTTGCCGTCGCTGGTCTCTTGGGGAGTAACCAGCCTAGCATAGGATAAGAAGTCCCCCCACACTGGGAAATCGCTCAATGCAGTGGATCTCGTACAGCAGCACCAGAGAAAGGATCTTGCCAATTCCTGGAATCGTTCGCAGAAGATCGCAGGACTGGGAATCATGCAGCTTGGCCTGTCGCAGCAAGCTGTTCTCCAGTTGCCTCAAAAGTTGATCGTAGTGACCAATCATCTGCAGGTCGGCTTCGACGCTTAGCCGGGCAATGCACTCAGCGAACCGATAGAGGATGTCACGGTTGCCGGCGTATTGCAGCATCTTGTCGAAGGGGTCGTTATTGTACTGTTGGTTGATTAACTGCACATGGGTCAACAATTCGCTACGACGACGCACGAGAAACATCTGTCTCCGGACAAGGTCACGAGTTGCTCGCATCTCTCGTGGATAAACGTAACTCAACGGAAAAGTACCGCCACGCATGAGTCGAGCAAGCTTCTCACTATCAAGCTTATCTTCCTTCTTCTTGCCTCCATGAATCGCTTTCCTATACAGAGCGTGACCAAGCACGAAGTCGATTCCTTCGTCCTGGCCCTACCAAATTCTACGGCCTATTGACCCGGCGCTAGTGTCTCTTCCAAATAGGTGAGACAAAGGCCAAAAAAGGCCGTCAGCATCTCGTTTTGTTGTTGGCCGGGTTATGTCTCTCTTAGATTGAGAGAAGCGATTAGAGAAAACGCGTCATCGCAAACCGTTGCGTGTTCATGGGATAAAAAGACGCGATTTGAGGAGCAGTTCGATTAGGGCATGAAAAAACCCTGGTTGAGCTTTATTTGCTGAACCAGGGTTTAAGTGGCGCGAGAATAACGCTCTTCGGAATAAAGGAGAGACCTTTGTTCCAGTCGAGTTTACGAAGCCTATGATAAACTTCTATGCCAAATCTGGACGGCAATTCGACGCTTGTGATGGGCACACAGAACTAAGCCTACGTTCGGTTTCACCGCCCGTTCTTCGCAAACACGTACGTCTTGTAATTCCTCAATGTGCTCAAAACGGATACTTAGCTACCTCTATTGTGGCTAATGAGCTGCATATCGATTCCGCCATCACAATTCGATTCGTGCGATCTGTCAAGGACTGGGTTTGTACGAACGATCTCGAGGGTTCGGGTCCGCCTAGAACGCTCTTTTCTTACACCATGTCGCCCTTTAGCGGAGGTAGGCTAAGAAGTTTTAAAAAGAGTTGCCAATCATCGCATTCGGTCGCACTAGCTCACAGCAAATGTGCGTATTAGAAGTACTAATAGCGTTATCGAATTCTCACACGGTACGCGATAGTTCAAACCCGTGTCATTTGCCGCACTTTGGATTCTACACTCAATTGACAAGACGATCAGTTCCGACGTTCTACAATTCATCTTTCTCGTATGTTTCCGCCCAAATAGCTGAGGTTACACAAATCGAGACTGGCTTCGAGTTGATCTTCGGCAGGTTTCCGAGAGACTAATGATTTGACGGCATAACGCGAGTGATTTGGCCGCCGGTGCCGCCAACGGCGAAGCTACCGTCGTTCGCGGAAGCGACACTATGGATCCATCCATCGATTCCGTGGCACGTTTGATCAATCTGCACGGTCGCCGGATTGATAATCCGCAACGAGCCATCGGCACAACCAGCGGCTAGTCGACTTCCATCGCGGCTCCAAGCCAAGCAAGTAGGTTCGACTGGTACCCTCGCGAACTTTACCAACCGGCCGATGATAGGCTGCCAAAGTCGAACCGTTCTGTCGACACTCGCTGAAGCAACCATAGGTTGTGGCTGCCGGCCTGGCCGTAGTGCGAGATCACAAACGGGGCCAGTATGATTATCGAGATTGCGAAGTGCTTGTGGCGACTTGTGTTCAGTTACATCCCCAGGCCACACTCTTAGTATCTGATCGACACCCGCGGTAACAAAGAAGTCTTTATCCCTCAAAGCTTCGACGGCCAACACGCCCCGCGAATGGCCAGCCCATTCCACAAGTTGTTCGGCAGTCTTCCCATTGAGTCTCCAAACAATCCACTTGCTATCAACCCCTACGGTCACAAAGCGGTTCTCGTCGATCCAGGCTGCGGAGTGAATCGAATCGTCGTGTGCGATACTTTTAGCGACGACATTGAGTGACGGCCAAGAGAAGATTTGCCATTCGCCAAATTCGCTTGCCACACCGCCAACGATCATCAGATATCTTCCATTTGGCGAGAAGATCAAATCGTGGATGCTGCCAAACTCGACATCTAACTTGGAAGTTGTTTCCAATTGGGGCCAACTATGAATTTCGATGCCTGATTGCGAACCAGCAATGACGCTCGTTTCATCGGGGGAAAAGGCCAATGCAGTGATGGGTGCTGCTGCCGCGACTGGAGTACAAGCCAGCCAAATGACAGCGACAAGTGAAATCGTGAGACTCGTTTTCGCAGTGAGAGACATCAGACTCTTTATCCCACAAGTTCCTTGAGCGGTACGCCATTATGACTGATTTTCACAGGGCGACCGTCGGATGTTTGTAGCGTTTGTTTCGGATCGATACCAAGTAGTTGATAGATCGTGGCAGATAAATCAGCTGGTGTGACAGGTCGTTCAATGGGGCTCTCGCCCATGCTGTCACTAGCACCGATGACTTGTCCACCGGGAATACCAGCTCCCGCCAAAATCACACTAAACACGCGCGGCCAATGATCGCGACCAGCCTGTGTATTCAGTTTCGGAGTACGACCGAATTCACCCATGGCCACAACCAGCGTGTCGTCGAGCAAGCCCCGCTGCTGTAGATCGGAGATAAGTGCCGAGAAAGCCAAGTCGAGAGACGGGACGAGGCCTACTGGAGTCTTAGCACCGGTGTATCCGTCCTTAAGCCGCGTGACGAGGTCGTTATGCGTATCCCATCCGCGGTTGTTGACAGTGACAAACGGAACGCCCGCCTCAACAAGCCGGCGTGCCAACAGGCAGCATTGACCGATCGATCTATCGCCATAACGTCGCCGAGTGTCTTGGTTCTCGCTCGAAAGATCGAAAGCCCGCTTTGCAGAAGGGGAAGTCATTAGTCGATAGGCCTGCTCAAAGGCAGGATCTGACGGCGGAGCATGCTCAACAGCGTGCTGTACACGATTGAGCTGTTCGAGGTAGCGTCGGCGTTGTTCGAGACGTTCGTCAACAATACCGGGAAACATTTCAAGATCACGAACGCGGAAGTCGGGCTTGGCCGGGTCGCCTCCCACTTCGAAGGGAGCGACGCTCGTCGGTAAGTATCCCGGGACGACAAACTTGCCACCACCAACGCGCATATCAGGAATCGCAACGTGCGACGGAATATCGCCTTGCTGGCGATGAAGGTGCGACACGACTGACCCAATTGCCGGGTAATTGAGCGCCGGGGTGGGTTTGAAGCCGGTTAATAAGTAGTGCGTGCCAAAATTGTGCTCGCCTAGTGGCGAAGTCATTGAACGAATGATGACTGAATGCTGCATGACTGCTGCCGTGCGTGGCATGAGTTCACTAATGTGGACGCCCGGCACCGTTGTGGCGATGGAGCCGAAAGGTCCACGGACTTCTCTATTGGCCTCCGGCTTAGGATCGAACGTTTCGAGATGACTTGGTCCACCATCGAGCCAAATCAGGATACACGACTTCGCACGTGCCGAATGCGACGCAACGGCGGAGCGGATGTAGCAACTTGCAAGTCCAAGCCCCATGGCCGCAAGTCCACCGACTTGTAGAAAGTCACGCCGTGCCAAATTGCGGGACAGCAGTTGCTTGTTAATTGTTTGTCGAGAATTCATGGCAGTTCAACAATGCCCATAGAAAGTCTTCGAGCCTTGTAGCTCTCAGTTGTTCATTTTCAGCCGAGTCAATCTGTTCGACCCAACGGGCCAGCTCGTCTTTAGTTGGCGTTCGACTAAGCGCGCGAAGATAAAGTTCCTCGATGATCTCTCCCGTCGATCTTTGCGCCATTAACAAACGATAGAGTCGTCCATTGGGATCTTGGATTTTCTTATTCAGGAGATCACCATTCATCAAGTGCAATTGTCCGGAGATGCCCCGAATACCGACTTGATCCGCTTGGCACGTTTCGCTAGGTAGACATTGCCCAAGGAATTCGAGCTTTGCCGCAGAAACGGTTCGATCAACCACATTGATCGCCCGCGTGGTGCCGGCGTAGTCATCCGCAACTCCAGTTACGTCGCTAATCGCATCAGCAAGAACCTCTGCCAGCAACGGCTTGGCAATCGCGTGAGAGTAAAAACGGTCGTCGATCGATTTACCATCGCCCGCGTGATAGTCACGCTGGTAAGCAGCGGAATTGCAAATCGTACGGATCAGTGGCCGAAGTCGATAGCCTTCTTGGACGAACTCGTCAGCCAGGTGTTCGAGAAGCCGAGTGTGGGATGGAGGATTGGTCGCACGCAAATCATCGACGGGAGAGACGAGTCCACGCCCCATCAGGCTCTCCCAGATTCGCCCTGCCATCGCCTTGGCAAAATAAGGGTTTTCACCACTGGTCAGCCAATCCGCGAAAGCCTCACGAGGATCACCCTCGTCTTTCACAAATTCCGCGCCTGGCAGCTTTGCAACAGCGGCATCACCGGTGCGAGGATGCGTGACTTCGCCCCCCGCTATCAATCGTACTACTTGCCCCCGTTCGATCCCTGCGAATACGGCCGCCAGTCCGTGATAGTCGTCTTGCGTCCAGTGGTCGAGCGGATGATTGTGGCAATTCGCACAGCGGAGCCGAACGCCCATAAGCGTTTCGCTCATGTACTCCGCCTCCTCGCGAGCAGTCGGAAAGTAGCGATGGACAGTCGCTGCACCTACTGTATGTGAATCCCCCGTTGAAAGGACTAGTTCGCGGGCGATTTGATCCCAACCGACTTCTCCTGCCAACTGAGCTCGCAGCCAATCGTACAGGGCCACGGCCGCTTTGTCATCGTTACCAGGCGTCTGTACTCGGAGTTGCGTTGCTAATCGATGCGTCCAGTACTCGATGAATTCCTGGGAGCTGAGCAACTCGTCAATGAGTCGTGCTCGCTTGTTCAGAGTATTGTCACCTTGGAATTGCTTAACAAACTCAGGAGTCGGCAAACGGCCGGTGAGATCGAGCGAGACGCGACGCAAGAATGCACTGTCACCGGAAGCTGCAGCAGGAGCGAGCCGAAGAGCCGCCAGCTTAGTGTTAATTGTGTCGTCGATCCAATTTCCTCGTGGCGACGCTGTAAGTGCCGGCATATGCATTCCAAGGGGTGAAACAATCGTAACCGCCTGCACTTGATTTGCGAAGCGGACAATCACCGTTTGTTGTCCCGGTTGTCGGACAGTAACGCGCCCGACGGCATCGACCGACACAGCATCCTCATTATGGCTGATGTAAACAGCTTCCTTCTTGACGTGGCGGACGGCACCGTCGTCAAAGTGGGCCACGACGTCAAGCTGAAACTCTACCGGCAATTGAATCGCTGCAAAACTTGTCGGTGTGACGGAGATCTTATTTAGTATTCGCAACTTGCGACGCACTGCGCCTTGCTCGATCCATCGCATGAGCCTTTGCGCGGGATCGCTGTCGTAACTGAATACCTCGCCGCCACCGTGATCTAGTGCGTGGGTTGCCTTAGCGAGCAACAAGCTGTCGGACGGCGATCTGTGATTGATCCGCCGCCCTTCGAATTCATTGACAATCGAGCGGTAGTCAAACCCAGGATCCCCACCAAACAGCGACAGGCGAAAACCAGCTTGGCCCGCAGAACTGCCGTGACAACTGGCAGCGTTGCAACCGGCCTTTGAAAGCAGGGGAACAATCTCCGTATCGAAATCAATTGCATCAGCAGCCACGGCGGTGGCGCCGCTGCAAACGAGTACAAGTACCAAGGAGACCGCAATGCGCATGGATATTCGTTACCGCCTCGTGATTAGTCGTTCGATGAATCAGATGATTCCTTGGTCGTCTCTCCGGTCGAATCGTCGACGGGTGCCCGCCGCCGTTCTAAGCCCGCTGGTTGGTCAGGTGGCGCAAACTCCTTGGCCCATTTCTGAATATACTCTTGAGCATCGGAAGTGCCGTAATCAGCCAGTCGAGGACTGGATGAGATCAATTGGGATGCTTTGTACACACGTTGTTTGAACCAGGGTGTGGTCGCAGCAAAATCCTCGACCGCTTTCGCGGCCGCCTCGACTTCTTCGGGAGTCGCCGATTTCTGAATCACTGGAGCCATGTATTGTCGATACAACACGTCGTGTTCAGCAACCGTTTGCTCCGGAGCCATATTGGGGCGAACCATTCCCCTTCGTTGCTCATCAAAGCCCATCTCTTTCAGTGATGGTGCTTCGGTGCCACCGAGGACCTTCAGAATTTCATGGCCAATCTTGGGAGCGTCGGCCTGAATACTAGGCTGAACTAAGGGAAAGTTGGCCGTCACCTTACCTTTCGAGCCCACCAGTACCGTGAGAGTCATCTTACGATTCAAACCATAAGCACCTGGACCCTCGATGCCGTCGGTCGAAATGCATGGATGCACTCCCTGGGGAAGCGCCCGGCGGGCTCGCTGCAGCAGTGCTTTGGTATCGGTCGGGTCGTCAGTCAAGAATACAAGCCGGGACTTCAGCCCTTCCTTCTCTTTGGTTGCTGCATACTCCATCAGCAAGCGCGTCAGGCCTATCGACGGGCGCGTCACTTGATGGACAAATATCAACAGCAAAGGTCCGTCGGCAGTACCATCGAGCACGGGAACTGTTTTGGACTCGTCAAACGCTCTTTGAGCGTCGAAAGCGGCGAGTTCTTCACCTACCTGAGGCCCCGAGAACAATAGCTCGCCCTGTTCCGCCGCGTTGACCACGGATGTCACCAAGAGAAGAGTCAGACACGCTAAAGTCTCACGCAAACAAGTCGTCATTGCCGAACCTTAAACCGGGATTTCCCATCTGAGCTAGACCCAAATTAAGCCTTGAACGGCTCAGGGACCAATTTCTCATCATCCTAACACCGCGCGACCTACATGTGCCTATTACTTGCTGGGATTTTTCTTGTAATTTCTTTCCGTTGCGACAGGAGCAAGACGCCACGAGATTGGGTCAAATGGCCCGGTACGCCTCGAGAACCTAAGTCAGCACGTAGCGTTCCCCGCTGACTGATGACACCCACGAAGAGTCCTTAGGTCCTGTTATAAGACCATATCAAGACACCACATTTGAGTATCGCTGAATGAATCCCCATTGTTCATCCGCAAGAGGAATCCGAACCATACCAAGACGAGTCTCCGTGCGTTGAAAAAGAGGTCCAATTCTTCAAAATTCGGCGTCCACGAATGGAACGCTAGATTACCGTTTTCCTGATGCGCCTAATCCATTACCAGGGAGCCATAAGTAGGTCGCGTCGTCTGGGAGGGATGAGAAGATAAACTAAACATCGAGTGACAATCTTTTCAGCTCCCGAGGCAATTAACACAACATTGACGAATACCTCGCTCTAATCTCCGATTTGCTACTTACACTGCCACCGTCGCACCTCTCGTTAAGCAAATCCCCCACAACGTCCAGCGAGGTTCGAGATGAAAACCGGTGACCAGGGTCGCTTTCGGATACCCATGTTCACCGTTGCTTCTGTCAGTTGTTTGCTTACCGTAACGACTCTGTCGAGCGGAAAAATAAGCGCAGCCGAACGAGTAGAAGAAGCAACGGTTGAAGTGTCGTTTCAGCATGGCGTCGACGACTACGAATCGGTCGTCGATACCGAGATTTGGGAATTGGCTCCCAAGACAATTCTCGACCAGAACCCAAACGCATCGAGTGATGAAAACAATGACGGCGGCGAAAGCCAGGTCTTGATGCGTTTCGACGACATTATTGGCGCGACTCAAGGACAAGTTCCAGAACGTGCCACAATAGTGAAGGCTCGCCTGGTCGTCAGCGCTTTCGATCAAGGCACGACGGTTAATCTTCATCGAATGCTCGTACCCTTCGAGGCTTGTTCCACATGGGACAGCATGATCAGTGGCGTGTCAGCCGATGGATACGAGGCGTCCCGTCAAAAGGATGGTTTCACCTTTGGTCGAATTTCAGCTAGTTCCTCGGGGGCCATCTTTGATGTCACCGATACTGTGCAAGCTTGGGCAAATGGGCAACCTAATCATGGCTGGTTGTTCATAAATACCGGGGGCAACGGCTGGGATTTCTATACATCGCAGTTCGACAAGGTTGCCCAGCGACCCAAGCTAGTCGTCCAATACCGTGCCAAACCTTCCGAATCGAGTGTGACAAGCAATCAAGATTCGATTGCGGGCACCAGCGAAGATTAGGCCGTTTTCACCAAAACCTCTTTCAAGCGTTCTGCAGGCAGCCAGAGTGGGCTGTTGGCAGCGCGGCGGCAATGCCCCAGTAGTATCGCACGACCTAAAGTCCAATCCAGTTCATCGACAGGAAGCGAGTTACATGACACGATACGAAAACCGTTCAAGTTGCGGCACATCTTCGTCATTTCGCCCGAATCGCCGCGATGTAATGCGTGTCGGTTGGCTCGGAGGGCTGGGACTCTCGTTGGGAGACTACTTCCAACTCCAGGCCAAAGCGGCCGAATCTGGGGAAGGTCGCCCACCTCGAGCCGAGCGAATCATCCACATCTACTTGCCAGGTGGATTCGCCCACATCGATAGCTTCGATCCAAAGCCCGACGCACCGGTAGATTACCGTGGGATTCTTGAGGCCGTTCCTACGGCCTTGCCCGGCGTGTTCTTCAGCAGTCATATGGAGCATACGGCGAAAATAGCGGACAAGATCACTGTCGTACGTAGTATGACTCATACCGAAGTGGATCATAGCCGAGGCGAACACAGTATGTTTACTGGCTATCGTCCCAGCCCCGCCCTCGTTTATCCCAGCATGGGAAGTGTGGTCGCGCACGAACTCGGACCGCGAGGAGCGATGCCTCCCTACGTCGTCGTCCCCCGGCAAGGTAGCAACTTCCTTGGCAGTGGATACCTTAGCAATGCGTACGGCCCATTTGCACTTGGGGGTGATCCTGGCCGCTCTAATTTTCGAGTGCGTGATCTCGAACTCCCGGAAGGAGTTACCGAGTCTCGCTTCGAGAATCGAAAGAACTGGAAGCAGTTGGTTGATCGGCATTTTTCTGAAATGGAAAGCGACGACAAGCTTTCAACGATGGACTCATTTTATCAACGTGCTTACGAGCTTCTTTCTTCTCGTGAATCGAAAGAGGCATTTAGTCTGAAAGGGGAAACCGATCAGACGAAAGACCTGTACGGTATGAATGCATGGGGTCCAGTTCTGCGTCCTCGAGCCGGTGCAAATTTGTTGATTGCCCGGCGTCTGGTCGAGGCTGGCGCACGTTTCGTAACGGTGACCTACGGATCGTGGGACACGCACGCTTATCACTACCGTGGCATTGAAACGCAGATGCCAGATTTCGACAAAGCATTCGCTGGCCTAATCACGGACCTTGATCAACGAGGCATGCTCGACACAACCCTCGTGTTGGTAACTAGCGAGTTTGGACGGACTCCGCGGATCAATGCCGGTGGCGGCCGTGACCACTGGCCTCGCGTCTTCAGCATCGTCATGGCAGGAGGCGGAATTAAACGCGGATCGATCTACGGATCGTCCGACGCCCTAGCCAGCGAACCGAGTGACTCGCCGCTATCGATCGAAGACTATTCGACCACGATCTATCACTTACTAGGAATCGATGCCGGTAAGAGCTTGATGTCGCCTGGCGATCGTCCACAAGCGATCGTCATGAACGGTAACGTAGTTCAAGACCTGATTGCATAGGCGAAGTATCGGGCCGTCAGACGATGCGCTTCGATCTGAACGCATGGTTGCCGGCTGTTCGTTAGTTATTCTCCAGACTTTATTAAGTCAATGACGACACTGGGAGCTCGCGTTAGAGTGGCCATACAAATTCGAGTAACGTTTCAATGCTTTAGCATAGTCTGCTTGACCCTCGCATGGCCCTTCTCTGTTTTCGCAGCGAGTCCGTCGATAGAGACCTGTGAACCGAGTGTTGGACAAATCGCCACAGAGTTTGACGTTCAAGTTACAGGCGCTGGACTTCAAAACGCTAGGGGAATGATATTTTACTCGCCACATCTAAAGTGTGTGCAGTGGAAACCACTATCCGATTATGAGGCAGTCGGGACAATTCGCGTTGCTGAAAATTGCCCATTAGGGCCAAGTCCGTATCGGATCTTCGGCCCCGAAGGATTGTCCGATCTAAGAACACTTTATATCACACCTCTCGTGGTCGAACGTGAGTCGCAAGATAGAGCGATCGAATCTCCGCAAGCGGTCGGCACAGGGAACGTCACGATTTGTGGTGTGCTGGAATCCGGAGACCGAGATCGTTACGCCATCTACCGCCGTAAGGGAGAGCGTCTTTCCGCCGAGGTTGTCGCTGTTCGTTTGGGGGCTCGCTTATTGGATACCGTCCTCCGTATTTATGGGCCCGACCAAAACCAACTAGCAATGGTCGATGATACGAATCTCTTTCAGCAAGATCCGGCGGCTTCGTTGATTGCTCCGAACAATGGGACGTACATCATCGAAGTTCACGAGTCGAACTATGGCGGCTCTTCCGACAGTCAATATGCGTTGCACATTGGTGACTTTCCTATGGCCAGTGTCGTCTATCCTGCTGGGGGCCCCGTGGGACAATCAATTTCGGTGACCTTTCCAGGCAACCCGAGCGGCCCTGAACAGCAGACCGTGTCCATTCCCCCTGAAGATCAGCCCTTTCAGCTGCGTGCTGAACACGATGGTCAGATCTCGCCCACGATCAGTCCGTTTCGTCGCTCAAGAATGGAAAACGTCCTGGAGCAGGAACCGAATGACAAACTCGACACAATTGATCAGCGCCTCGCCGAAATACCGATTGCATTTAACGGAATTCTGCAGCATCCGGGCGACATTGACCTGTTTTTATTTAACGCGGTTGCCGGCCAACCAATAGTGATCGACGTGTTCGCGAATCGGATCGGGTCTCCGATTGACTCAAGAATTGAAGTGTTAGATTCCGCTGGAAAAGAGGTTGCTTCGAATGATGACTGGGAATCGCACGATAGTCACCTCGAGTTCGAGCCAGCTACGTCGGGGCGGTTTACGATACAGATCAGCGACAAGCTGGGATTTGGCAGAGAAGACGCGGTTTATCGAATAGAAGTCGCTAAGAAGCAACCGGCACTGACGCCGTTCCTACCTCGTCCTCAACGAAAGACGCAACGTGGGCAGTCAGTTTCGGTTCCCTACGGGAATCGCACACTCGTCAGAATCGGCGTTCGGCGATCGCAAATTGAGGGTGCGGTCCAACTGACTTGGACTGACCTTCCCGACGGTATCCTTGCAACGTCTGATGCAATTTCGCGTGATCAATTTTGGGTGCCAGTCATTCTTGAGGCATCGGCTAGTGCAAGTCTCCACCCTTCTCTCGTTCGTCTCAATGCGGAAACTAGAACACCACGGGGCGACTTACTCGCCGGAGAGTTCCGGCAAACCGTCGACTTGGTTGCGGAAAGTGCGGACCGCGTGTTCCAAGAAGTAGAAGTCGATCGACTTGCCCTGTCGGTTACACCTGCGATCCCATTTCGAGTTGAGATCGACAAGCCGACCACCGCCTTACCGCGAGGTGGAACCTTGGATCTTCGCATTCGCGTTGAACGTGAAGAAGGATTCACGCAACCCATCAAAGTTCAGTTACCATTTTTACCGCCTTGGGTTGTTGCGGAACCAGAACTCATCATACCTGGCGACAGTTCCGCATGTATTTATCGTGTTGAGGCCCGCCCTCAGATCGAAGTCCCTCGTCGTTGGTCCATCGCTGCGACTGCCATAGTCGATACCGTTTCGGCAACGGAAGACACCGCGGCCTGGGACGGGCGTGAAGTCGCGAGTTCGCTAGTTTCACTCGACGTTGCCTCACCTCCAATTGACGGACAACTCACTCCCATTGCCGCCGAACAAGGTTCGAACGTGATGGTGGATTGCCAAGTAAGAAAGATGGGTGATGCTCCGCCTCATCTGACCGCCACCCTGGAAGGTCTGCCGAATCGTGTTTCGGCTGATTCGGTAGTTGTCGGCCGAGATGACGACACGATCTCATTTCGCTTAGAAATCGCCAAAGACGCTCCACTCGGAACGTTTTCAG
This sequence comes from Blastopirellula marina, assembly GCF_002967765.1. NCBI lineage: Bacteria > Pseudomonadati > Planctomycetota > Planctomycetia > Pirellulales > Pirellulaceae > Blastopirellula > Blastopirellula marina. The sequence goes on along the minus strand of NZ_PUHY01000014.1, from coordinate 10,467 downwards.
GTATCCAGGTTCGACTTATCGGAGAAATCGATGGTCAGAGTGTTAGTTATGTCGTGAGTCCCCAGTCTTCGCTGAAGGTGGCCGCCCCAGGGAAGTTGTTCAAGGATGACGACGGTGAGGTTCTCACGCCACTTGAAACTCTACGACACGTCCAAAAGTCCAAGTTGCCTGAGAAGACTTAGCTATTTTAACTACGACCGATCTTCGTCCATTCCAATCTCCAATCCGAATAAGAGAAGGCATGCAATGTCCCGCTTGATCAAGCCGCTCTGGAGTAGTCGCATTGCGATTATGTTCGTGTTGCAGTTCGCCTTGGCCTGTTCAGGGCGCGCTGAGACAATCGGAAATCGTACTGACAAATTCGACCTGCATGTTTTTCCGAATAGTATCGACTTTCGGTACCTCACCGATCAGCAGCAACTAATCGTTTTGGCGAACTTCTCTGACGGAAGTACCCAGGAAGTAACCGCCGAAGCACAGCTGACAGTCAAAGACGCTAAGATTGCCAACGTTCTTTCCGAACAGCATGTAAGAATCCACCCTAGATCTTCCGGGCAAACCACAATCCTGATCGAGTGGAAAGGACAGGCCATCGACTTGCCTGTTAGTGTGGCGGAACAAGCTGGGCCACGCCCCCTTCACTTCCGAAACGATGTCTTGCCGGTGTTGACGCGTGCCGGTTGCAACACCGGAAAATGCCACGGCGCTGCGTCGGGGAAAGATGGGTTTCGCTTGAGTTTGTTTGGTTATGACCCGGAAGGGGATCATTATCGACTAACACGCGAACTAAGTGGTCGACGAATCAATCTGGCCGATCCTTTGAACAGTCTGTTGCTGTTGAAAGCGATCGGCGAGGTTCCGCACACTGGCGGCCAGAAAGTAGTTCCCGGCAGCCCGAACTTCCGTACCTTAGCAACCTGGCTGGCAGAAGGGGCTCGCCATGATTCGAAGGATACGCCAAAACCAAGTGGTATTCGCGTGATGCCCCCTTCAGTCGTCGCTGGTGAACCGGGTCAAACACAACAAGTCGTTGTACTAGCTGATTACGACGATGGTTCTGTTCGTGATGTGACCAAGTATGCCGTCTTTTTTAGCAACAATGACGCTGCTGCCACCGTAACCGAAGACGGCCTAATCAAGACAACTGGACCGGGGCCAGTGTTCATTTTGGCACGCTTCGATCAGTTCACAGGAGGAACGTCAGTCGTTGTACGCCCTGGTACTCCTTACGTCGAACCCGACTTCGTTCCCAACAACTACGTTGACGAACTAACGCTCGCTCGATGGCGAGATCTCCATCTCGTCCCGTCGAAATTGTGTTCGGATGAAGTATTTCTTCGACGCGTCTATCTTGATTGCACTGGCTTGCTTCCGACACCAGAGCAGCGAAATAAATTCCTGAACGATGCAACGCCAAACAAACGAAGCCGCCTAATTGATGAATTAGTCAACACAGACGAGTTTCTCGACCTATGGGTCCTAAAACTGGCTGACATGCTTCAGATCCGCCGTGCTAATGGACTCAGCACCAAGGCTCTTCAGCTATATGATGATTGGCTTCGCGAGAAAGTCCACAGTGGTGCAAAGATCGACCAGATTGTCAACGAACTGATTCCCGCAAGTGGTGGAACCTTCGAGAACCCCGCGACAAGCTACTACCAAACTGAAACGACTCCTCAACTTCTCGCGGAGAATCTCGCTCAGGCATTCTTGGGCACACGCATTCAGTGCGCGCAATGCCATAATCATCCCTTCGATCGCTGGACGATGGACGATTACTACGGCTTTGCTACGTTCTTCAGTCAAATCGGCTACAAGCAAGCCAAGGACCCCCGCGAAATCACAATTTACAACGCAGCGGAAGGCGAACTATCACATCCTGTCGAAGGGCGTGAAGTCCTCGCCAAATTCTTAGGGGGTGATGTCGCCGAAATTGAACAAGGTGACGACTATCGCCAACTCCTCGCCCATTGGTTAACGTCTCGCGATAATGCTGCCTTCTCAGAGCATATCGCCAACGTCTGGTGGGACCACTTTATGGGAATTGGCATTGTGGACCCGGTGGATGATGTCCGTGTTAGTAATCCGGCATCAAACCCAGCCCTACTTAAGAAGCTTGGCGAAACTCTCGTCCGTTACAACTTCGATGTGCGACAGCTTGCCTGTGATATCTGTAATAGCAAGACGTACCAGCTGGAAACCAAGACCAACCAGTGGAATCGTTGCGACGCCCGGAATTTCAGCCACGCTCAGGTACGGCGGTTACGTGCCGAGGTGCTGCTAGACTGTATTAACGAAGTTACCGATACGTCGGATCAACTCGCTGGTTTGCCGCTCGGTGGCCGTGCTGTGCAGATTCCAGATGCCAATTCGAACAATTACTTTCTCGAAACGTTCGGCCGTGGTTCGCGTGAAACGCCATGTTCCTGTGAAGTCAGTACGTCCCCCACATTGTCGCAGGCATTGCATCTACTAAACGGCGAAACGACGACCGGAAAAATCGAGCAAGGGAATATCATCCAGCAAATGCTTGACACGGGAGCATCCCCAATCGATGTCGCTCGCGAGATCTATGTTAAATGCCTGACTCGTGAACCGCGCCAAGATGAGCTAAGAGAGATCGAAAGCAAACTCGCCTCTGCAAAAGATCCTTGCACGGAATTAGCTGATCTGTTTTGGGCCCTTCTCAACTCCAACGAATTCGTCTTCAACCACTAAGGGAATCCACGTGCGACGATTCATCCAAGGCTCACTTACGCTGACCGTAGCTATCGCCTCAATTTCGGTGATTGTCTTTTCTCACACCGTTTACGCAGAAGATCCCACGAGCGACGCAGTCAGCTATGACCAGGTTCGCTCCGTTCTGCGACGACGTTGTGTTACGTGCCATAATCCTGAAGAAATGCGAGGAGATCTAGATCTTTCGACCGAGTCAGCGATCGCGGCCGGATCGGGATCTGGCCCGGTAATTGAGAGAGGGAAGCCCAACCAAAGCTTGCTATACACGACAGCTGCTCATCTGGAGGAGCCGAAAATGCCTCCCAACAGCCCTCCAATTCCGGCGCGAGAGCTCGATATAATTCGACGGTGGGTGATGACGGGATCCAAGCAACACAGTTCCCACGAGCTATCACCGGCGATGGGAAGTACTGATAAAAGCGAGTCTGCGACCGCGCCTAGGCAAGCAGAACTCGCAACGATACGCTCATTATTCCAGCCGGCTGCGATTACATCACTCGATGGCCATCCCAGTCGTTCCTTGGTCGCTGTCGCGGGTTTAGGGCAAGCTTGTCTCGTCGATACGGAGACGGGCCAACTACTCGGCGCATATGACATATCCGAGGGGGAGGTAACGGCGGTCCGATTCTCGCGTGACGGACGTCTACTGTTAGTTGCCAGCGGGATTCCGGGGCTCTCTGGCAAGGTTACAGCCTTCGATCTTGAAACACATCAAAAGCAATTTGAAATTGCCGACGAAAACGATTCGATCCTTGCCTTCGATCTCTCCCCCAGTGGAAAGCGACTTGCCGTTGGTGGTCCTAAAAAGATAGTTCACATCTACGACATATCGACGAATAGAATCGTTCAGACCCTACGAAAACATACTGATTGGGTGCTGACTTTGTCGTATAGCTCCGATGGTGTACTTCTGGCAAGCGGCGATCGGTTTGGCGGAATATACGTGTGGGATGCGGTAGAGGGAGAGCTGTTTCATACACTCCGTGGTCATGAGGAAGCCGTTCACGATCTTGCGTGGGATTCCGATTCAGAGACGCTTATCACCGTCGGGGAGGATGGAACTGTTCGGACCTGGAATATGCATCATGGGGAGGAAACGAGTCAGTGGCAAGCGTCCGAGAAAGGTATTACCGCATTGTCTCGTGGTACGAATATAACGTTTACCGGAAGTCGCCTAGGTGAACTCGCCAGTTGGTTAGCTCCAGAACAACAAGCCCATACTGGCCAGGCAGGAGAACAGATTGAATGCATGAGCTTGGCCAATAAAGGCGGGCAATTGGTGGTGGGTGACTCCCATGGCCGCGTTCACATTCTAAATGCGGACAACTTGGAACGCCAACATGTGTTGCAGTTGCCTGTCAATCCGCAGGGAAAGCAACAGTTCTTAAAGCAGTTGGCCACCATACAAAACCAATTCGAGTCGACACGTCTCGCCGAAAGTAAGCCTGAACTGAAGTTTGCAACCGAGTCGACTCCGTTCGTGGATCAATCTCAGGGTAATCCAATCACATCGCCCGATGGCCTTGTCGAAGAACTCAGAACGCTGTTGGCCCAAGCGGAGATTCATGCTGATTCCCAGCGAAAATTGGTAGAGCAGTCGGAGGCATCCGTCGAAACGATGACGGCATTGATACAGTCCCAGCAAACCGTCCTCAGTCAATTGCAGAAACAAGCGTCTGCTTGGAATCATCAGATGGATCAACAGAAACAGTCGCTGGCGGAAGCAGAGCAACAGATCGTCGCCCTACAATCCGTGCTGGGAAAAGTGTTGTCATCGAAGCAAGGAAGCCCAGCGGCACGACGAAAGCAACTCGAAGAGCGCCTACTACAACAGAAGCGTGTCCTAAAAGAAGCAATTGAAATGCAAAAAGCATTAGATCACTTGAAGCAGCTAGAAATAATCTCACCCAAGAATGGTCGTTCGCTGTCGCTAGCCAGGCAGCTTGCCAGCGAGTTGGCAAACGTTGTCGAGGCAACACAGCAAGAACTAGCCGAATTTCAGCAAGAACACAAGACTTCGAGTGACGTTGATTCTTCGATCAGTGGGGTCCGATCTCGTTAACCTAACGCGATAACTCTTTGTAGTACGTACCGTATGTTCAGGATCGCTCTCATGATATCGTTCAGTCGATTGCTTTGCATTTTGATCGTAATCTCAGCCACTTTGATCGCCAAGGAATGCAATGCAGACAATTGGCCTGGTTGGCGAGGCCCGACGGGTGACGGCATTTCGAAAGAGTCAGAAGTTCCATTGACCTGGAGTTCCACAGAGAATGTCGCATGGAAAACTCCAATTCCAGGCGTGGGGCATTCGTCACCGATCGTCTGGGACGACGCGATCATCGTCACCTCGGCTGTCGAAAGCGATCTTTCGCGACGTGTGATTCGTCTTGACCGCGATACTGGTGCAGTTCGCTGGAACAAGCAAGTCGGTGTCGGCCCATTTGAAGAAATGCATCGCGACAACACACCAGCGTCGGCGACACCGGTCACGGATGGTAAGCATATTTATGTGGCTTTCTGCCTCGACGGAAAGTTGCAGCTCACTTCGTTAACGCTGGATGGTGAAATTGCCTGGCAAATTGATGTCGCGACGTTTGAGTCTCGTCACGGTTTTTGCACAGGCTTGATACTTGATGAAGATCGTTTGCTCGTGAGCGGACTGCAAGATGGCCCTGACAGCTGTATCGCTGCATTCAACAAAACGACAGGAGAACAGATCTGGCGGACCCGGCGTCCCCGCGCTATTCGTTCCTTCTCAAGCCCCTGTCTATGTGCAATTGATGGTCAGCCAGCGATGATCGTTTCTGGGGCGGAACAGACCATCGCCTACAATCGACTCACGGGAAAACCACTTTGGCAAGTTGATGGTCCGGCAGAGAAAACTGTCAGTTCGGTCGTCTGTAGTGAAACGCTTAATCTTGCGTTCGTTGCCGGTGGGCGTGATAACCGCCTGATAGCCGTGCGTCTAAGTCGCGATGTTGACGACGCTAATTCAGACCGACTCATTTGGTCGACCACCAAAGGCATTCCTTACATGACATCTCCGCTTCTCAGTCATGATCTGCTACATGTCTTATCCGACGAAGGAGTCTATCACTGCTATGACGCGGCGACGGGAACGATCTTGCGGCGTAGACGGACAACTGGAGCAATCCGTGCGTCAATGGTCGCCACCGAATCGCGCATTTACATCACGGATATCGAAGGACGGACAACGGTATTGGCCAATAATGGTGACTGGAATGTGTTGGCCGTAAACCATCTTGAAGGCACCGTATTGGCATCACCTGCCATCTCGGACGGTGACATCATCATTCGCACGGACAAAGACGTATATATGGTCCGTGAATAGATCGCATCTCAAATTTCTGACCTATCTAGGACCGGCAAAGGCAAGTTAAGTTCGTTGTGTTAGGCAGCGTGCTCGACGCCTTTCGCAACACAGGTTGCCAAACGTCTTGATTTGTTTGTGGGTTTAATGATGCAAACATTAAGTCTTAATGAGCGTCCTTCATAACAAAGGGATGGTCGGTCTCCTTTAACTCTCTCTAACTGTGTAGCGAGACGGAGACTGGTCTTCCTTATGCAAGGACCTTTTATGATTCAACGGAAAGTGGGTTTTACGCTCGTCGAACTTCTGGTCGTGATTGCGATCATCGGCGTATTGGTTGGGCTCTTGTTGCCAGCAGTGCAGCAAGCCAGAGAAGCGGCTCGACGCATGTCTTGCCAAAACAACCTCAAGCAAATTGGCCTCGCTTTGCATAATTACAACGACACCTATGGTCGCCTGCCATGTGCAATTTGGTCGGCAAATCCAGCCAAAGGTGAGCCGTCATCTTTCGATGACGATGGCTATGGATGGATGGTGTCAATATTGCCCTTTGTCGAGCAAGGTGCTCTGTATGACATGCTCGATACAAGCGTGAAGACGGGGACACCCGGTGCTGTGGAAACGTACTACACGAACAATAGTCGACCAATCCCGGGCGGTGAAACGGTACTGTCAATGTACCGTTGTCCGAGTTCTGCTCTGCCAGAAATCGTTCCGGCGACTTACTCCATCCCAGGAACAACCGGAGGGATGACAACCAATCATAGCCAGTCTGTGGGTTACGCAGTTACCGACTACAAGGCAGCCGGTGGAAGCTGCTACGGTGACGATGGTGCCATGCACAAACTTTGGGAAAATGTCAACGATAACGGTTCGATCGGGCGACGTTTTGCCGAAGTGACCGACGGCTTGACGAATACAATCTTTGCGGGTGAATCTTCCTACGTCTCGCCCACGGCGTCCACTTGGCAAGGTTACACGGGACCTTTCCCCGTTGATGCAACGAGCGCTAAAGTGGACGACTGGCCTGTTTGGATTGGTGGCGCTGGCACCGATGAAGGTGCCCGCATCAATGGAAGAACGAATTCCCCAATTAACTGCCGCTGCAGTGCGAGCAAGATGATTACGGCCATCAATGACGACTGTGCATTCAGCTATCATCCCGGTGGCGCACAGTTCCTATTTGGCGACGGGTCAGTTCACTTCCTCACGGAGAATTTATCCTCGGATGTTTATTGCAATCTGCACTCGATTCGTGATGGCCAGGTTCTAGGCAATTGGAACTAGCAAAGAACGAATTAATGAATTAGCAAACGCTCGCGGCCTTGTCAGTTCACGTCAATCTGACGAGGCCGTCTTTTCCAAGCCTGGGTGTTCTCAAGTTGTTCTGCTGAACACACTAAATTCTAAATCTTCTCTCGTCCTGTGTTGTACTCGACGCGCCACCGTTCGATCGACACTTTTGCGTCCAGCAACGTGTCGAAGATCTCTCGATCGAGTAGGTCATCTCGAAGCTTCCGGTTGAAGGATTCGATATAGCCGTTCTCCCAGGGACTGCCTAGTTCGATGTACAAGGTATTCACTTCGACTCTTTCCAGCCAGTCGCGGACCTTCGTCGAGAACCGAGCGAACACGGCAAGTCCTCCGTTCAGAGACTCCCTTGCGCCCCAAGGTATCTCACACATGCTCGACGATTTGCCGTCGCTTGTCCGGGCTCAGAAGTTTCGCGAAGCGGCCTCCTTCAGGATCGCCTTATTCAGTTCGGCGTCCGCCAGCAGTCGCTTCAGTCGAGCATTCTCTTTCTCAAGTTCTTTCAAACGCTTGGCCTGATCGGTACGAACGCCACCGGACTCCTTCCGTCAGCGGTAGTAAGTATGCTGTGCGGAGATGGCAGATAATCTGTTCAGGCGTGAATCGTCTTCTCGGCATAAGAAATCTCCCTTCAAGTGAGCACGCATTCCTCAAAGACTAAACTACCGAATTAACGCAGTTGAAGGGGGCAGGTCAATGATCCGAGATAGGGAACTCGACTCCGTTTCGACCAAGATAATCCATGCTCTGGCAGTCGATCTTCGATACCACGTACAAGCAGTTTTCGATGAGAATCGGATACTCGTTAAAATCATCGACGCCATTACAGATGTTTGCGAAGTAACCATTCGGCCTTATTTTTTGGCTTTAAGGCCTATCTATCAGCCGCAACATTTCTTTCAAAAAACTTTAATCGATTTCGGTTTTGTCTTGCTTGCGCATTTCAAGCGGGTATTCTGAAAGCCCCACAAACCCCTCACAGTGAGGTGGCCAACCGCATTCTAAAGGGCGGGACTAATCCCTATCGCCCTCAAAAACGGACGTCGACATGAAAAAGTCAGCACGCCTCCGCCAACGATTTCGAAAGCAGGCGCGTCGCCACGTGGAGATGCTTGAAGACCGCAGAATGCTAGCAGCCTGCGTTATTGAAGCATCAGACAATGACGATACGACCGGTGCCTTAAGCCTGGCATTCACGGAGGAGATCGCAGGAAGCGGCCTGCTGCAAGGATGTGCAACCGGCGAGATCAGTCCCAGTGGAGATGTTGATTATTGGCGGATCGAAGCCGTAGCCGGTGATCAATTGACTGTCCACATTCGTGCGACGTCTAGTCTCGATACTTACCTGGAACTGCGTAACTCTGCCGATGGTTATTTAACGGCTAACGACGATGGTGGCCCCGGATACGATTCCCTCATCTCGAACTACCTCATCAATTCGAGCGGAACATACTACCTGAGGGTCAATGGATATAGATCGTCAACCGGCACCTACCGCGCTGAAGTCGATATCGGTCGATCCGTTGACCTTGAAAATGATTCAAACTCTCAAAACGATACTTTAGGCGGAGCCACGCCAATTAGCCTTTCGCCGTTGGGGACAACGCTCGAAGGCGATATCGCAGGTAACTTGTTTACTGCTGCCGACCAGGATGTCTACGATCTGGGGTTTCGCAATGGCGGCAACACGGTCAATCTTACGATTGCCACCGAAATAGGCAGTACCCTCAGTGCCATGGCGGAGGTCATCGATAGTTCGGGCACTTCCGTCCTTAGTGTCGATGGAGACGGTGATGATTCGACCTTCGAAGGAACCTTACCGTCCAGCGGGCGTTACTTTGCACGAGTAACGGGAGATGCCGGGGGACGGTACCTTCTACAAACCCAGATACTCGACACGATCGAACCGAGCATCGTAAGTCTTTCTGGATTGCCAGCCGAAAACGAAACCACTGACCAGCCAACAATTGAATTCACGCTCGGCTTTGACGAACCCCTCGCCATCAATTCGGTTGCGTCTGCCAATTTCGATCTTGTCTCCAGCGGTCCAGATGGGCAGTTCGATACACTGGATGACGTTAGCTACGACCTCCAGATTTCCCCCGCGTATACCGGAGGAACGAGCGTCTCGCTGCTGGTCACCGATGGGCCGCTTGACCGGGGTGACTATCGACTGACGGTTGCCTCGTCCGTGACCGATGTGGTGGGGAACCCGTTGGACGGTAACGGAGATGGAACAGGCGGAGATGCCTTGGTTCGTCACTTCACGATCGACTTCCCCGATGTCTACCAGTTGGAGAGTGGTGCGAACGGAAGCCTCGCCGAGGCAACAGCAGTTCCGTTAACGGAAGAACTCGCCGGAAGCGGGCTGGCGATCGGACGCGGCCTGGGAGCGATCGACCCAGCAGGCGATCAAGACTGGTGGTCGTTCGAGGCGCAAGCCGGAGATCGGATCGCGGTGGCCGTTGATCGGTTCGGCGATCATCAGGCACTCGACTCCGAGATTTACCTTTACGATTCGACCGGCAACTACCTTGCCAGTGAACGAGATGCGGGCCCTGGGGCGAGTTCCTACTATAGCCACTACCAAGTAGACGAGGATGGTACTTACTACGTACGTGTCTTCGGGGACTCGACCTCGAACGAAGGGACTTACCAGTTGCGTATCGAGCGGGCTCGCGGCATCGATCTCGAATCGGATGGCAGCTACAACAATGACTCGATTGCCAACGCCGATCCCATTACGTTGACCGCCTCGGGGACGATCCAGGTAGGCACGGTCGCCGGAACGTTGATGGGCCCCGAAGGGGCGAACATCGACGAAGACGTCTACGCCCTGGGGACATTCAGCGCGGGCAACCAGGTGGAACTCGATATTCGCACGCCGTCCGCCGATGGCATTTCCGCGATCGTACGCCTCCTCGATGCTGCCGGGAACGTGATTCCGGATGTAGACGGGGACCTAACCGATGGCCACTTCCTGGCGACGCTCACCCAGGGCGGAGCTTACTTCGCCGAAGTGACGAGGGTCTACCAATATCAAGGACACCGTTATTACGTTGGCTCACATCGGAGTTGGCAAG